>JANQLR010000282.1 GCA_028280525.1 Longimicrobiales bacterium
CGTGCAGGGAAGCTGTCGAGCCCGAGCCGGCCGACCAGCCGGGCGAGGCGGGAGCGACCGACGTGGAGTCGACGCGCGGCCTCGCCGAGGTTGCCGTCGACCTCGGTGAGGACGGTTCGAACGTGCGCGGCGATGACTGCGTCGAGCGACCCCTCGACGGGGGCCTCTCCGATCGTCTCCGGGGGCAGCACCCCGTCCCCCGTCCCCAGGTGCAGGTGTTCGGCGCCGATGGTGCGACCGCGCGCGACGAGCGCGGCGCGGGTCAGCGCGTTCTCGAGTTCGCGCACGTTTCCGGGCCAGCGGTAGCGCTGCAGCACCTCGTGCGCCCCGGTGGAGATCTGCTCGACCTCGGTGCCCGTCTCCTCCCGAATCCGCGCGAGCAGGGCGTCGGCGATGAGCGGGATGTCCCCCGTCCGCTCGCGCAACGGGGGGACGACGATCTCGACGACGCGGAGGCGGAAGTAGAGGTCCTCGCGGAAGCTCCCCTCGTCGACGAGGGTCTCGAGCGGCTGATGCGTCGCCGCCACGACGCGCGCCTGCGTCTCCTTCGCTCGCTCGCCGCCCACCGGGTAGAAGGTCCGCTCCTGGAGTACCCGGAGGAGCTTCGACTGGAACTCCGGGGAGGTGTCCCCCAGCTCGTCGAGGAAGATCGTCCCCCGCCCCGCCAGCTCGAAGTACCCCTTCCGGCTCCCGACGGCTCCGGTGAAGGCCCCCTTCACGTGCCCGAAGAGCTCGGACTCGAGGAGGGTGTCGGAGAGCGCGGTGCAGTTGACCGCGATGAAGGGCTCCTCCGCCGCGATCGAGTGCGCGTGAATCGCGCGGGCGATCCGCTCCTTCCCCGTTCCGGTCTCCCCGCGCACGAGGACGGTCGCGCGGTTTCGGGCCAGGGTACCGATGAGCTTGAAGATCTCGATCATGCGGGGGTCCCGGCCGACGATCGACTCGGGCCCCGCGGGGTCGCGCGGATCGCCCTCCCCGCTCGCCGCCTCGGCCTCGGCCTCCCGCGCCCGCTCCTCCAGACAGCGATCGACCAGTCCGGCGACGGTGCGCAGCTGGACCGGCTTCACGAGGTAGTCGACCGCACCCGCCTTCATCGCGGCGACGGCGCTCTCCATGTCCTCGTGGCCAGTCATGATGACGACCTCCACGCCCGGCAGACCGGCGCGGATCCGCTCCGTCAGCTCCAGCCCCGACATCCCCGGCATGCGGAGATCCGTCACGACGAGATCGGGGCCGAAGCCGCTCAGCCGGGCCAGTGCACTCTCCGCGGAGTCGGCGGCCTCGACCTCGTGGCCGGCGTGCCGGAGACGCTCCGCGAGGGCGTCGCGCAGGCCGTCCTCGTCGTCGACGATCAGAATTCGACCGGTCATTCGGATCCGGAGGGAGGGGGTTCGGGTGTGGAAGGGGGCGTGGGGGTCGGGCGGGAGGCCCGCCCCTCGGAGGGTACCGCGCCTCCCGCGCCCGAGGTCCGGGACGGCCCGGCGAAGGAGATCCGGGGTGGGGCCGCCCGGGAGGTCCGGGCCGGGGCCTCTCCGGGGCTCCCGGGAGGGGCGTCTCCGGGCTCCCACCACGGGTCGTCGGAGTCGAGGATGTCGGCGCGCAGCCGGGCCATCCCCTCTCGATCGCGCCGCCTCCGGATCCGATACAGCCAGAGGGCGAGGATGGCGAGGAAGGCCCACCCGAGACCGGAGCTTCCGATCAGCCAGACCCACCCGTAGCGGTCGCGGAGCCAACGCCGCCAGGCGACCTCGAGCCGGCCCGGCGTGAGCCCGTACGTCCGGGCGAGCGCCGCGTCGAACCGCCCCTCCTCGCGCCATCGCGCCAGGAAGATCTCGAGCCCGTCCACCCCGGAGGCGTCCACGAGGTACTCGACCATCGTCGCCGACAGGAGGTAGGCGACCTCCGCCGAGGCGGACTGATCGGGAAAACGCAGCGTCAACGAGTCGAGCGGCGGGGTACGCCCGGCCGCCACGAGGAGGCGGAGGCGCCAGGCGCTCCCGCGGTCCCACCCGGCCGCCCACTGCGCGTACCCCTCCGAGAACCAGCGCGGGATCCGGAGTCGACCCATGTGCTGGTGGAGGCCGAGGTGCGCCCATTCATGGCGGAGGGTGGTCCCCGCGAGCGCGGCGCGGTTCCGGCCTCCCCCGCCCCACGCCGGCAGGACGATCCGGTTCACGCTCGGGATCGCGATCCCCGCGGCCCATTCGGGCGGACGCCCCCCGGAGAAGCGCTCGAACTCCTCCTGCGTCGTCGCGATCTCGATCCGGACGCCGGTCGGGAGACCCACGGGGAGCGCCGGAAGGTCGGGATCGGCCTCGATGGCCCGCACGACGGCATCCAGGAACGACTCGTTCCCGGCGGGCGCCGCGACGGTGCCGCGGCCGTGGGGGAGGTCGCGCTCGATGCGGGAGGTGTCCCGCTGGGAGGGGAGCGACTGGGAGAACGCCGGGGCGGGCACGCCGACCAGCAGGAGAGCGCACACCCCGAGGAGCCGGATCACCGCGGGGACTCGACCCGCCCTCCGGTCGAGGAGAACCGACCTGCGCGCTCGACCCGCCATCAGGCCGAGGTGTCGAGCGCCTCCAGCTCCGCCCGAACGGCGGCGTTGCCCGGATTCAGCTCGAGGGCGCGCCGCCAGAGCAGTCGGGCCACGTCGTGATCCGAGTCGTTCCGCGCGAGCGTGCCGAGGCGGTAGTAGAGGTCGTCTCCGAGACGGGAGTCGATCTTGACCGCCTTCTCGTAGTGCGTGCGGGCCTCGTCCATCTGCCCGCGGTCGTACGCCTGGTCCCCGAGCGCCTTGTGCGCCTGCGCCGGGGTTGGCGTCTGGCGGAGGGCCCGCAGGTAGAGGGCCTGGGCCGCGGCGCCCTCGCCCCGCTTCTCGAGCACGGCGGCGGTGTTCACCAGGAGCGGCCCGGAGTCCGGGTGGTGTCCGAGTCCCTCGCGTCCCACGGCGATCGCGTAGTCGTCCTGGCCGGCGAGACCGGCGGCGAGGACGGTGTAGGCGTAGTAGATCGCCGACGGCGTCGCGACGTCGGGATCGGTGCGGTAGCGCCGCAGCGCCTCCATCGCCCGGCCGACATCCCCCTTCCGGACGAGGACGACGCCGCGCTGCAGCGCGAGGTCGTGGTCGTCCGGCCGGACCCCGTCGGCGGAGTCGAGGACGGCGAGCGCCTCGTCGAAGCGACCGAGAAGCTCGAGGGCGAGGGCGCGGTTGCGGAGAACGGCGTAGCTCTCGCGCGCCGCCTCGGGGAGCTGGTCGAAGTACTCGAGCGCCTGCGTCAACCGTCGCGACCGGAAGGCGATCAGCCCGAGGCGGAAGAGGGCGCGGGCATTCTTGGGGTCCTCCGCGAGGGCGTCCTGGAACTCGCGGGCGGCGTCCTCCAGCATTCCGCTGCGGTAGAAGGCCGTCCTGAGGTTCAGGTGCTCCTGTGCCCCTGCCGAGGTGGCCTCTTCGCTCTGCACCGCGCCCGCCGTCGCCCGCTCCACGAAGCCGGCCTGGATCAGGCCGTAGGGCGCCTTGCCGACATCGTACTCGACCAGCCCGGACTCGGCAACGGTCTCGATGACCG
>JANQLR010000286.1 GCA_028280525.1 Longimicrobiales bacterium
GACGGCGTCGCGGAGGATCCAGTCGAGGCGACGAAGGCCCCCGGCGCTGGTGTCGCCGGAGACGCCCGCGTTGACCACCTCCAGCTCGATCCCCTCCACCCGGGCGAGCTCCCCGAGGCGGGCGGGCCAGGCAGATTCGTCCGGGTCGGCGAGCCCCATCCCGGCCGTGAGGCTCGTGCCGAGGACGACGACGCGGGGCAGGGATCCTTCGCCGTCCGCCGGGGGTTCGCGGGAGGGAGCGGTCGAGGGCGTCGCCGCATCCGCGGCCGCTGGCGGGGAGTCGACGGCTCCGACGGCCCCGACCGCCCCCTCGGCGTCCGCCCTTCTCGACACCGCCTCCCCGCCGCGATCTTCCGCGTCGGTCGATCCGCATGCGGCGACCGGGATCGCAAGCAGAGCAAGGAGAACGGTTTGGAGGCGGGACACCCGCATATGATCGAGGCCGAGGGGCTCGGGAAGACGTACCGGAGCGGCGGTCGGCCGCTGGAGGTCCTGAAGGATATCGATCTGCGGATCGCCCCTGAAGGCATCGTGGCGATCGTGGGACCCTCCGGGAGCGGGAAGACGACGCTCCTCGGCCTCCTCGCCGGGCTCGACGAACCGAGCGCCGGGAGCGTCCGGCTCGCAGGCACCCCGATCTTCGATCTCAGCGAGGACGGGCGCGCCGGTTTCCGGGCCGAGAACGTGGGCTTCGTCTTCCAGACCTTCCACCTCCTGCCGACGCTGACCGCGCTCGAGAACGTCCGGGTGCCGCTCGAACTCCTGGGCCGGGTCTCCTCGGCCGAGTCGCGCGAACGGGCGGCGGCACTCCTGGGCCGGGTCGGCCTCGCCGACCGCCTCGACCACTACCCGACCCAGCTCTCGGGTGGGGAGCAGCAGCGGGTCGCGATTGCGCGCGCCTTCGTCAACCGCCCCCGCATCCTCTTCGCCGACGAGCCGACCGGAAATCTGGACCAGGCCACGGGGGCGAGCGTGGTGGAGCTGATGGAGGAGCTGCACGACGAGTCGGGAACGACGATGGTGCTGGTCACCCACGACCTCGGGCTGGCTCAGCGGGCGCACCGCATCATCCGGATCGGGAGTGGCCGCATCGTGGACGACTCCGGGACGCACGGGTGAACGTCCGCTTCGGCCTCCGCCTGGCCCGCTGGGAGGGGCGCGCCTCCTTCCGCCGGATCGGGCTCTACATGCTCTCGATCTCGCTCGGGGTGGCGGCGCTGGTCGCGGTGCACTCCTTCCGCGACGACGTCTCGCGGTCGATCCGGAGCGAGGCGCGCATCCTCCTGGGCGCCGACGTGCGCCTCAACGCGAGCCGCGCCTTCCCCGACTCGGTGACGGCGGTACTCGACTCCCTCGGCGGGGCGGGGGTCGAGCAGTCGACCGTCACCACCGCGGTGACGATGGCGGCCGCGCAGCGGGGCGACCTCGCGCGGCTGGTTCAGCTCCGAGCCGTCGAGGGCGGGTGGCCCTTCTACGGCGAGATCTCGACCTCGCCGGGCGGTCTGTGGCCAGTCGCCCTCGACTCGACGCGGGCGCTCGTCGACGAGGCCGCCCTCCCGCAGCTGGGGATCGCGATCGGCGATTCGATCCTCCTGGGCGGACACCCCTTCGAGGTCCGGGGCACGGTCACCGACCTCCCGACCGACCTCGGCTTCCAGACGGCGGTCGGGCCCCGCGTCTGGGTCACCGCCGCTGGCCTCGACCGGACGGGGATTCTCGGCTTCGGCCCCCTCGCGCGCTACGAGACCTACCTGCGCCTCCCGGAGATCGGGGAGCAGGCCGCCGTCGAGACCCGCTACGAGGAGCTCTTCCGCGCGACGGGCGTCGGCTTCACGACGGCGACGGACCAGGCGCGCGACCTGGGCGACGGGGTCCGCTTCCTCGGGGAGTTCCTCGGCCTGGTGGGGCTGGGCGCCCTCCTCCTCGGCGGGGTCGGGGTCGGGAGCGCGATCCACGTCTTCGTGAAGGACCGGCTGACGGAGGTGGCCGTCCTCCGCTCGATCGGTGCACGGGTTGGCGGCGTCTTCCTCGCCTACCTCCTGCAGGCCGGCGCCCTCGGGCTCGCGGGCTCCCTCCTGGGGGCGGCGATCGGGGTGGCGGCGCAGTTCGTCCTCCCGGTGGCGCTCGCAGGCTTCCTCCCGGTAGGGGTGACCCCCCGACTGTCGCCCGGGGTGATCGCCGGCGGCGTCGGGATCGGGGTCTGGGTCTCCGCCGTCTTCGCCCTCCTCCCCCTCCTGCAGGTGCGGGACGTGCCGCCGCTCCGCGCGCTTCGCCGCGACGTGGAGCCGGAGCGCCGTCGCCTGGACCCGGTCCGCGCGCTCGCCCTCGGCGCGCTCGGGGCCTCCGTGATCGTTCTCTCGATCCTCGAGGCCCCGGAGCCGGCGCTGGGGTGGGGCTTCGCCGCGGGGCTGACCGGGGCCACCGCCGCCCTCTTCGTCACCGGTCGCCTCATCATCGCCGCCACCCGGCGCCTCTTCCCGGCCCGGGCGCCGTGGGTCGTGCGACAGGGGTACTCGAACCTCTTCAGGCCCGGGAACCAGACGATCGCGGTCACCCTCGCCCTCGGCTTCGGGGCGTTCATCACGACGACCGTCCTCCAGGTCCAGACGACGCTGACGGACGAGCTCACCGTCGACCTCGGTGGCGGACGCCCGAACCTCCTCCTCTTCGACGTTCAGAACGACCAGCGAGAGGGGATCGTCGGCCTCCTCCCGGACACCTCCGCCGCGCAGGAGGTCACCCCCCTCGTCTCGTCGCGGCTGGTGGCGATCCGCGGACTGGGGCGCGACTCTCTCGCCGCCCTTCCGGCCGAAGAGCGTCCGGCCGGCTGGGCGCTCCGGCGCGAGTACCGTCACACCTTCCGGGGCGAGCTCACCGACTCGGAGACGCTGGTGGACGGGTCGTGGTGGCCCGACGCTGCGGAGGCGCCCGAGGGCGTCGCCCGGATCTCAGTGGAGGAGGGGCTGGCCGAGGACCTCGGGATCGCGGTCGGGGACCGGCTCACCTGGAGCATCTCCGGCATCGAGATCGAGTCGATGGTGACGAGTCTTCGAGCGGTGGAGTGGGAGCAGTTCCGCACCAACTTCTTCGTCGTCTTCGAGCCCGGAGCGCTCGACGACGCCCCCGCGAGCTGGGTCATCCTGGCCCGGGTCGCCGAGGATCAGGCGCGCGGCCTCTTCCAGGGCCGACTCGTCCGGGAGTACCCGAACGTCTCCGTCCTGGACGTCGGGCGGATCCAGGAGGCGATCGAGACGATTCTGGGGCGCGTCGACCAGGCGATCCGCTTCCTGGCGGGCTTCGCGGCGGTCGCCGGTCTCCTCGTCCTCGCCGGAGCGCTGGCCAGCTCCCGGGCACAGCGCCAGACCGAGGGCGCGCTCCTGCGCACCCTCGGGGCTCGGCGGGGTCAGGTCCTCGGCGTGCTCTTCTCGGAGTACCTCGCCCTCGGCCTGCTCGCGGGGCTCACCGGGACCGGGCTCGCCGTGGTCGCCTCCGCGGCGATCGTCGGCGGCGTCTTCGAACTCGACTTCCAGCTCGCCACCGCGCCCGTCCTGACGATCCTGGGCGGGCTCGCCGTTCTCACCGTCGTGGTGGGACTCCTGGGGAGCCGGGACCTCCTGCGCCGACCGCCGCTCCCGGTCCTGCGCGGGGAGTAGCCGCGGCCGACCCCGTCCGGGCGGGAGTTCCCCACCGCCGGGGCGTCAGACGGAGGCGGTCTCCGGCAGCACGACCTGGACGTCGTGCTGACACCCGGGGCAGCCGAGTACGAAGCGTCGCTGGAGGCGGATCGGGGACCCGAGCTCCTGCAGCGTGTCGCACTTGGGGCAGTGGCCGGACACCTCGAGGAGGGTGAAGCGCTCGACCCACTTCCTCCACCCCAGGAAGCCCCCGGTCAGGACGGAGGCGAGCGCCCAGGCGACGTGCGGCGGGGCGAGCGCCACGACCGGAGAGGCGAGCAGTCCCGCCCCCGCGAAGGCCCCGAGCCGCGTCGCGCGCCACGCGGTGGATCGGGGTCGAACGGTCAGGGTCAGGGGGGAGGGCTCGAAGCCGAAGATCCGGCCCTCTGCGGGTAGCTCGTGCGTGTCGTAATCGCTCATCGTCGTCGTACGTCGCGGCGGTCCGCGGCACAGGATATGTTGAGTAGGTCCAGGCCGTTGGGGCCGGACGCCGAACCCCGGATCGAGGTCCATTGGCCGCACCCACCTCTCCTCCGGTCGCCCCTGGCGAGCCGCGGACGGCCGCCCTCTCCCGAGAACTCAGCGAGTTCCTGGTCGAGTTCTCGATCGGGGTGCACCGGTTCTCGATGTACCCGGCGAATCACCCTTCGCTCCAGCCGGTCGTAGAGGGCATCATCGTGCACCTCGCGGAGCTCCTCGCAGGGGCCGATTCGATGGCGATCGGGGTCGCCAACCGGCAGCTGATCATCGAGGGTGTCTCCACCGACCGGAAGCACCCGGTCCTCAGCGATCTCGCCAAACGGCTGCACGAGCAGCAGATCGGTGCGCTGACCTTCGACCACGGGGTTCGGGCGAACGAGATCAGCGGTCTCTTCCGAACGCTCGCCGAGGCGCACGAGGACGAGACCGATCTCCTCGGGCTGCGGGAGGAGCTCCCCGACTGGCCGCACGTCCACCTGCACGCCCTCGGCTACGACCGGCTCCGCCTCATCGAGTCCGATGGCGACGGGGGGAGCGGCTCCTCGAGCGAGCTCTGGCTCGGGCTGGCCCGCGCCGTCCTGGCGGGGGGTGGGCAGGGTGGCGGCTCGGTGCACGATCCGAACGAGATGGACCGAATCGATCCGGTCGTCCTGGCGGAGGAGATCGAGGCCAAGCCGCAGGACGCCGCCTACGATCAGGTCATCTCCGGCTACCTGCGGCAGCTCGCCTCGGAGCTGAAGGGCGCCCGGGGAGAGGAGGCGGACCGGATCCGTGCGCGGGTGACCTCGCTGGTCCGCGAGATGGACGAGGGGACGCTCTCCCGTCTCGTTCAGCTCGGCGGCGACGTGCAGGCGCGTCAGCGCTTCGTCCTCGACACGAACCAGAGCCTGGCCGTCGACGCGGTGGTGAAGGTGGTGCGGGCGGCGGCCGAGGCCTCCGGGCAGGAGATCTCCACCTCGATGACGCGCCTCCTGTCGAAGCTCTCGGCGCACGCGGACGCCGGGGCGGCGAAGGTCCGCATGCAGGCCAACTCGGCGCTCCGTGAGAACGTCGAGGAGCTGATCTCGGAGTGGGAGCTCAAGGACCCGAACCCTGACCAGTACACCCGCGTCCTCGACTCGATGGCGCACGCCTCACCGGTCTTTCGACCGGGGCCGTTGTCGGCGGGGCTGGACCGCTCCAACCAGGAGGAGGAGCTCCCGGGGTGCGTGCGGATCCTGCAGATGTCGCTCGAAGTCGGGGCGTGGGGAGAGACGGTGCGCACCGCCCTGATCGACGCAATCGCTCTCGGACGGACGGCGGAGATCCTCGCGATGGTGGAGGAGGTCCCACGCGACAACGTCGCCGCGCGGAAGATCCGAGCCCACGTCACCGACCCCGAACAGATCCGCGAGCTCCTCTCGCACGGCGACGTCGACGCCCGCGCGATCGAGGCGCTGATCGAGGAGATCGGACCGGAGGCCGCGGTGCCCCTCCTCCTGGACGGGATGTCGGAGTCGGAGTCCCGCTCCGTGCGCCGTGTGGTCTTCGACATCCTCGTCGGAGTCGGTGACCGGGCCGGTCCGGTCGCCGCCGAGCGGCTGCACTCCGAGGACCGATGGTTCGTGCAGCGGAACCTGATCGCCCTCCTCGCGCGGCTCCCGACCGTCCCGGAGGGGGTGGACGTCGTCCCCTTCCTCTCGAACCGCGAGGCGCGGGTCCGCCGCGAGGCGCTCCCCCTCGCCTTCCGCATCCCTCAGGTGCGCCACCGCGCACTCGGACTGGGGCTGGCCGACGAGGACGAGCGGGTCTGCCGGATGGCGCTCCACGAGATCCGCGAACGAATCCCCGAGGCGATCCTCCCGACCTTCCTGAACCGGGTCGTGAAGGGGGATCGGCCCGAAGAGATCCGGGCGCTCGCGATCCGGATGCTCTCGGGGCAGCGCTCGAAGCTGGTGCGCGACACCCTGGTGGAGCTCTCCGGTGCGGGAAAGAGCCTGCTGGGGCGAGCGAAGCTCGCCGAGGGGTCGCCGAGCGTGGCCGCCGCGCTCAAGCTGATGGCGGCCGAGTGGATGGACGATGCCGAGGCGCGCAGCCTGGTCGAGGCCGCGCGCAAATCGAAGGAAGCCCTCTTGCGGCGCGCGGTCGGCGCCCTGTGATCCGGAGAACCGCATGAACGCCGCCGCCGACTTCCTCATCGCCCTCGCGAAGGCGGTGAGCACCATGTCGCTCTACAAGGAGGGACACCCGGCGCGGGAGCGCGTCGTCGACGTCGTACTCCACGCGATCCTGCGGCTCCAGGAGGAGGGCGCCAAGCGCGAGTTCACCTTCCTGGGCGACGAGGTCGTCCTGGACGGACGTCCCGTCCGCGCGCTCAAGCACTGGGATTGGGGCGCCCGGCTCGCGAGGGTCGGGGTGCAGCGGCTCGAGTTCACCGGCCCCATCACCCGCGACGACCTCGACGTCTTCCTGGAGGATGTCGCAGGGCGGCTCGGCGGGACCCCCACGGACACGGCCGAGGTGCGGCAGGGACGGAAGACGCACATCCGCTACGGACTCGTCGGGCTCGACGGAGACGAGGGCGGCGACGGGGGAGAGGGGGCGCTTCAGCGCGCCGAGCTGGCCACGACGCTCGGCTACACCCTCAAGGAGGAGCTCGACACCGTCGACTGGCTGCACGAGGAGCTGAAGGCCGGGCGCAAGCTGCACATGCTCGAGGCGGAGGCGCTGATCCGCTCGCTCTCCGTCGCGATGCACGGCGACCAGGACTTCCTGATCCCCCTCCTGCGGCTGAAGAGCTTCGATCAGTACACGACGACGCACGCGATGAACGTCTCGATCCTGTCGATGGCGCTCGCGGAGTTCATCGGCCTCGGACCGAACGAGGTGCGCTCCTTCGGGATCTCGGGGCTCCTGCACGACCTCGGGAAGGTGACGATCCCCGAGGAGATCCTGAACAAGCCGGGGAAGCTGACCGACGCCGAGCGTGCGGTGATGAACAACCACACCATCGAGGGCGCCCGGATCATCATGGAGACGGAGGAGCACCTCGATCTGGCCGCCGTCGTCGCCTACGAGCACCACATCAAGCTGAACGGGGGCGGCTACCCGACGCTGAAGTACGCGCGCCGCTGCCACCAGGCGTCGGACATGGTGCACATCTGCGACGTCTTCGACGCGCTGCGCACCGATCGCCCCTACCGCGAGGCGTGGGAGCAGGACCGCGTGCTGGGAATGCTCGAGGAGGGGGCGGGGAGCGAGTTCGACCCGGACCTCGTGACGGCGTTCGTGAAGATGATCCGGACCTGGTCGCACCGGATCGCGGACATCCGCGAGGAGGATGCCGAGGTCGTACCGGCGGGGGTCGGAGCCCTCGTGGAGGGCCAGGCGGCCGAGGCCCCGGGGGTATCGCCGGCCGCCTCCGCGCCCGCACCGCCCGCGTCGGAAGCCACCCCGCCCGCTGCCGCGCCGCCCCCCTCGGGAGGC
>JANQLR010000289.1 GCA_028280525.1 Longimicrobiales bacterium
CGCCGGCAGGTCGTCACGCTCCCACACCGCACCCACGTCGCCGCCCGGGCGAAGCTCCCGGACGAGGTACAGCGTGTCTCCCGCGGCAGCTGCGACGCCGTCCCCGCGCGGGGACCAGTCGCAGAAGGTGCAGCTGGGCTCGTCGCCACTCCACTCGACCAGCCTCGCCTCGACCGTCACCTCGCCGGCCTCCCCGACGCGGAGCGTGGAGATGGCGTTCCGACTCGGCGTGTCGAAGCTCATCGACTTCAGGTAGAGCCGGCTCCCATCCGCGTGCAGGGCGACCGGGTAGCCTCCCGTCGGGAGCAGCTCCGAGAGGGGCGTGCCGGAGAGGAACTCCCCGTCGGCATCCCACGTCGACACCCGCAGATTGCGGTAGTCGAGCAGGTGCACCCGGTCCCGATCGTCCACGGCGAGATCGCTCGCCCCGCCGATCTCGCCCGGACCCTGGCCCTCACGGGAGACCTCGCGGAGATAGCTCCCCTCGGCATCGAACCAGTGCAGCGCCCTGGCCTGTTCATCGAGGACGACGAGACGACCGTCGGAGAGGAGGGCGGCGTCCTCGATGGCGCCGAGGACCGGTTCCGCCTGCAGCCCGACCGTGTGCACCAGCTCGAGTTCCTGACCGGCGAGCGCCGTCGTCCACGTTGCGGCGCCCGCGCCGAGCAGCCCCCATCCCACGCCCGCCCTCCGCAACCTCCGCATCGCCCCTCCCCCGTTCGAGTCTCCCTGGCCGACCCCCACTTGGGTCCACCCGACTCGAAAGCCGTTGCTCGGGAGAGGGGGAGGGCCCTCAGCCCGCCCGGATCCGATCGGCGAAGCGGGCTCGGAAGCGAGCGACCTTCGGGTCGATGACCACGCGGCAGTAGGGCTGGTTCGGATTCCGCCGGTAGTAGTCCTCGTGGTACTCCTCGGCCGGCCAGAAGTGGTCCAGCTCCCGGACCTGCGTCACGATCGGGTCGGGCCAGATCCCCTCCGCCTCGATCCCCTCGATCAGCTGCCGCGCCGTCCGCATCTGGTCGGCGTCGTGGGTGAGGATGATCGAGCGGTACTGGGTTCCGCGGTCGGCCCCCTGCCGGTTGAGCGTCGTGGGGTCGTGGATCGTGAAGAAGATCTCGAGCAGCTCGCGGTACGAGATCGTCTCGGGATCGAACTCCACCTCGACCACCTCGGCGTGGCCGGTCGTGCCGGACACCACCTCTCGGTAGCTCGGGGCGGGTCGGTCTCCCCCGGCGAAGCCGCTCTGCACGCGCTTCACCCCGTCGACCATCCGGTAGACGGCGTCGAGGCACCAGAAGCACCCCCCGCCGAGGGTCGCGATCTCGGTCGTCATGATTCCCTGTCCATCGTGAAAGTCTCCTGTCGATCGGCACCCCCCGAATCCACGACGAGGCCTCGAGGATCCCGGATCTGCCGTGAATGCCGTCGTTCGTGCTCCGCGGCGAAGACCGCCCACTCGTGCGGATCCAGCGGCCCCAGCACCGCATGTGGGAAATGCACCTGTCGAAGATCGAAGGGGTCCATCTCCACGGTGAGCTCCTTCAGCCGGGAGAGATCGGCGTCGAGGCACTCCCAGATCCGGTCGGCGGGGATGCCTCCGGTCGGACGGGTCGACTCGGGCGAGTCGACCCGCTCGGTCGGCCGCGCCACCCGCCGCGCGAGCACTCGGGTGACGGGGTCGAAATCGGCGGGGCGGGCGGGGCCGGCCCGACCGGCGGAGATCCAGAGATGCCCCACGAGTCGCACGACCTGGTGCAGCGCCACCGACAGGTGTTCGAGCGTCTCGACCGGGGACCATCGGTCGGGGGTCGGTCGGACGCTCCGATCGGCCTCCGGCGTCTCGTCCCAGGCGGCGCGGAGCTCGGCACGGGCCCCGTCCAGTTCCCGAAGGATCGCGAGGGTGGCATCGTTCATCGCGCCTCCCTACCCTGCCGCCCGTTTCAGGCTCCCCCCGACCCGTCCCCAGATGTCGATCGCGTCACCCTCCGAGATCCGCGCCGCCTTCCCCGCTCTGGAGCGGATCGAGTCGGGCCGTCCCGCCGCCTACTTCGACGGCCCCGGCGGCACCCAGGTCCCCCGAACGGTGGCGGAGGCGATGACGGAGTACCTCTTCCGACGGAATGCCAACACCCACTGGGCGTACGCCACCTCCCGGGAGACGGACGCCGCGATCGCGGAGGCGCGGAGGACGCTCGCCGACTTCCTGCTCTGCGATCCGGGCGAGGTGGTCTTCGGCGCGAACATGACGACGCTCCTCTTCCACCTGACGCGCGCGATCGGACGCGGTCTCGGCGAGGGCGACGAGGTGGTCGTGACCCGACTGGACCACCAGGCGAACGTCGGGCCGTGGCGGGAGATGGCGGTCGAGCGTGGGGTGCGGGTGGTGGAAGTCCCCTTCCACCCGGCGACCGGCACCCTCGACCTGGACACGATGCGCGAGGCGATCGGACCGCGCACCCGCTGGGTCGCCTGCGGCGCCGCCTCGAATGCGATCGGAACCGTGACCGATGTCGCGGCAGTGGCGGAGATGGCGCACGCTGCCGGCGCACGACTCTTCGTGGACGCGGTGCACTACGCCCCGCACCAGCTGGTCGATGTGGCGGCGCTCGGAGCCGACGCACTGGGCTGCTCCCCGTACAAGTTCTACGGTCCGCACATGGGCGTCCTCCACGTCGCGGAGGAACTCCACGACGGACTCGACGTGCCGAGGCTGATCTGCGCCGGGTCCGAAGGGGGCGAGCGGTTCGAGTCGGGGACGCTCTCGCACGAGGGGATGATGGGATCGGCGGCCGCGGTCGACTTCCTCGCGGACCTCGCGGGCCCGGGGGACGCGTCGGATCGCCGCGCCCGTCTCGAGCGGAGCTTCTCCGAGCTCCACGCCCGCGGGGAGTCGCTCCTCGCACGACTCTGGGGCGGGCTCTCGGAGATGGAGATGGAGGGAGTCCGCCTCTTCGGCCCGCGGCCCGGAGAGCCGCGCACGCCGACCGTCGGATTCACCGTCCACGGGCGGACCGCCGAAGAGGTCACCGCGCACCTCTCCGACCACCACGGCGTCTTCACCTCGCACGGGGACTTCTACGCGACCATCGTGATCGAGGACCTCGGTCTGGCGCCCCACGGTCTCGTCCGCGCCGGATGCGCCTGCTACACGACCGAGGAGGAGGTCGATCGGCTGATCGACGGGGTGCGGGAACTGGTCCGGGGCTGAGCACACCCGGGGCCGACGGTGCGGGCGAGGGCGAGTCGCTACGGCTTCCAGGTCCGGAGATGGTCCGGCAGCCACGAGGCGGTCCCCGCGCCGAGGGCGAGCGAGAACCCCGAGTAGGTGTGGGGCGCGAACTGTCCGTCGAACTCGCGCCCCCTGCGGGTGACCTGATACCGCAGCAGGGCCGGCCCGAGTCGAATCCCGAGGTCCAGCCCGTCCTCCCGCAGGAGTGGCTCCAGCGAGGCGAAGCTCTCGCCCGAGAGGAGCGACCCCTCGATGAAGAGGTCGTGCAGGCGTAGACGCTGACGACTCGACGCCCGCGCCAGCAGCCCGACCGGACCGAACGCGAGCTGCGCCTCCAGGAGGAGGATCGCCGATCCCTCGGTGCGTACCGTTCCCACCTCGCCCATCAGATCGAACCCGGTCGATACCGTGACGCGCGTGCCATCGACGAGAGGCACGAGCCACCCGGTGCCCCCCGTGGCCCCGAACCCCAGTTCCTGTGGAAGCTCCGGCTCCCAGTCCGGGTTCCATCGGCGATCGACCAGCTCGTGGAATCCGCGCTGGGCGGCCTGTCCGAGCGACGCGGGCCCCGTCACGCCGAAGTAGCCCCCGAGGACGCTTCGGCGTCGGCCCGCAACCCGCACGCGGCGCGCGGAGAGGTAGAGCCACCCCGCGAAGGGTCGGTTCGGGGCCCGGTAGAAGGAGGGGAAGAAGAGCGGAACCGATGGGTTGAAGATCAGCTGCCCGAGTTCGACGCGGTACACCGGGCCGGGTGCGTCGCGGGCGCCCCACTCCAGTGCGAGCTTCGTGCCGTGCGTGTAGTCCCGATCCGGCCGGGAGAAGAGGTCGTCCCAGAAGTTGAAGTGATCGTTGTCGACGAGGAACTCGACGGACTCGACCCCCTGCGCCACCACCGGCGCCGTCCCGCAGAAGGCAACCAGCAGACACGCTGCGAGGGCGACCCCGAGTCTTCCGTCAACGCCGATCACGACCCGAGATCACGACGGGCCGTCGGATGCCCGAGACGCGATCGTCCAGATCTCGAGCCGCTCGACATCGAGCTCGTCGAGCCGACGCAGGAGTACGGTGTCTCCCCTCGCGTCGTAGACGTGGTCCGTCGATCCCAGCTCGAGGGTGGCCTCGAGGGCGCCAAGCGGCGAGAAGCGACGCCACACCGCGGTCTCCGAGCCTTCCGCGACCCCCGGACGCGCCCAGATGCGGCCGTCCGCATCCACCTTGACCTCCGTGTAGGCCGGGAGCGAGTCGGCTGGCGGGATCTCGAAGGTGTCCGGGAGAGAGAGGGCGGTCCGGGCCCGCGATTCCCGGATCCGCATCGTCAGTACGCCATCGTCGACGACCGCGATGTCGTGGGACCGGCCCTCCGTCAGCGCGAGACGGAGATCCCGAACGTCGTACTTCAGGATCGGAGCGCCGGGGACCGAACCGAAGGGCCGCAGTCCCCCCGGGGTCTCGTAGAAGGAGACGAGCCGGAAGTTGCCGAGGACGCCCCGCGGGGCCCCCTGCGACTCGGACACCGACAGGAGTGCCTCGGCCGAGACCGGGCCGGGCATTCCGGACAGCTCCATCGTCACATTCGGGAAGCCGACCACCCGACCGGTCGACGTGAAGGCGAGTGCGGCACCCGGAAGGTTCACGGCCGCCGGCCGACGGTCGACCGCCGGAGGTGCGAAGGGCGACGTCGACCGCACGCTCCACGCGGAATCGAAGACGGTGCCGCGCTGCAGCCGGACGTCCAGAACTCGAAGGAACTCGCCGGGGAGAAACTGCAGCGACTGGATGCGGGCGAATTCGCCCGGACCCTCCCCTCTGCCGCCCCGCGTCGAACGCAGCACGCCGTCCCGATCGAAGCGCCGGACCTCTCCACTTCCCCATTCCGCGGTCACGACGGAACCGTCCGGGAGAAGGCGCGCATCGGCGAGTCGGTAGAACTGATTCTCCTGCGACTCGCCCTCTCCCAGGGCGAGGGCGAGATCCTCGAGGACCAGCTCGGCGGCGGAGTTCGGCAGCGACGTCACGAGGCGGACGCCCGCACTGTCGACCGTCTCCGTGGTGCTCGTCGCCTCGGGGGGCGACCCGCATCCACTCCCCAGGATCGATGTGGCCACGGCCAGGGAGATCGCGCTGCGTCTCATCATCGTCTTCTCGCAGGGGGTTCGATCAGAGTCCGGGTACCGATGCCGCCACCACCGTGCCGTCTCTCCACGGACGACGACCCGAGCGGGCTCGCCGACCAGGACACCCGCGTCCAGGGTTCGTAGCATGCCTGCCCTCCAACTCCGTCATCGCTCGAGCTGTGCGTCCTACCCGCCACACGTTGCGCGTACCCGGGTCCGGGGAGACCTACGAGTCTACACGCAATCGCTTTCTTCCCCGTTGGCTCTTCCCGCCCGGGTCCGTCTCAGAGCCAGCGGCGGACGCGCGACCGGTATCCGAGCCACGCCTCGCGGAACTCGCGGGCGATGAGACGCTCCTCCGGGCGGATCCAGAGGTACTCGGCGAGCGGGATCCAGGAGAGGGTGGCGAGGTGGAGCGGCGGGTGGCCGAGGAACCCCACCCACCCCGCGGTGATGAGCAGCCCCCCGAGGTACATCGGGTTGCGGGTCCACCGGTAGATCCCGTCGGTGACGAGCTCGGTGGGGCGTGCGAGCGTCGCGACGGTGGTGCCCCGAGCGTGAAACGCGCGCCAGCCGATCCAGTGGATCCCGGCGCCGATCGGCACGAGGGCGAGGGCCGCGAGGCGCAGGCCGACCGGGAGCGGGGACGGGCCGAGCGCGAGCGCGGCCCCGGTCGCGCCGAGGATCAGGAGGAGGAAGACGACGGGCGGCTCCCTCACCGCTCCGTCAGCGCCCGATCCAGGAGAAGGCGATCATCACGAAGCGGTCCGAGGCGTTCACCTCGCCCAGCTCGGGTTCCCCGATCATCGCACGGTAGTTCAGGACCTCCACCCGCACCGCGATCGGGGTCGCATCCGCCTCGATCCCCCCGCCCCAGTGCCAGGTCCGGTCCCAGTTCGACTCGGGGAAGAAGGGGAGAAAGTCGCCCGGGACCGCCCCGGGAGTCCACTGCTGATGCCGGAGCCCGACCCCCACGATCCCGGTCGGTCGGATCGGCAGCTCGGGCAGCGGTCGAAGGACCCCGCCGATCGAATACTGCGCCTGCAGCGCATTCGACTGGTTGAAGAGGGCGGCGTCGAAGAGCGGGCGGACGGCGAGTTGCTGGTCGAAGAAGAGCTGGTTGCGAGCCGCCTGCTCGAAGGTGCCGCGGAAGGCGACCCACGGAAGCGGGGTCGCGACCTCGACCGCGAGCCCGGCCACCGGCCCGCCGATGATGCGCAGGCCCTGTGGCTCCCACCCCTCCAACGGCCCCGCATTACCCGGATACAGGTAGCCGACCCGAGGGAGGATGGACACGGTCCAGTCGCCGTCCGAGTCGATCGGGATCTGCGCGCGTGCATCCGACGGCGAACCGACCGTGAGCACGAGCGTGAAGGCGAGGACGAATCCGCGGCAGAGGGAGCCGGCGTGGGTCGGAAGCATGTCGAACGACCTTCGATGCGAGGGAGAGCGACGCCACGGGTTCAGACACGGGACCGGGCCGTCAGGATCCGTCCCGTGGCTGGACCCGGATCCGGGCAGGGCGGATCACCTGTCGAAGGGTCGTGCTCCTCCCCATCTTGGGCGCCACCCCGTCCGCCCCGCCACCCCGCCTCATGGCCACACCGCTCAAGGTCTTCTACTCCTGCGCCAAGTGCCCGGCGTACTGCTGTACCTACCCGCAGATCCCGATCTCCAAGAGCGACATTCGGCGTCTGGCCAAGGGCTTCGGGATCTCCGAGGAGAAGGCGCGCAAACGGTTCACGAAGAAGGGCGAGGAGAAGGGTACCCGCGTCCTGCGACACCGCGACGATCACATCTTCGAGACGGCGTGCACCTTCCTCGATCCGGAGACGCGGGGGTGCACCGTGTACGAGTTCCGGCCCAGCCCCTGCCGGGCCTACCCGGGAACCGCCCGGTGCGGCTACTACGACTTCCTGGCGAACGAGCGGAATCGCCAGGAGGACCCGGAGCTGGTGATCACGGCGTGGGTGGCGGACGTCTGAGTACGCCGTCCGCGTCGTCTCCCTCGACCGCGGGCAGCCGGAGCGGCTCCTCGCCCGGGTAGGTGACCGCGCCCCCACGAGCGACGATCAGAGGGGAGGGGTCGAAGTACTCGGTCGCACGCAGGACGAGCCCGTTCTCGATCTCGAGCAGCGTGACCCCCTCGATCCGTACGGAGCGGGCGGTATCGCCCACGACGGCGAGCCCCTCGCGGAGCCACTCGATCGAGGCCGAGGTGTCGGTGGCGCGGAGATCGACGACCTCGATGAAGAGGGGGTCGAGCCAGTCCCGAACCGCGGCGGCCCAGGCGGCGGCCTCGGGCCCGCCGGGCGCTTCGGTCCCGCTCGATCGGTCCTCGTAGACGGCGAGGGGGTGGAAGAGCGCCTCGGAGGTCTCGAGGTCCCCGGTCCGCCACACCTGGACCAGCTCGTAGCCGATCGCCTCGCCGAGGGGGGGAGGGGCGTCCGCGTCGCACCCGACGAGGGCCGCGAAGAGGGCGTACGCCCCCACTCCCACGTACCGGCGGAGGGAGCGCGACCCGACGCGACGCGCGACCCGACGACGCGCGCGTCGGACACCCCGCTCCGGCCCGATCACGCCGCGCCCCGTCTGCCGCGGGTGATGAACCAGCCGCCGCCGGCCAGGAGGGGGAGGAGCGCGAACTCGACCACGACCCGCTCCGTCTCGCGGATGAGGCGATCCCCCTCGAACTCCCGCTCCACGATGGTCCGCCGGATGCTCCAGGGCGCCGTCGGGGGGCGGAGCACCTCCACCCGACGAGGCGCGTCGGTCAGGAGGTCGGGGCTGTCGAACCAGCGGGTCGATCCCTGGGAGGCGATCGGGAACCCGGGGATGAAGGGGGTGGCGAGGAGGGCCGCGGCGAGCGCGAGCCGCCAGCCGAGCCCCGCGCCGGTCCGAATCGCGTCGCGCAGAGCCGCCAGGAGGAGGACGAGCGGCCCCCCGATGAAGAGGAGGGCGGTCAGGACGAAGAGGAGCTCGTTCACCACCCCTCTCGGCCGGCGAGCTCGGTGATGTGCGCGATGTGGTGCTCGCCGTGCCAGGAGTAGATGCAGAGGAGCCCGTTCAGCGTGCTCGCGCGTCCGTCGGTGTAGACGAGTGGGCGGCTCCACCCCTCCGGAGGGACGTGGCCCAGGAAGGTCGACCAGCGCCGGTGCAGCGCATCCAGGATCGAGAGCGAGAGTTCCGGATCACCGTGCTTCGCCTCCCGCTGCTCGGCGAAGCTCGGTTGATCGTAGCCGCGGACCGTCGGGTTCTCCTCGGTGACGGTCAGCTTGAAGCGGATGTACCCGTTCATGTGACTGTCGGCGAGGTGGTGCACGACCTGTCGCACCGTCCACCCGTCTTCCCGGTACGGGGTGTCGAGACGGGTGTCGTCCCACCCGGCGATCGCGGCGCGCAGCCGTCGGGGCATCGCAGCGAGCTGCTCGATCATCGGCGCGCGGTCCGCCTCGGTCAGGTCGTGGCGGATGTCGGGTCGGCCGATCGGGTAGCGGGGGTCGGGGGTCATGGTGAGTCTCCGGTGGCGTGAGCGGGGTGCGCTCGATTCGTCAGGCGGGCGGCCAGCGCCGACGCGAAGTCGCGCGCGCTCCCCTCCCGGGTTCGGAAGTACAGCGACGGTTCGATCAACTCCAGCTCCCCCAGGCGCCAGCCCCCGTCCTCGCCGCGGAGTCCATCCACCCGGGCAAAGAGGAGGCCCCGGGTCTCGGGGGTCCGGTCGAGAAGGTCGAGCGCCCACCGCTCGAAGCCGGGGTCGGTCGCGGCCGTCACCTCGCCGCCGAACTCCTCCTGAGAACGAAACTCCGCCCCGGCCGGCCGCTTCCGCATGAGGTGGCTGGTGCGGCCGTCGATCGCGATCAGGGAGAGTTCGCCCTCGGTGAGGATCGATCTCTGGAAGGGCTGGACGAGGACGTCGCGGTCGCGGAGGGCGTCGGTCGCCTGCTGCCACGCTGGGTCCGCTCGATCGCGCGGAAGGCGGAAGGTGTCCTCCCCGCTCGCCCCGATCCGGGGCTTCGCCACGACCTCGGCCCACCCGTCGGCGAGCCGTTCGAGGTCGGCGGCGACGGTGAGGCGACCCAGCCGCGTCGGGATGACCGGTATGCCACGCGCCTCGAGCTCGAGGAGGTACCCCTTGTCGGCGTTCCACTCGACCACGGCGGAGTCGTTGTACAGCGGGGTGCCGGACGCCTCGATGCGCCGGAGGACGCCGAGGAAGCCCGGGAGGTCGTGCTGGTAGTCCCACGGAGTCCGGATGACGACGGCGTCCCACGTCGTCCAGTCGACCTCCGCCCTCCAGTCGACGAAGTCGACGACCACCCCCATCTCGGCCGCCTCGGCCACGACCGGGAGGTCATCGAAGTGCCCGTCGGCGAGCGCGGCACAGGTGAGGAAGGCGACGCGGCTCACGAGTCGACGGGGAGGATGGCCGCGTCGACGACGTCGCACACCGGCCGGTAGCCGATCCGGGCGTAGATCGTGTTCGAGGTGGGGTTGGCGAGATCGGTGTAGAGGAAGACGAATCGACGACCGGTCGCCAGGAGGTGCTCGGTCAGTGCGGCGACCGCCGTCGTCGCGTAGCCGCGCCCACGCTCCGGGGCCGGCGTCCAGACGTAGCCGATCCGGATCCCGTTCGGCGTCGCCCCCGTCGCCCCGACCATCGAGACGGGTCCGTCGTCGTCCCACATCCAGATCGCCCCGGCTTCGGTCATCCGCTCCGCCAGCCTCCGCAGGTCGCCCCCCTCGACCCGCGCCTCCTCCACGAAGCCCTCGAGCCATCCCGTCACGAGGTCCACCTCCCTCACCGTAGCCGCGCGCAGGCGCCCGGAGGGAGGCGGACGACCGTCGTGCGGATCGGGCTCCAGCACGGAGGCGCGGTGGATCCGCATTCGTTGGCGAATCTCCACCCTCCCTCCGAAGCGGGCGGCCCACGCCTCGGCGAGGGCGACGGCGGTCGGCTCGGGGCCGAGAACGGCGGGGATCCGGTCGTATCGTTCGGAGAGATCGTCCACGACCGCCGGGATCAGCGCGGGCGGGAGGGCGGAGACGCCGACCTTGAAGGGGGGCGTGCGGAAGACGTATCCCTCGACGCCACCCTCCCCCTCGACCGTGGCGAGGTGGATCGGCTCGTCGTAGTCGTGATCGCCAGTGACGAGGCCGTGGGAGAGGCCGAGGATCAGGTTGTGCTCCGCCTCGGCGGCGAGGAGGAAGGCCCTCGCCCGCCCGAAGAAGTCGCGCGCACCCTCCGCGCGACGAAGGCGGACGGTCACCGCAGCGTCAGCGTCCCGCCCGGGCCTTCGAGCGTCGCGACGATCGCGGGAGCTTCCGCCGGATGAACCTCGGGGAGTCCGATGTCGACGAAGGGGCCGGAGAGGCGTGCGTGGTCGGGGTGCTCCAGGCGCAGTTCGCGAAGCGTCGCCGCTGCCGGTCCGTCCCCGGGGTGCGCCGCGCCGTCCCAGTCGATCACCAGGGGCACCATCCCGTCCTCGACCCGCAGGTGCGGGTCGGTCATCTCCCAGACGAGCGTGTCGCCGTCGGGGAGTTCGCGACGGCCCTGGATGACGTCGCCGTGCTGGAAGCCGGCCGCCTGGAAGTCCCCGCAGGTGAGCTCCATCAGGAAGGGGCGCACCGCCCACCACGCCATCGACGGCTCGGTGCGTCGGTCGAGATCCAGGATCCGTCCGCCCTCGGGGGCGTTGGCGGACTCGTCGGGGCCCATCACCTCCAGGTAGCTCCGGTCTCCCAGCGGGAGGATCCGGTTCCGCGTGCCCCAGGCCGGGAGGCGCCCCCCGGCTTCGAAGGTGACGCCGAGTCGGGCCTCCAGGTCGGCCACGGTGGCGTCGACATCCGGCGTGACGAAGATCAGGTGGTCGAGTTCGAGCTGCGGAGTCATGCCTCAGCGTCCGTTGTCGAGGAAGGCGTCGACCACATCGATGAACTCGAAGGGCTGTTCGACGAAGGGGAAGTGGCCGGAGTGGGAGATCCGCCGCAGGGTCGCGTTCGGGATGCCCGCTGCGAGCGCCGCTCCGCCGATCTCGGCGCCGGGCTCTCGGTCGCCGAAGACGATCAGCGTTCGCGCGGTGATCGCCTGGAGCGCGCCGGTGACGTCGTAGCGCTCCAACTCCGGGAAGAGCGCGCCGAAGCGCTCGGAGCGGAGGAGGTAGTCGTCCTCGATGTGGAAGTCGAGCGAGTCGGCGAGCGAAGGATCGCCGAACTCGGAGCGGAAGCGCGCCCGGAGCATCGCCTCGATCCCCTCGGGCGACTGCGCCTGGAAGGCGGGCGTGGCGCGGACCTCCTCCATCGCCTCCAGATCCTGTGGCCGAAGCCGCTCGCGCTGAGCCAACTCCTCCTCCAGCCGCAGCTCGGCGGAGGGGGCCATCGGACCGACCAGGACGAGGCGGCGCACCCGTTCCGGGTAGCGCGCCGCGTAGAGGGTGGCGATCAGCCCGCCCCACGAGTGCGCGATGACGTCGACCCGCGGATAGTCGCCCGCCGCCCGGACCGCCTCCAGATCGTCGACGAAGCGTTCGAGGGTGATCGACTCGGGCGGCGCCTCCGCGGATGACCGACCGCTCAGTCGCTGATCGTAGAAGACCAGTCGGTGGTCGGCGGCGAGGGGTCGGAGCCACGGCTCCAGGTAGCCGTGGTCCAGGAGCGGTCCACCGTGGACCACGATCACCGGGGGTCCCGAGCCCTCGGCACGAACGAAGAGTTCGGTGTCTCCCGTCGCGAGCATCTCGCTCCGGTCCTCGGGCACGGGCATCTCTCCTCCCTCGTCGGGCGGAGGCGCGTCGCCGCACCCGCTCAGCAGAATGGCGAGGGCGGCGGTCCGGAGAAGAGGCTGCATCGATTGAGAGGGAGAGGGACGGACCCTGCGGGGGTTCGACCGCGAGCGTCCGGTCGGTGCGGAGAGTTCGAGACTGCGGAGGGAGCGGCTCGGGGGCAACCGTCCCGGGCGAAGGCCGACCGGTTCACCCCGTCTGGCCTGACGCTGCGTCCCCGCCTACTCTGCCCGCCCCGTCGAAGGGGCGGGATGAACGGTGTATCGACAGGAGACGACGACACGTGCGGATGTGGAGATGGATGAAGCGAGGGACCCCCTCGCTCCTGTGTGCGAGCCTGGCGCTCGCGGGACCGATCGCCGGGCAGGAATCGCCCTGGCACGACTACGAGGCGCTCAGCTCGGCGATGCGCGACCTGGCCCGATCCGATCATGCGTCGATCGAGTCGATCGCGCGGACGATGGAGGGACGGGACGTCTGGATGCTGCGGCTCGCCGCGGACGGGCCGACGCCGATCGACGAGCGGCCCGGGGTCCTCGTCGTGGCCAACCTCTCCGCCGACCACCTCGTCGGCTCCTCGATCGCCCTGGCCTCGGCCCGGCGTGTCCTGGAGCGGGCCGAGAGCGAAGCGGAGGTGCGGGAGCTCCTGCAGCGCAACGTCCTCTACATCGTTCCGCGCGCGAACCCGGACGGGGCCGAGGCCTTCTTCGGCGACCTCGACTGGGACCGCCCCACCAACGCACGCCCGGTCGACGACGACAACGACGGCCGCGTCGACGAGGACGCCCCGAACGACCTGAACGGCGACGGGATGATCACCGTCATGCGGGTGATGGATCCGGAAGGGGACTTCATCGTCCACCCCGACGACGAACGCCTGATGAAGCGCGCCGATGCGACGGCGGGTGAGGTCGGGCGCTACACCCTCCACTGGGAGGGAATCGACGATGACGGCGACGGCTTCCTCAACGAGGACCTCCCCGGCGGCGTCGATCTCGACCGCAACTTCCAGCACGAGTACCCCTACTATCAGGCGTACGCCGGGCCGCACATGGTCAGCGAGCCGGAGACGCGGGCGCTCATCGATTTCGCGGTCGCGAACCGGAACATCGGGGCGATCCTGACCTTCGGGCACCACGACAACCTCGTGACGGCTCCGAACGGTCAGGGCCGCCTCGCCGGCGCGTCGCTCCCGGATCTGCACGTCTTCGCCGCCGAGGCGAATGGGGACGTTCTGTCGACCGGGGTCTACGGGACCACCCCGGACAACATCCGCGGCGGACTTCGGCTTCGCGGCGCTCAGCCGGGCCGCGACAACGACCCGCAGTCGGGGCGCCGTCCCCAGGTCACGGTCGACGCGCAGGACATCCCCTACTTCGAGGCCGTCGCCGAGGCGTACGGGGAGCACACCGGTCTCGACGCGACACCGCTGAACCGGACCGCGGAGGGCGCCTTCTTCCAGTTCGGCTACTACCAGTTCGGCGTTCCTTCCTTCTCGACGCAGGGGTGGGCGCTCCCGACCGGCGAGGGGGACGATGCGCCGGCCGGCGGTGCGACGCTCGAGCAGATCGCGCTCTCCGGGGCGCAGGCGGTGACGTACGTGCCCTGGGCTTCGGCCGCTCACCCGCAGTTCGGGCAGGTCGAGATCGGCGGTTTCGCGCCCGGGGCGATGGTCAATCCGGTGAACGGGATCTCCGACGAGCACGGCGCGGCGCAGGGCGACTTCCTCGTCGACCTCGCGGGGATGCTCCCCCGCATCTCGATCGTCGAGTCCGAGGTCACCGACCATGGGGGCGGGATCTTCACCGTCGAGGCGGTGGTCGAGAACGCCGGCTACTTCCCGACCGCGCTGCGGCACGGGGTCGTGTCGCGCTCGGTACAGCAGACGATGGTGCAGATCGGGGTGGATGCCGACGACATCGTCACCGGCGACGACAAGACGGCGCGCATCCCGACGCTGGCGGGCTCCGGCCACCGCGCCCGCTTCAGCTGGGTGATTCGTGGGAGCCGGGGAGACCAGGTGGAGCTCTACGCCCGCGCCCAGAAGGGCGGTACCGACACCGTGACCGTGACGCTGAGGTAGACCGATGACGACGACGATCGACAGCGGCGCGCTCCAGCGGATGCGCGCACGACTCCGCACCGCCCTCGTCGGTGGTGCCCTCACCGCAGTCGCCAATCTTCCGGCGGCCGCGGCCACCCCGGCCCTCGCCGCGGTGACGGCGCTTGCCGCCGCTTCGGCCTTCACCGCCGCCCCGGTGGCGGCGCAGGACCAGATGACCGGGGTGGGCTCCGACCCGGAGCACCGGCTCGACATGACGTGGGACCGCTGGCTCGACCACGAGGAGATCGGCGAGCGCATGCAGCTCATGGCCCGCACGTGGCCGAACTTCCTGACGCTGAGCTCGCTCGGCGACAGCTACGGCGGGCGCGAGCTCTGGATGATGACGATCCACAACCCCGACACCGGGCCGGCCGAGGAGAAGGCCGCGATGTGGATCGAGGCGAACATCCACGGGAACGAGATCCAGGGCGCCGAGGTGTCGCTCTACACGATCTGGTACCTGATGGAGAACTACGACCGCATCGCCAATGTGAAGCGGATGGTGGACGAGCGCGTCTTCTACATCGTGCCGACGATCAACCCCGACGGCCGCGACTACTTCCTGCACGGTGCGGGCTCCGGTGCGCGCACCGGGCACGTGCCCGTCGACTCGGACGGCGACGGCCTCTTCGACGAGGACCCCGCGAACGATCTCAACCGGAACGGGGTCATCGAGCAGATCCGGAAGTACGTCCCCGGCGAGGGGAACTACCGCGAGGATCCGCGCGACCCGCGACTGATGGTGCCGGTCGGCCCCGGGGAGACGGGCGACTGGATCCTCCTCGGCTTCGAGGGAATCGACGACGACGGCGACGGACTCGTGAACGAGGACCCGGTCGGCGGCTACGACCCGAACCGGAACTGGGGCTCGGACTGGCAGCCGAACTACATCCAGGGCGGTTCGATGAACTACCCGTTCGAGCTGCCGGAGTCGCGCGCCATCAACGACTTCATGATGGCGAACCCGCACATCGCGGGGCTCCAGTCGTATCACAACACCGGCGGGATGATCCTGCGCGGACCCGGTGCGGCGTGGCAGGGGACCTACCCGCGGGCGGACATCCGCGTCTACGACGAACTGGGCGAGCAGGGCGAGCGCATGCTCCCCTACTACAACTACTACGTCATCTGGCGCGGGCTCTACACGGTCCACGGCGGTTCGATCGACTGGCAGAACGACGGCCTCGGGATCGTCGGGTTCTCGAACGAGCTCTGGAATGGCGGGCAGTACTTCAACAGCCCGCTCCTGCAGAGCCAGCAGGCGGACGACGACTCCCCGATCGCCGGGCAGTACGGCCGGCTCTACTTCGACGACTTCCTCGAGTTCGGCGACCAGTACGTCGAGTGGGCGCCCTTCGACCACCCGCAGTACGGGGAGGTCGAGATGGGCGGGTGGAAGAAGACGTCAGGGCGCGTGAACCCGCGCTTCCTCTCGATGGAGCTCTTCCACCGGAACATGGCCTTCACCCTCTGGCACGCCGACCAGATGCCGCTCATGCAGCCGGCGGGGACGAGCGTCGAGCGGGTGAGCGGGGACGTCTACCGCGTGCGGGTCGCCTTCCGGAACGACCGGCTCATCCCAACCATCACGGTGCGAGCGCAGCAGAACGCGGTCGTGCGACCCGACATCGTCTCGGTCGACGGGAATGTCGAGATCATCACCGCCGGGTGGGTCGAGAACGTCCACGTGGACGGTCCGCTCGACCGGATCGACCAGACCGAGCTCGACCGGATCCTGGTCCGGAGCGGGCACCCCGGTCGGACGACGCGGACGATCGAGTACCTCGTCCGTGGATCGGGGTCGATGACGGTCGAGTACGACGCGGTGAAGGGCGGGACGGTGCGACAGACGGTGCAGCTGCGGTAGGTCGGTGGCGCCGAGGGCGATGGGCGGGTCGGTCTCCGAAGGGGGGCCGGCCC
>JANQLR010000340.1 GCA_028280525.1 Longimicrobiales bacterium
CCGTCGCACATCGCCATTCGTCTGGGCTGGCCGGAGCGCGACCCCCGCGCACGATTCGTCGCTCGCTGGCTCGACGAGAAGGAGGCGTACGAGCTCCAGCCGCTGACGCCGCTCCGGCCCCGGCTCTCCGAGGGCGTCGACGCGCCAGGCGACGAGCTCCAGCGTCGCGAGCCCCCAGTCGTCCTCCGCCTCGATCTCGAGGGGCATCTGCAGCTCGAGGGGCAGGAGGGTGTCGGGGCCGGGCGCGAGCTGCCGAATCCGCGGCGGAAGGTCCGGCTCGACCACGACCCGGATCGGCTGAGGGACGGCCGCCGCCGACCCTCCCTCCGCATCCTCGAACTCCCAGCGCCACTCACCCGTCGACGCGGGGGTCCAGCTCGCGCGGAAGACCGCGCCCTCCACCTCGAGGAGCTCCGACGCGCCGCCCTCCTCGACGAGGCGGGCCGCACGAAGCGCACGACTCCCGCGTCCCCGGAGATCGAAGACCGTCCCCTCCGGAACGACGAAGGGAGGCAGGTCCCCACGGTATTCCTCCCGGGCGCGCCCCGTATACGCCGGGAACTGAAGACCGACGGTGACGTCGGTGACGAAGAGCGGGTCGACGGGCACGATCCGGTGCTCCTCCGTCTCCGCCCCATCGGGCGCGATCGCGCTCCAGCGGATCTCCGCCGAGACGTCCGGGAAGAGGAAGGTCGCCCGCCCGTCGACCACCTCCACCTCGTCGCTGCGGGGCACGTCGCCGGCGACCCGCCAGCGGAAGAGGAGACGGTCGCGCAGCGGTGCCTCGACGAGGAGCTCCGCAGTCCCGCCCCGCACGACCTCGAGATCGCCGCCCGGGACGACCAGCGGCGGGAGCTCCGGCCCCGAGAAGACGCCGAACGGTGCGGCGAGCCCGCCCAGCCCACCGGTCGCCCGCGCCGGGGCGAGGCCGGCGAGGAGGAGGAGGAGCGGGAGCGCCACCGAGAAGGCGACCACCCCGCGACGCCGGAGGCGCCCGACCTCGTCTCCGAGCGGTCCGGCCAGGCGGTCGACCGGGAGAGCGAGTCGGTCGAGGGTGCGGGCCTGCATGCGCGAGGCGAGGGCGGGCGAGACACCCGGCGGGAGGTCCCGGGAGAGCTCGATGGCCCCCTGGACCACCCCCCGCTCCAGCCCCGTGGCCCCCTCGATCGAGGCGGAGATCCTCGCCTCCTCGCCCACCCGGTCCAGGATCCGACGGATCCAGAGCGCGCCGGAGACGAGCCCGGCGAGGAGGAGCACGTCCAGGATCAGGGGGATCGGCGAACCGCCGGTCCAGCCGTCCGGACCGATCAGGAGCCCGGCGACGACCCAGATCGCGACTCCCCACGCGGCAGCCAACAGGAGCGCGCCGACGCGGACGCCCGCGCGCAGGCGCCGCCCGACCTCCGCGTGGATCCCGGGGACGGTGACCGGACTCACGCGACCCCCCTCACGAGCTCCATCCCAGCGCGTACAGCACCAGGTTCATCCCCATGCGCAGCGCCGCCTCGCGCACCTCCGGCGCGTCCTCGTGCACCTCGGGATCCTCCCAGCCGTCCCCCAGGTCGGACTGGTACGAGTAGAAGAGGATCAGCCGCCCCTGCTCGAAGATCCCGAAGGCCTGCGGGGGCTCGCCGTCGTGCTCGTGCACCTTGGGGAGGCCGTCGGGGAAGTCCCACGCCACCGAGAAGACCGGGTGATCTGCGGGGATCTCGACGAACTCCCGGTCGGGGAAGATCGCCGCGACCTCCTCCCGGAAGCTCTCGTCCAGCCCGTAGTTGTCGTCCGCGTGCAGGAACCCGCCGGCGAGGAGGAAGTCGCGCAGGCGGGCGCGCTCCCGCGGGGAGAAGCGGACGTCGCCGTGGCCGGTCAGGTAGAGGTAGGGGTGGTCGAAGAGCTCCGGATCGTCGACGCGCACGACGGCCTCGCGATCGGCGAAGGGGAGACCGAAGCGGTCCCGCAGCTCCGCCTGCAGGTTCGCCAGGCTCGACGGGTTCGCGTACCAGTCGCCGCCCCCGTCGTACTGAAGGCGGGCGAGCTGGAGCGTGTCCGCAGGCGCAGCGGACAGCGTCAGCGCGAGGGCGAGGGCCCAGATCACCGTGTCGTTCTCTCCCGATCGTCGTCGTCGGCCGGCTCCACATCGGAGCTCAGCTCCTGTACCCAAAGGTAGACGCGATTCCGGGCGATTCCCGTGGCCTTCGCGACCGC
>JANQLR010000386.1 GCA_028280525.1 Longimicrobiales bacterium
CGATTCCGGGCGATTCCCGTGGCCTTCGCGACCGCCTTCGCCACCGCACTGGGCCGTTCGCCCGCCTCGAGCAGCTCCCGAGCGCGCGCCCGGGCCTCCACCTCGCGAGACGCGGCCTCCCCCGCCCCGTCCGACGGCGCGGGCGCGATCACCACGGTGACCTCCCCCCGAGCGGCGTGCTCCCGGTAGTAGGCGGCGAGCTCGACCGCGGTTCCGCGGCGGAACTCCTCGTGCATCTTGGTTACCTCGCGTGCGACCGCAACCGGGCGCTCCGGATCGAGGTCGGCCAGCGCCGCGAGCAGCCGGTCCAGCCGCTCCGGCGACTCGAAGACGATCACCGTCTCCGCCGACCCCGCGATGCGGCGAAGGGTCTCCCGCCGCGCCTCTCCCTTGCGCGGTACGAAGCCGAGGAAGGCGAAACGGTCGGCGGGGAGCCCCGAGCCGACGAGCGCCGCGAGGACGGCGGAGGGGCCGGGGATCGGGACGACCTCGTAGCCGGCGTCCCGTGCCGCCGCGACGGTACGCCCACCCGGGTCCGACACGAGCGGGGTCCCCGCGTCCGAGACGAGGGCCACGCTCTCCCCCGCCCCCAGCCACTCCAGCACCATCGACACCCGCGACGCCTCGTTGTGCTCGTGGAGGGAGGTCATCGGCACCCGCAGGTCGAGGTGCTTCAGGAGGATCCCGGTGCGGCGGGTGTCCTCCGCCACCACGCGGTCGACCTCGCCCAGGACGCGTGCGGCGCGGGCAGTCAGGTCTTCGAGGTTCCCGATGGGGGTGGCGACGACGTAGAGGGTGCTCATCCGGGGGAAGCTAGCGGGGTGTCGACAAAAGGGCCCGGCGAACCGGAATCGGTCCACCGGGCCCCGTTGCCCACCGATGCGGCCCGCGCGTGGCGGGCCCGCGTCGAATCAGAGATTCGCCTCGATCTTCTCGGCGAAGTGCGGCTTCGGCATCGCGCCGACGATGCGGTCGACGACCTCGCCATCCTTGAAGAAGAGGATGGTCGGGATCGAGCGGATCCCGAACTTCGCGGCGGTCTGCGGATTGGCGTCGACGTCGAGCTTCCCGACCTTCAACCCCTTCTCGGCGTACTCGCCGGCGAGCTCCTCCACGACCGGCGCGACGATGCGGCACGGGCCGCACCAGGTGGCCCAGAAATCGACCATCGTCAGGTCGTCCGAGTTCTCGATCTCGCTCTGGAAATTCGCGTCCGTGACAGTGAGGACGTTGTCGGCCATGTTCGGTTCTCCTCAGGTATTGGAGGCGGGCGACGGCTCCGTCGTCCGGCATCGTGTCGCGGGCCGTCGTGGCCCCAGATCACTAAGGTACCCATGAACGGTTCGGCGTTGAACGGCCTCCCCGTAGATCATATCGCGATCGCCGTTTCGGATCTCGAATCCGCGGCGGCACTGTACGAACGCGTGACCGGAGCCGGGAGTTCCCCGGTCGAGGAGCTTCCGGCGCAGGGCGTCCGCGTCTGCTTCGTCGGCGCCCTGGAGCTGCTCGAGCCGCTCACGGAGGAGAGCACGGTCGCCCGCTTCATCGAGAAGAAGGGGGGCGGCCTGCACCACGTCGCCTACCGCACCGACGACATCCGCGGCGAGCTGTCGCGGCTGGCCGACGCCGGCTTCCAGCTCATCGACCGCGAGCCGCGTCCCGGAGCGGGCGGTCACTCGGTGGCCTTCCTCCACCCGAAGTCCACGGGCGGGGTGCTCATCGAGCTGGTGCAGCACGGGGAGTGAGGCCTTCGTCTTCGTCCTCGATCAGCCTCCCCCGAACCAGCGCCGCGGTCCTCGAGCCGGACGTCGCGTCGCCCGCTGGAGCTCGGGGGAGCGGAGGGTCGCCGGGGGCAACCCGACCGCGCCGGGTTCGGCCTCGATGCGCCTGAGGGTTCGCAGCACCCGCTGAACCCGAGTCTGGTCCATCCCGATCTCGACCTCCGGCCGATAGAGCATCTCGATCAGCTCCCGGTCGATCGGCGCGTAGTCCTCGGTCACGCTCCAGCGCTGATAGAAGACGCTCTCCGGGTAGGTGAAGGAGTCCTGTCCGAGGCCGAGGACCTGTGTGACCTCCTCGCGGATCAGGTGGCTGCGGACGCTCTGGTCGATATCCGACCCGACGAGGACGACCCCCTGGTCGATCTCTTCGGCAGCCGAAATCGCCACGCTGAAGAACCCGAGATTCCCGGGGACCACGTTGCTCCGGATCTCGGAGAATCGATCCACCGGCACGAAGAAGATGCCGAGGTCCGGGGAGCCGTTCTCCGGGACGATGTCGTGGAGGACGGTCAGGCCGTTGATCTCGTCGATCACCTCCTGCAGGACTCGCAGGTCCTCCTCCGTGGGGAAGCCCCGGATCTGGTACTCGATGTCGCGGCTCCAACGACGCACGATCCGGGAGGCGTCGCCGTACTCGAAGCCGAGCGCGATCTCGGCGAAGTAGTCGACCGCCTCAGGGGTGTACCCGCCCGGGCGCGACTCCACGACGAGGTCGATCGAATCCCGGCTTCCCCCACCGCTGGCGAAGACCCGGGCTACGCCGGGGCGGAGTCCGGTCACCGTGCCCCCCCCGGACCTCCACGAGATCCGAATCGTCGCTTCTCCAGAAGACGAGCCGAGCCGGCGTCGAGAGCGAGAGGCGCAACGAGTCGCCGACGACCAGAGTCGTGGAGGGCGGCGGGAGGATCTCGATCGTCTCGGGAGCGAACGGCTCGGGGGCGGCGGTCGACTCCCCGCCGCAGGCCACGACGGCGAGAAGGGTGGGCAGGGCGACGGCGAGGGGTCGGGGTGGGCGAGGCGGGCGGGATCGGGAACGCGGTTTCGCGATATATGGATGCATGAGGCGGTAGAACTCGGGTGTCGAGAAGGGCGCGCGCGGCGCCTCCGCACTCCCTACCCGCCTCGCTCCGCCAGGATCGCGAGCGCCTGGACCAGCCTCTCCCCGTCCCTCGGGGCGTTGTAGAGCGAGGGTGTCACGCGAACGCAGTCGCCCCGCGCCGGACCCGACCGGTAGACGGTGAAGAGTCCGAACTCCTCCCGGAGCACCCGGGCCAGCTCCACGTTCCCGTCGCGCGACCCGTCCCCGTTCAGGCGAAAGCTGGTCAGCGCGCCGACCGTCCCCGGTTCGTCCGGGGTCAGGATGTCGACGCCGGGGATCTCGCGTGCCGGGCCGACCCAGGCATCGCGGAGGTAGCGAAGGCGGGCGGCCTTGTACGGCACGCCGATCTCCTCCTGGAAGTCGAGGGCGTCGGGGACCGTCATCAGCGCGGCGAAGTTCAGCGTCCCGGTGTGGATCCGGGAGTCGATGCGGTCGAGGGGACCCTCGTCGCCGTGTGCACGGTCGATCGCGGCCAGGGCGTCGCGCCGGATGTAGAGCGCCCCGACCCCGATGGGAGCCCCGACCCACTTGTGCAGGTTGACGCCCACCCAGGCGGCGCCCAGCTCTCGCAGATCGAGGGGGACCTGCCCGAAGGAGTGCGCCGCGTCCACGATCACGTCGACGCCGCGCGCCTCCGCGAGCTCCACCACCTCGCGGACCGGGTGAATGAGCCCGGTCTTGTTGTTGGTGTGGGTCAGGAGGAGGAGACGGGTGCGGGGGTTCGCGTCGAGCGCCGCGCGGTACGCCTCGATGACGCTCGCCCGCGTCCCCGGCTCGGGGAGGTCGAGGGTCACCACCTCCGCCCCGGCTCGGGCGGCTCGGGCGTTCATCGCCTGCTGCATCGCCGGGTAGTCGAGGTCCGCGTACATCACGACGTCGCTCGAACGAAGCCGGTTGTACTGACCGATGAGCGTCTGCAGCGCCTCGGTCGCATTCCGAGAAAAGGCGACCTCCCCCGCCTCGACGCCGAGCGCCGCCGCCGTCCGCTCGCGGGCCTCGCGGGCGAAGGCGCCGTACTCGGTCCGGGCGAAGAAGGAGCTCTCGCGGTTCACCCGGTCGATGTGGCGGTGGTAGGCCGCGAGGACCGGGGCCGGCATCATCCCGAAGTAGCCCGCCTCGAGGTTCGTCGTGCGGTCGGTGATCCGATACTGCGCGGCGACCGCACTCCAGTACGCCTCGTCGCGCGCCACCGTCTCCGGGGAGCCGGCAGGGCGCGGCGGCAGGGGCGCGACGAGATCCCCCGCGGTCGCCGCACGCCCCCGATCGGAGCGCGACCCGGCCGCACACCCGGGGAGGGCGACGGCGACCGAGGCCAGAGCCGCGGTCCGCAGGAAGTCCCGGCGCGTCGGCGACATCCGGCTACCCGGTGATGACCTCGAGGTCGATCTCCTCGATCAGCCAGCTCCCGTCCCGCGTCTGAACGACGAGGAAGGGGAC
>JANQLR010000007.1 GCA_028280525.1 Longimicrobiales bacterium
CGCCGCCCGCGCCGCCGCGCGCGCCGCTACACGGGGGGCACGGTCACTCCGGTCACCCCGCAGCCGCTCCCGACGGTCGTCTGGATCGAGGGCGTCCTCCCTGGCGCCGCACCCGGGATCCCGAGCCCCGCGAGCCTTCCGCAGCGCGACACCGCCTTCGTGCCCAGCTTCGTCGCGGTCCCCGTGGGGGGCTCGGTGCACTTCCCCAACGAGGACCCCTTCTTCCACAACGTCTTCTCGTACACGAGCGGCGCCCGCTTCGACCTCGGGGCGTACCCTCGAGGCGAGTCGCGGGAGGTCACCTTCGACCAGCCCGGGCTGGTCCGCGTCTTCTGCGAGGTCCACGACCAGATGCGGGCGGCGATCCTGGTGGTGGAGAACCCCTTCCACGCCGTGGTGGATGCGGAGGGGGAGTTCGCCTTCGACGAGGTGCCCGCCGGTCGCTGGACGATCGTGGTGTGGAATGCGGCGCGCGGGGAGCAGCGGGTCGAGGTGGAGGTTCGCGACGGCGCGGTCGCCGATGTCGAGATCCCCCTCGGCTGAGGAGCCGAACCGGCCCATGCGTCTGCTCGCCTCGCCCTTCGCCCGGAAGCTCCTCGCGACGCTCCTGGGCACCGTCCTCCTCCTCGCGGCGGGGATCGGCGTCACGGTGAATCGGGAAACCGATCGCCAGGTCGACGAGGTGAGCCGGCGCACCGTCGCCCAGGCCCGCGCGAGCCTGGAGCGCTTCGAGGCCCGGGAGCGGCGCTTCCTGGACCTCCGGCTCGCGGCGCTGACCGAGGGCGCGCCGGCGCGGGCGGCGCTGGAGGCTTTCCAGGCCGGGAACGACTCCACCCTGATGCGGGAGATCGAGTTCGAGATCGACCGCTTCGGCCTCCCCGACGTCCTCCTGGCCTTCCACCACTTCGACGGCACGACCGCATGGGCGCGGACCCGCGATGCGGAGACCGGAGGGCCCCGCTTCTGGAGCGACCTCGATCCGCTCTGGAACGAGGCCGACCCCTTCGGGCTGCTCCCCCTGACGGTGAAGTCCGAGGAGATGACCGACGGTCGGGAGGAGGGATACCGCGTCGTCGATGGACGCGTCTACCGCGTCCAGACGCACATCGAGGTGGAGGTCGAGGGAGGGGAGGAGTACGTCGTCGGCTTCGTGACCGACGGCTTCCCGATCGACGGAGCGGATCTGGAGCTGACCGGTGGCCCGACCGAGGTCGCGCTCTGCATCACCGACGGCGCGCGGTGCATCCTCGGGACCGACCGATCCGTGCGCCGACTCGACCCCCTCGCCGACCTCGGGATCACCCCCGAGACGGCGGGCTCCGAGGGACGGAGGCTGAGCGCCGCGGGAGCCGACTGGCACGTCGCCTTCTTCCCCCTGGTCAACTCGGACGGCCTCGCCCTGGCCGTGGCCGTGAACCTCTCCCCGGTCCTCGCCCCCTTCCAGCGGATCGAGCGCGTGCTCTTCGGCGTGGTGGCGGGCTCCCTCCTCCTCGCCATCGTGGTGGCCGCCCTGATGGCGAAGGGGCTGACCGAACCGGTCCTCCGGCTCACCGCGGCCACACGACGGGTGGCGGACGGCGACTTCGACACCTCGGTGGAGGTCGAGTCCAAGGACGAGATCGGAGCGCTCGCGCGGGCATTCAACGAGATGACGGAGGGGCTCCGGCTCAAGGAGCGCTACCGAGGCGTCCTGCAGAAGGTCGTCGCGCCGCAGGTGGCGGCGGAGCTGATGGAGGGCGAGGTCGTGCTCGGCGGGGAGACGCGCGTGGCGACCGTGCTGTTCGGCGATGTCCGCGGCTTCACCGCTGCGACGCAGAACGCGGCACCCCAGGAGGTCATCGAGCTACTGAACGACGTCATGGCGCGACTCGCCTCCGCCGTGGACGAGGCCGGCGGCGTGGTCGACAAGTTCGTCGGCGACGAGATCATGGCCGTCTTCGGCGCGCCGGTTGCCCACCCCGACGACGCGGCCCGCGCGCTCTCCGCCGCGGCAGCGATGCAGCGCGCGATGATCGAGCTGAACCGTGAGCGGTCGGAGCGGGGGGCGCCGAAGGTGGGACTCGGGATCGGGGTCAATACCGGGGAGGTCGTGGCGGGGAACATGGGCTCGCCCGAACGGCTGAACTACACCGTGCTCGGCTCGCCGGTGAACCTGGCGTCGCGCCTCTGCTCGGCGGCCAGGGCGGGGGACGTGCTGGTCGGCGAGTCCACCGCCGCGGCGGTCGGGTCCGACGACCTGGAGCCGCTCGGGGAGATCGAGCTGAAGGGCTTCGAGGCGCCGGTTGCCGTGCACCGCCTGCGGGTCGGGCCACTCCGCGCCGCGGTCACCGGGATCGCACTGGCGCTGGCGCTCGCCGCCGGGGGCGGATCGGGTCTCGCCGCCCAGGAGTGGCCGGAGCTCCGCGACCGCGCCTGGTGGTCGAATGCGAGCGGGAGCGTGGAGGCCGGGCTCTCCGGTCGACTCGAGATCGACGGCTACGCAACCGGAGAGGACGGCGCCGGGCTCCTCGGGCCGGGCGAGATCTTCGCGCCACGCGCTCGCCTCTTCTTCGACTTCTTCGCCGGCGACGATCTTCACGTCATGCTCGAGGGGCGCTTCGACCGGGGCGACGTCCCCGGCACCCGCGACGCCCGCGCCCGCATCGAGCAGGCGTGGGTCCGCATCGGGGGCGGGAGCGTCCCCGTCTCCCTTCAGCTGGGCCGCATGCCCTCCCCCGTTGGGAGCTACGGCGAACGCCACCTCGGACCCGCCGACCCCTTCATCCGCCCCCCGGTCCCCTTCGACCAGCGGACCGTCATGTCCGACCGGCTCTTTCCCGGCTCGGTCGACGGCTTCCTGCAGTGGCGCGAGGACCCCGAGACTTTCCGCACCAACGGCCTCCCCCCCATCTGGCAGGTGCCGTACCCGTGGGGCGCGCGGCTCGACGTCGGCCGAGGCACGACCGGCTTCCACGTCGCCCTCGTGAACTCGGCCCCCTCCTCCGTGCCGTCCGCGTGGGATCTGACCTCCCGCTCCACCCGCAACCCGACGGTCGTGGTGGGGGCCCGCACCGCGATCGGTCCCGCGTGGCGCTTCCAGGCGTGGATCTCGCGCGGGCCCTGGCTCGCCCTCGCGGAGGAGGGCCCGGGCCAGGACGATCTCACGACCTACCTCCAGACGCTGATCGGGGGGCAGGTCGAGTGGCGGCGCGGCGGCACGGTGGCGCGTGCCGAGCTCTGGTGGGACGAGTGGCAGGTCCGCTTCGCGACCAACCCGATCCTCTGCCTCCCCTTCCGCGAGCTCCCCTGGTCGGTCGAGCTGCAGCAGGACCTGCGGCCCGGGCTCTACGTGGCGGGTCGAGTCGGTGGGCTCGACTTCCTCGAGGCGGACCACTCGGAGTACTCGGGCCTCGGGCCCGTCGAGTGGGACGATGACTTCGTCCGCTTCGAGGCGGCGGTCGGCTACCGGCTGGCGCGGAACGCGGGACTCGTCGCGGAGGTCTCGGACGGGATCACGGAGGGGGTCCGCGAGGCGAGGGACCGACGGCTGTCGCTCCGGCTCTGGTGGGATCTCTAGGGCCTGTTCACACTGCGGAGATCCCCGCTGCCGAGGCCGTTTCGTCGGCTGGCCAGGAGGAGTGAGTGACGCGTAGCACCGCTACGGAAGCGAGCGAGGACGCCGCCAGCGGGCGA
>JANQLR010000022.1 GCA_028280525.1 Longimicrobiales bacterium
AGCTGCGCTCCCGGGTGGGGCCGTACCCGAGGGCGAGGCCGAGACGGCGCCGTGGATGGAGATCGTCGGGGTCGTCCCCGATGTCGTGATGACGGTCGAGCCGGGAGGGTCGGGGGTCGGGATCTATCAGGCGCGAGTCCCGGCCTCCGCCTCACTGCTCCGGATGGCGGTGCACGTGCCCGACCGGGGGGGCGACCTCTTCGGGCGAATCCGTGAGCTGGCGGCCTCGGTGTCCCCCGAGTTGCGCATCGATCAGCCTCTGAGACTCGATCGGGCGGGGGGCGGCACGCTCGCGCTGTGGAGCTTCATGCTGAAGACCATTGTCGTCACCGGTGGACTGGCGCTCCTACTGGCGCTGGCGGGGATCTACGCCATCATGTCCTTCACCGTGTCGCGTCGGACCCGTGAGATCGGCGTGCGGGTCGCGCTGGGAGCGGAGTCCCTCGACATCGTCCACAGCACGCTCTCCAGGATGGCGCGCCGTATCGCGCTCGGTGTCCTTCTCGGCGCGGCACCCGGACTCTTCCTGGCCGTGGAACTCACCGGCCACTCCCACGCGCGCTCCGCTGCTCTGGCCCCGGCTGCGACCGCGGCGGGTCTCGTGGTGGTCTACCTGTGCACCATGATCGCGATCTGCCTGACGGCGTGCGTCGTGCCGATGAGGCGAGCTCTGGCGATCCAGCCGGCGGAGGCGCTGTCGACCGAGACGTAGCCATCGGGAGGTGCGGTCTCCGTCGGGTCGAGCGGTTGCCGCCCCCCCTCGATCGCGCTCCCTTCGGTGCATCGTCCGGCGGGTCGGAGCCGCGCTCCACGCCGGACCCGTCCCTCGAGATCCGAGACCCGGAGGAGTGAGGTTGAGGGAGAACCGGTCACGCACGCCCCCGGAGCAGCTGGAGACCGCGAGACTTCGGCTGAGCCGGCTCACCACCGCACACGCCCGGGCGGTCTTCGAGGGGTGGGCGCAGGACGAGGAGGTGACTCGCTACCTCCACTGGCGCCCGCACCGGACCGAGGTCGAGTCGATCGAGCACGCAGAGCGGTGCGAGGCGGCGTGGAACGATGGTTCGAGCTTCGCCTGGGTCCTGGAGGAACTCGGGTCGGGCGAGATCGTCGGGTCGATCGCGGCCCACGACGCCGGCTTCCGGGTCTCGCTGGGGTACGTCCTCGCGCGTGCCCGGTGGGGGGAGGGATTCGCGGCGGAAGCCGTGCGCGCCGTGACCGAGTGGTTTCTGCTGCGACCGGGGACGTACCGGGTGTGGGCGGTGTGCGACGTGGACAATCGCGCGTCCGCGCGAGTCCTCGAGAAGGCCGGATTCTCCCTCGAGGCCACCCTTCGGCGCTGGATCCTGCACCCGAACGTCAGCGCAGCCCCCCGCGACGCCCTCTGCTACAGCATCGTTCGCAGCGAGTTGGGGCGGGTACGGCGGGAGGGGCGAGGCGAGCGCCTCCGATGACGATCGAGCTCCGGGAGGCTCGGGAGTCCGACCGGGAGTTTGCCCGCCGAACCCACCACGCCGCCTACCGCGATGTCGTGGAGCGCCAGTTCGGGCCCTGGGACGAAGGACAACAGGACCAGTTCTTCGGCAACGCCTGGGACTCCACGAAGACTCGGGTTCTCGTGTGCGACGGTGTCGACCGCGGGTACTGCGTCATCGAGCATCGACCGGGCGACATCCACCTTCGGGAGCTGGTGATCCACCCGGAGCATCAGCGGCGCGGGATCGGAAGCGGCCTCCTGCACAGGCTCCAGGCAGAGGCCAGAGCCCGAGAGGTCCCGATTCGACTCGGCACCTTCCACGAGAACCGTGCGCGGAGGCTCTATCGCCGGATGGGGTTCCGCCAGATCGGGGCGACGGAGACGCACGTTCTGATGGAGTGGCGGCCGAAGGAGTCGGGGCGCGCGGCGGACATCGACGACTGAGGGGCCTGCTCACCCGGCTGGAAGGCCGGGGGCCGGGTCGAGGATCGCGGTCGCCCGCCCGCGTCCCGCCAAACGCGGTTGACTCCATCTGGGCGGGCCAGCACTTTGCGATGCAAAGTTACTTTGCTTCACAAAGCTAGCCTTGGAGATCCGCATGCGGCGCACCCCGCCCTCCTCGATTGTCGGATGGACTCGAACCCTCGTCGTCGGAGCCTTCCTCCTCGCGCTCGCCGACCCGGCGCTCGCCCAGACCGGCGCTGCCCCTCCCGTATCCGGTCCGCACGCCCGGGCGATCCAGGAGGTCTCCGCGAGGATCACGCAGTGGATGGAGGAGCGGAACCTGCCCGGCGTCTCGATGGCCGTCGGGGTGGGCGACGAGCTGGTGTGGGCCGAGGGGTTCGGCCGGGCGGACCTCGAACAGGAGGTCGCGGTCACACCTCGCACCCGCTTCCGGATCGGGAGCGCGTCGAAGGCGCTGACCTCCGTCGCCGTGGGGATGCTCCACGAGCGCGGGCTGCTGGACCTCGACGCCCCCGTCCGGAGCTACCTGCCGGACTTCCCCGCGAAGCGGTGGCCGATCACCACCCGGCAGCTGATGGGCCACGTCTCGGGCATCCGGCACTACCGGGGCGACGAGCCCTACAGCGCCGGGCACTTCACGAGCGTCGGGGAGGCGCTCGCGGTCTTCTCGGCGGACACGCTCCTCTTCGAGCCCGGCACGCGCTCGAGCTACTCGAGCTACGGGTGGACCCTCGTGAGCGCGGTCGTGGAACGGGTGGCCGGTCGCCCCTTCCTGGAGGTGATGCGGGACGAGGTGCTCGACCCACTCGGGATGGACGAAACCGTGCCGGACGACGTCTTCGCCGTCGTACCGGGGCGCACGCGGTTCTACCTGCGCGGGGAGTCGGACGGCTCGCTCCGGCACGAGCGCTACGTCGATCAGAGCAACAAGTGGGCTGCGGGCGGATTCCTGTCGACGCCCTCCGACCTGGTCCGCTTCGGCTTCTCGATGCTCGACGCCGAGCTCCTGGCTCCCGAGACGGTGGAGCTGCTGTGGACTCCGGTGCAGCTCGACTCGGGGGAGGAGGTGCCGATGGGGCTCGGGTGGCGACTGGCCGAGATTCGCGGGCGCGCGATGATCGCCGCGCCCGGATCGTCCGCGGGAGGGCAGACCTCCCTCATCCTCTTCCCCGACGAACGAATCGTCATCGCGTTGACCTCCAACGTGACGGGAGCAGAGCTGGCGCCGATCTGGCAGGCCATCTACCGATCGTTCGGGGACGGGCCGCCGCGCTGACCCGGGCGTGTCCGGCGGCCTCTCGCTGCACCCCGACCGGGCACGCTGGCGGTGTGAGCCGGAGGAGCGGATACTCCCTCTCCTCCCAGGGAGGGTGGGCGTGCGCGGTCCGTCTCATCCAGCGACGAGTGCATCAGTGCCAAACGATCTCCGAGCATCACGGGTGCCGGCCCGCGCGGTTCATCGCACGGCTCGGATCCTGGTCGTCTCGCTCGCCGCCGTCGCCGGCTGCGGCGGGCCCTCCTCCGATCGGCCCGAAGACGCGTCGGACTCCGCCTGGCTCGACATCCCACCCGCGGTGGTGATCGGCGTGGACGCGGAGGATCCGCGCTACCTCTTCGGTGACGTTCGTTCGATCGCGGCGAGTCGCGAGGGGGTCGTGTACGTCGGCGACCGGATCGGCGCCACCGTCCGCGCCTACTCCGCGGACGGCGAGTTCCTCGCCGAGGTGGCGAATGAAGGCGAGGGCCCGGGCGAGATCGCAGGGTGGCCTGCGGCCCTCACCCTCGGTGCGGGTGGACGGCTCTTCGTGCGGGACGCGTCCCGCGTCACGGTCTTCACTCCCTCGAACGACGGCGTGGTGGCGGACTCCCTGGCCGCCACATGGCCGTGGGCGATGGGCAATTTGACGTACTCCCCCTCCGGCGTCGGGTCGGATGGCCGCTACTACTACCCCGGCGGATCGACCTCGGAGGGTGGACGCGCGCGGGTCTTCTTCGAGCTCCTCGCGGACGGAATCGCCACTGGGGACACCCTGCACGTCCCCGGGGGGACGGGGCTGGAGAGTACCCGTCCGGCGTTCTATCGGATGGGCCCCCGGGACGGACGGATCGTGGAGGGTCTCAACCGGGTGCCCTTCGCGGCAACTCCGAGTTGGAGCGTCACGCCTCGGGGGACGCTGGTCTTCGCGGACGGACGGAGTGCGCGCCTCCACGAGGTGAACGTCGCCGGGGACACGGTCCGATCGATCGCGCTCGACGGACCGCTCCGCCGCCCCGTGCCGGCCGCCGAGCGGTCGGACAGCCTGCAAGCCCTTCGAAGCCGGCTGGATTCGCTCCCCGTCCCGGTCGATGAAGTCATGGGACTCGGCGCGGGAGTGGCCGAGCTGGATCTTCCCGAGACGCTCCCCGAGGTGCGCGGACTGGGCGTGGCGTCGAACGGGGTCGTCTGGGTCGAGCGGTGGCCGCTGGAGGGAGAGGGGGACGCCCGCTTCTACACGGTGCTCGACCCGCTCGGGGATCCGATCGCGCAGGTCGCCCTTCGCGCGCCGCTCCTCTCCGAACCGGCTCCGTACTTCTCGGAGCGCCACGTCGTCGGGGTGTTGAGGGATCCCAGGACCGACGTGCACACGGTCGCCGTCTTCGAACTGCCCGCCACCGTGATACGCTGAAGAGCGCAACGGCGCTCCCGGTTGCACGGAGAGATCTCTGGCCCCCCGAATAGCCTGTGCGGTATCGTTCAGGGAGGGCCGTGCGGGCGGGCTCGATCCGCGGCTCGATGGCGGCGGACAGCTGCCCGGCAGACCGGAGGAGGCACGGGGCGCCGGCGGGGTGAGGGCCGACGCGCCGGCCCCGGGAGGGCTCGGAGAGGATGGGCGCCAGCAGCGGGCAGGTGGACCGTTGGAAGACGCTCTACCGCGTCGGGAGCGCGGGGGCGGCGTGCTACATCCTGTCGATCGTCCTCACCACCACGATGTTCATCGTGTCGGACTACGACACGGAGCTGGACGGCCTCGGCCACCTGATCTACATCGCCGACCACCGGAGCTGGTGGATGCTCCTTCAGGGCCTCGTCCTGGGGACCAATGCGCTCCTGATTCCGACCTTCATGGCGCTCTACCCGCCCCTGTCCGAGGTCGACCGGTCGAACACCGCGATCGGGGTGGTTCTGTCGGTCGGCTGCATGCTTCTCTTCATCGCCTACTTCCCACCCGTCAATGGACTGGTCTACCTGAGCGACCAGTACGTCGCTGCCGAAACCGCCGCCGCGCGGGAGGCGCTGATCGGAGGGGCGGAGGCGCTGGTGGCTCAGATGAACGTCTACGGCCCGAGCGATACCCTCCTGGGCGTGGGCGTCCTCTTCCTCTCGCTCGCCATGCTGAAGGGCGTCTTCTCTAGCGCGGTCGGGTACCTCGGGATCGCCACCTTCGTCGCCAGCGTGGTCGGGGCGACCCTCAAGCCGGTCGTCGGCGTCGCCTATCTGTGGTGGTGGCTCCTCTTCATCGTCTGGCTTGCGGCGGTGGCGTGGAAGCTGGCCCGCCTCGGCTGGTGGCGGCGGTAGCGCGGGCGGGGTCGACGATGACCGGGGAACGGCGCGGAGCGGGGGACCGCCTTCGCGACGCGGTCGTCGTGGTCACCGGCGCCGGATCGGGTCTCGGGCGATCGATCTGCGAGTACGCGGGCGCACGGGGAGCGGTCATCGTCGCGTCCGACCTGGATGAGGCCCGGGCCCGGGAGACGCTGGAGCGGGTGCGCGAGGGAGGCGGACGAGGGCAGGCCGTGCGGACGGACGTGTCCGACGCCGAATCGGTCCGATCTCTGATCGAGGGCGCGCGGCACTCCGCGGGTCGGGTGGACTACCTCTTCAACAACGCGGGCGTCGCGTTGAACGGCGAGTTCCAGGACGTCGACGAGGTGGAGTGGCAGAGGATCGTGGACGTGAACTTCTGGGGCGTGGTTCACGGGTGCCGTGTCGTCTACCCCATCATGATGGCGCAGGGCTCGGGACACATCGTGAACGTGTCGTCGATCGCGGGGCTGGTCCCGGGCGGACTCATGACCGCCTACGCCGCGACGAAGCACGCGGTCGTGGGCTTCTCCACGAGCCTTCGCTCGGAGGCCAGTCAGTACGGGATCCGGGTGACCGCCCTCTGTCCGGGGTACCTGGAGACGCCGATGCACGCGTCCGCGCAGAACGTCTCGGGCTACGTGGAGTCCCACGATGTGCGATACCGGAGCCGGGCGCACCGCTGGCCGACGGCCGCGGATGCGGTGGACCACATGATGCGCGGCGTCCTGCGGAATCGAGCCATCGTCGTTTCGCCGCGACTGCAATTGCCGCTGTGGTGGGTCCACCGGGTGGCGCCGGGCGCGTATCCGCGGTTCTGGAGGTGGATGATCGGTCGCATCCGGAGTCGCGAGGGCGCACGGCTGCCGGAGCGCCCGGCCGGGCCGTAGCGGGCTCTCGTCCAGATCCCCTCACGACATCCGGATCACCTCGAACACCGCGCCCTTCGGATCCTGCAGGACGGCCATCCGGGCGGTGGTCGCGATGTCGTCCGTCCACGTTCAGCGTGGTGTACGGCGTGGGCTCCTCCATCGTCTCCGCCGTCACGCCCAGGACCCTCTCGCAGAAGTCGGCCGCCTCCTTCGGCTGCTTGGTGTTCAGCTCGTTCCACGTCATCGAACCCGGCGCGTTGACGATCTCTCCGCCCTGCGCGGGTACGGTTGACCCGGCCCTCCCCCAGTCGTCGACGGAGCGGTGCGGTTCAGCTGTCCGCGGGTGGTGGTTTGAGGGTCGTTCTCGCCTCGGAGCCCGCCCTCGCCTCCCCGAACTCGAAGTCGCCCGGCGCGCGCGCGGCGCCTTCCCAGTCGGGGTCCGCCGCGCCGATCCACTCTCCTCGCACGGCATCCCACTGGACGGCGTGGATGCGGCCGAAGGCGCCGGGCCGGATGGTCCGGCGCGCCGAGAAACCGAGTGCCTCGAAGGCGGCGATCACATCGTCCGAGAAGCCGACGCCGGTGTTCGCCTCGAGGTCGACGCGGAGCGGTCCATCCGGGTCCGCGGCCTGGAAGGCGGACCCGGTGATGGGGACGACGCGGGGCGCCCGCAGCGCCTCGTGCACCGGTAGGTCGGCGTCGACCATCCGGCTCACCGCGGCCACGATCGCGGTCGGGATCCGGCCTCCGCCGGCCGCACCGAGTGCGACCCACGGCTCACCGTTCCGCAGCAGCATGAAGGGGGAGATGTGCGAGGCGGCCCGCTGCCCCCCCTCCATCCGCCCGAGGTAGCCACCCAGCGTGGCCGCGTAGAGGAAGCCGAGCCCCGGCGCGGCCACCTTCGATCCCATGTTCGGGCCGAGCGACTGCGTGAGGGCGACCATCCCGCCCTGCGCGTCGGCGGTGCTGAGGTGGGTGGTGTGCCCCGGCTCCGCGGACCACGCGGGGGGCGGGGGCCCGTCCGTCGACGCTCGACCCTCCCGCGCCCCCGCGACCTCCGCTTCGTCGACCGACTCGAACGAACCCACCGCGCCCCCCGGCGCGCCCAGCTGCATCAGGGCGGCCCGCTCCACGGCCCACCCCTTCGACATCAGTCGCTCGGCGTCCTCCCACCCGCGCTGATTGGGGCGCTCCAGGTACGCGACCCTCAGCGCCTCGGCGACCGCGGCGGCCCACTCCGCCTCGGTCGCGCCCTCGAGGTCGACCGTTTCGAGGAGGTGGAGGGCGTGGATCGTGATCGCGCCGAAGGAGGGCATCCACAGCCCTGCGAGTTCGATCCCCCGGTAGTCGCCGCGGACGATCCGGCTGGTCTCCGCGCGGTAGGCGGCGAGCGCCTCGCGCGTGACCGCCCCGCCATTGGCCTGGAGATCCCGCACCATCCGCTCGGCGATCGGACCGGAGTAGAAGGCGTCGTGTCCACCCTCGGCGATGGCGCGGAGGACGTCCGCGAGGTCCGACTGGACGAGTCGATCCCCCGCCTCGTGAGGCGTGCCATCGGGGCGGAGGAAGTGGCGGCGCGAACCTTCGAACTCGGCGAGCTGGCCCGCGGCGGCGGCGTGGCGACGGGCCTCGCCGGGGAGGAGGGTGAAGCCCTGGGCCGCCAGACGGATGGCCGGGGCCATGACGATCGCGCGGGGGAGCGACCCGAACTTCTCGTGGGCGCGGAGGAGACCGGCGGGAACGCCCGGCACTCCCACCGTCGGGTAGCCGTAGCCGGCCTGCGGTGCCGTGTCCGGATCGTAGGTGGCGGGAGCCTGCGTCGTCGCGTCGATGCCGTGCAGCGATCCGTCCGGGAGGCGGACGAGGATCTGCGCCCGACCCCCGATGCCGCTCATGCTCGGCTCGACCACCGAGAGCGCCCACGCCGCGGCGACGGCCGCGTCGACCGCGTTCCCGCCCTGATCGAGCATCCGGGCTCCGGCCTCGGCGGCGAGCGGGTGACCGGCGGAGACCATCCCCCCCGAGGACCGATTGACGAGCTGCCCATCGGCACCCGCGGGTACGAAGAGGAGGAGCGCGATCGCGATCAGTGCCCGGACCGGCGAGGCAAGCGACGACACGCCTGCGCCCCCCGACTCCGCCTCGTCGTCCGGGGGAAGCGGTACGAACCCACGTCCCATCGAGAACCACCAGATCCAGTAGAGCACGGCGGCTCCGAAGAGGATCCAGAGCAGGGGTCCCGTCTTCTTCTTCACCGAGAGTCCTCCGGGAACGGCGTGGGTGAGCGGTGCGCCGAGGGCCGGGCCCCGGACCGAGCCCATCGTACCTCCGCGCCGAGGGCGCCGGCCAGTGCGAGGACGCCGGGGCCCGTCACCCTTCGGAGCGGAAGCCGGCTCGCTCGACAATATCGATGGAACAAATGCAAGATATCGGAAAATACCGATTCTCTATGCACGGTGTTCGTACGATCTTCTTCGGACTGATCGGAGCCCCGGCGCTCCGTGACCTTCTCAGATAAGGACCGATCGCGTGGGTGAAATCCTCGAGATCAACCTCCTATCCCCGATCACCCTGGCCTTTGCGCTGGGGATCTTCGCCCGGAGGGTGAAGAGCGATCTGGCGCTCCCCCGCGACGTCTACGCCGGGATCGGCATCTACCTCCTCTTCGCGCTGGGTCTGAAGGGGGGAGTCGAGCTCGCCAAGGCGAGCTTCGGCACGATTCTCCTGCCGGTCCTCGTCACCTTCGTGCTGGGGTGTGTCCGACCGCTGACGAGCTACGTCGTCCTCAGGAGGGTGGGGCGCCTCGGGGTCGCGGATTCGGCCGGGATCGCCGCTCACTACGGCTCGGTTTCGGCGGTGACCTTCATCGCCGCGCTGACCTTCGTGGAGGGCGTCGGCAGCCCGGCGGAGGGCTTCCTGCCGACCCTCCTGGCTCTCCTGGAGAGCCCGGGCATCGCGATCGCGCTGACGATCGGCGCCATCGGCACGGGGTCGGATCGTCCCGTGGGGGAGGTCGTCCACGAGGTGCTCGCCGGGCGGACGATGATCCTTCTGGTGGGCGGGCTGGTGATCGGCTTCGTGAGCGCGCCGGCCGCGTGGGATCAGGTCTCCATCTTCTACGACGGCGGGATCTTCAAGGGGGCCCTCGCCCTCTTCCTCCTGGAGATGGGAATCGTGGCCGGGGAGCGGCTGAACGACCTGAAGAAGACGGGGCCCTTCCTCCTGGCCTTCGGGATCGGGATGGCGCTCTTCCACGGCGCCATCGGTACCGCGCTCGGCCTCCTGGCCGGACTCGGCACGGGGGGAGCGACGGTCCTCGGTGCGATGGCGGCGAGCGCCTCCTACATCGCGGCCCCCCCCGCCGTCCGCATCACCCTGCCCGAGGCCAACCCGACGCTGTCGCTCACCTCGGCGCTCGCGATCACCTTCCCCTTCAACATCGTCGTCGGGATTCCCATCTACTACCGCCTCGCCGAGCTCCTCGCCGGCGGGCTTGGGGGCTGAGTCCATGGAGATCGATCATCTCGAACTGCACAAGCTGAAGCTCGTCACGATCGTGGCCGAGACGGTGCTGCAGGACCGGATCACGAAGCAGCTGCTGTCGTGGGGGGCGACGGGATTCACCGTCTCCGATACGACGGGGAAGGGGAGTCGCGGGATCCGCACGGGCGACATGCCCGGAGACAACACCCGTATCGAGTGCCTCGTCACGCACGAGGTCGCCGTTCGCATTCTGACCGAAATCGCCGAGCGCTATTTCGACGACTACGCGGTGGTCGCGTGGGTCGAAAACGTCGAGGTGGTCCGGGGGGAGAAGTACCTCTGATGCCCGATATCAGCCGCCTGAACTTCGCTCATCTCCGCTACTTCTGGGTCGTTGCCCGAGAGGGGACCATCACGGCCGCCGCGGAGGTCCTGAACGTCACGCAGCCGACGATCAGCACCCAGCTCGCCAAGCTCGAACACGCCCTCGGCATCTCCCTCTTCATCCGCTACGGCAATCGGCTGGAGCTGACCGAGGCGGGCCGACTGGTGCAGGGGTACGCCGCCGAGATCTTCGCCCTCGCCGACTCGATGGAGGAGGCGATCAAGGACGGCGCGCACGAGGTGGGACATCGCTTCGCCGTGGGAATCGTGGACTCGCTCCCCCTCCTGAGCGCCTACCACCTGCTGGAGCCGGCGCTCGGACGGCCGGAGGACGACCTGCGGGTGACGCTGAAGATCGGGAAGCTCGACCGCCTGGTCGCCGGGCTCGCGGCGCACTCGATCGATCTGGTGCTGAGCGACACCCCGGCGGGTCCGACCACGCCGGTGAAGGTGAAGGACCACCTGCTGGTCGAGTCGGATGTGGCGCTCTTCGGGACGCCGGCGCTGGCGGCGACGCTCGAGGGGACCTTCCCGAAGAGCCTCGACGGCGCCCCCTTCCTTCTGCATACCGAGAACACCCCGCTCCGCCGGGGCCTCGACACCTGGCTCGCCCGCAAAGGGGTGCGACCGCACGTCGCCGGTGAGGTGGAGGACGTCGGGCTCCTGCAGATGCTCGGTCGGAGCGGGCGCGGCTTCTTCGCCGCACCGGCCTTCGTGGAGGACGAGATCTGCCGGCTGTACGGGGTCGAGATCGTCGGTCGACTCGACGGCGTGCGTGAGCGCTTCTACGGACTCACCCTCGAGGAGCGGCAGCCAACCCCGGGGATCGACACGGTCCTCGAGCAGGCCGGCTCGACCGACTGAGCGCGGACCGCCGGTAGAATCGCCCCTCCGCTCGAGGTCGCCGGCGGCATCGATTGCCCGGCAAATCCGTCCGCCCCCGCCCGGAAAGAGGTGCCGCGGGGCCGGGTCGATTCCGTCGACGACTGAAGGCCCGATTCGGGCCCTGAGCCCCAAGTGACGTTCTGACAGTCACTTGGGGCTTCGTTGTGTGCATCGGCTACGCCGGACGGAGGTGGTACGCCCCCTGCATTCGTCGCGGTCGCCTCTCCGGATGGGGAGGTATTCGACGACGTACACGAGGGTGGAGAATCCATGTCCGACGAATCGATCGAGCTGGATGAACTGGAGCCGACCGAGAAGAAGAAGGGCGGCCTGATGGGCGTTGTAGCGGCGCTCGTCTTCGCGGGGGGTGGTGCCTTCGCGGGGATCCAGTTCGTCGGCCCCATGGTCGGGGAGATGCTCGCCTCCGAGAGCTCGGCAACCGCAGGGGGCGACGGCGCCTCCGGCGACTACGAGAGCGAGGGGGAGGATTCCGGCGCCACTCAGGTTCACATGATCGACAACCTGATCGTGAACCCTGCGGGCTCGAACGCGACCCGCTTCCTCATCGCGAGCATCGCGCTCGCACCCGGCTCCGGTCGCTCGACCGAGGACCTGGCAGCCCGGGACATCGAGCTTCGCGACGCGCTGCTGCGTCTTCTGGGCTCGAAGACGGTGGAGGACCTGAGCGACATCTCGAAGCGGGATGCGCTCACCGAGGAGATGCTCGCGACGATCGACACCCGGTTGGGTGAGGGCGTCGTGCGGCGAGTCTACCTTCCGCAGTTCATGATCCAATGAGCGGCACCTCGGACTCCCTGTCGCAGAACGAGATCGACCTCCTCTTCGGAGGGGGTGGAGGTGGAGGAGGAGGTGCGGGAGCGCCCGCTCCGCCCCGTCCCGACCGCCGGCGCACGGCGGCCGACGACCTCCAGGTCTACGACTTCCGCCGACCCGCGCGGATCTCTAAGGACCGCAAGCGTTCGCTGCAGGCGATGTATGGCCTGCTGTGCAAGTCGCTCGAGGGATGGCTGACCGGACGTGTCCGGGATCAGATCGAACTCGAGCTCCAGAGCGTCGAGCAGCTCTCCTTCGGGGAGTTCATGCTGGCGCTCCCCTCGCCCTGCGCCTCCTACATCGTCGATGTCGGGGGGGAGTACCAGAACCAGGGCGTCATCGACTTCGGGCACGAGCTCGCCTACTTCCTGGTCGACCGCCTCCTGGGCGGGGCCGGGATTCCGAGCTTCCCGGATCGCGGGCTCAGTCAGCTGGAGCGACTGGTCGTTCGCGTCGTGGCCGAGCGGATCTCGGTCCAGCTCGGCGAGGCGTGGAAGGACTACGTCGAGCTCGAGTTGGGGATCTCCGGCTTCGAGTCGATCCCCGAGATGCTGCAGGTGGCGAACCGCGAGGACCCGGTCCTGGTGGCGAACATCGAGGTCCGGATCGGCGACACCTCGTCGCTCCTCCTCGTCTGCCTGCCCTTCCAGTCGCTGGAGAAGTTCTTCACCGGAGACACGAGCCGTCGCACGCAGACGGTCGTGGGCACCCCCGAGGAGCGCGCCGCAGACCGGACGCGACTCGAGAGCACGTTGCGCACCTCGCGCGTGAGCGTGTCGGCCCGACTCCCCGAGTTCTCCGTACCCGCGCACGTCCTGGCCGACCTCCGGCCGGGGATGGTCCTGCCCACCGGGCTCGATCCCAAGGCGGGACTCGAACTCTTCGTCGCGAATCAGCGCCGCTTCATCGGTCTCCCGGGGCGCGTCGGCAAGACGCTGGCCATGCGCGTGACCGAACCGCTCGACCCTGAACCCGACTTCCTGATCGCCCCCGGACGACAGAGGCAAGAGACGTGAGTGACACCGGAATGCCCGACGACATGGGCGGACAGATCCCCGATGCGATGGCGGAGATGATCGCCAACGCCGAGCCCTCCGCCGCCGAGGACTCCCAGCCGGAGTTCGAGCAGCTTCCCGAGGGGATGGGGGCGACCGGCGACCCCGCCGCGCTCTCTCTCCTCTACGACCTGAACCTCCCGGTCGCGATCGAACTCGGGCGGACCCGGATGTCGGTCCAGGAGATCCTCGCCATCGGGCGCGGATCGGTGATCCAGCTCGAGCGCCTCGCCGGTGAGCCGATCGACGTCTTCGTGGGCGACCGCCGATTCGCCGAGGGCGAGGTCGTGGTCGTCGGTGAGCAGTTCGGCGTCCGCGTGACGCGGATCCTCTCCCCCAACCTCCGCCTCGAAGGCTCCGGAGCCGAGGCTTGACCCTCCTCCCCGGCCTGGTCGGCGCCATCGCGACCTTCGCCTTCGTTCTCGGCCTCCTCGTCCTCACGCTGCGCCTCCTGCGCGGGCTCCCCGCCCTCGCGTCGCGCCCGGGAGAGGGCCCCGAGCTGCGCGTCCTTTCGCGGGCCTCGCTCTCCCCGAAGCAGGGGGTGGCGACGGTTCGGGTGGGCGATCGGACGCTCGTCGTCGGCTACGGCGACGGAGGGGTGCGCGCCCTTTCGGACATCTCGGAAGCCGGCCCGGCCATGGAAACGCCCGCGGCGCCTGCGCACGCCCCCGCGGCCGATCTCGCCATGGAGTCGCCCGTCGCCGCGCCCACGACCGGTTCCGCCATGGACGCGGCCGACCGGGCCCCCGCGGCCGATCTCGCCATGGACGCGCCCACCCGCCCGCACCTTCCCGCGGCCCCCGTCCCCTTCCGGG
>JANQLR010000052.1 GCA_028280525.1 Longimicrobiales bacterium
AAACGGCGGCCCGGATCGCGGTCGAGGGAATCGCGCTATCCCCCCGGACAACCGGATTCACCACATCGACGGAGAAGCCCCGCTCCTCCCCGATCTTCCGGAGGGTGTCCGCGTCGCCCGAACGACCGCGACCGAAGCCGTGGTCGTACCCGATCACCAGCTCCCCCACCCCGAGCCGTTCGAGGAGGATCTCGTCGACGAAGCGCTCCGGCGAGTAGCGGGAGAGTTCGGGGGTGAAGTGGACGAAGACGGCGTAGTCGAGGCCGCTGCGCGAGAGGATCTCGCGCTTCTCGGTCGCCGTCGTGAGGAGCCGCGGGGCGTGCTCCGGACGGACGATCGCGAGTGGGTGTGGGTGGAAGGTGACGAGGATCGACCGCCGACCCGTGAGCCGGGCGCGCCGTCGGATCTCTTCGAGCACGGCCCAGTGTCCGCGGTGCACCCCGTCGAAGGTGCCGACGGTAACGACCGACTCCTCGCCCTCCGGGACGATCCGCCCCTCCGCCAGATCGAGGACCTCCGTCCTCATCCGGTCGTCCCCGCCTCGACGAAGACCTTCTTCGGGTGGAAGCGACCCGCCTCCGCACGTCCGACCGCGATCAGCTCCCGTCCCGCCCGCACCACGGCGAGCCCCGCCTCCGCCCCGTCCCAGGCGATGGCCCGCCCGTGGGCGAGGTGACGCCGATCCTCCTCGTCCGCCTCGATCGACGGGGCATCGCCCATCGCCTCGAGCGGGGTCCGCCACGCGGGGTGATCGTCGGTGGGCGGGACCTCCCGGAGCTCGTCGAGCCCGATCGCCCCTTCGACGGAGAGGTCACCCACGGCGGTCCGCCGCAGCGCGGTCAGATGTCCTCCCGTCCCGAGCGCCTCCCCGAGATCGCGCCCCAGCGCCCGGATGTACGTCCCGCTCGACACCGTCGACACGAGGTCGAGCTCGGGGAGCGCGATGCGGGTGACCTCGAGTTCGTGCACGGTCACGCGGACCGGCTCCAGCTCGACCTCCTCCCCCCGCCGGGCCTTCTCGTACGCCCGTTCGCCCCTGCGCTTCTTGGCGGAGAAGGCGGGCGGTCGCTGGTCGATCTCTCCGCGAAGCGCGGCGAGCGCCCCCTCGAGACGTTCCGGATCCAGCTCGGTGGGCACCTCGCGGGTGTCGACGACCCGACCCTCCGGGTCGAGGGTGTCCGTCGAGACCCCTAGGCGCAGCGTGGCCCGGTAGCGCTTCGGACGACCCGTCAGATACTGGGCCAGTCGCGTCGCCCGGCCGATGCAGAGAACGATCAGCCCCGACGCGAAGGGATCGAGCGTCCCGGTGTGGCCGATGCGACGCTCGCCGAGCGCCCGACGCGCCACCTGGACCACGTCGTGCGAGGTGGGTCCCGCCGGCTTGTCGACCAGGAGGATGCGGCCGAGGCTCATTCGTCGGCGCCCTCGCCGTCCTCGTCCCCGTCGGATCCCTCCGTCCACCCGCCGTCCGGGCGCACGTCGTGCAGGAGGGACTCGATCCGCATCGCCTGCTCGAGCGACCGGTCCTCCATGAAGTCGAGTTCGGGCACCCGTCGTAGTCGCAGCTGTCCTCCGAGCCCGCGCCGCAGGAAGGGTGCAGCGGCGGTCAGCCCCTCGAGGGCCTGATCGAGGCCCTTTCCCGAGAGGGTGCGCACGAAGACCCGCGCGATCGACAGATCGGGGGTGATCGAGACCCGGGTCACGGTGACCCCGCTCACGCGGGGGTCCCGCACCTCCCTGCGAAGGAGGTCGGCGAGCTCCCGCTGCAGCTGGGCATTCAGTCGCTGGACCCTCCGGCCTGCGCTCATCTCAGCGAAACTCCCGATGGGTGTGGTGAATGAGGACGCGGCCGTCCGCCTCGATCCAGCCGTCGACGTGGTCCAGAACCGAGTCCGCCGCCCCGCGTCCGTCCGCCACGACGGCGACGGAGATCTCCGCGGACTGCGGGACGTCGTGCAGCCCCGTTTCGGCGACCGAGACGTTGAAGCGATTGCGGATCTTCGACTTGATCGACTTGACGACCATCCGCTTCGCCTTGAGCGAGTCGGCGCCCGGAATCCCGAGCCGGAAGGTCTCCACGGCGATGTGCATGGCGTTCGGGGAAGCGAAAGGGGCCGGGCGGAGTGCCCCCGCCCGACCCCCCTGCCCGGCTAGGGCCTGTTCGCGCTATGGGGATCACTGATCCGCTTCGGCGCTCTCCTTGAGCGTACGGGCGATCTCCTCGACGCGGTAGCATTCGATCACGTCGCCGACCTTGATGTCGTTGAAGTTCTCGATGCCGATCCCGCATTCGAAGCCCTCGCGGACCTCGCGGACGTCGTCCTTGAAGCGCTTCAGCGAACTCAGGCCGCCCTCGTAGACCACGATGCCGTCGCGGACCAGGCGGGCCTGACCCTTCCGCTCGATGACGCCGTGCGTGACGTACGAACCGGCGATCGTCCCGACCTTCGAGACCTTGAAGATCTCGCGGACCTCGGCGGTCCCGATGATCTCCTCGCGCTGCTCGGGGGAGAGCATCCCCTCGAGCGCGTCCCGGACGTCGTCGACCGCGTTGTAGATGACGTCGTAGGTCTGAATGTCGACCCCGGCGTCCTCGGCCTGGTTCCTGGACTTCGCGTCCGGCCGGACGCGGAAGCCGATGATGACCGCCTTGGTCGTCTCGGCCAGCAGCACGTCGGACTCGTTGATGGCGCCGACCCCGCGGTGGACGATCTCGACCTGCACCTCCGAGGTGGAGAGCTGTTCGAGGGCGTCCGCGACTGCCTGCACCGACCCGTCCACATCTCCCTTGATGACGAGCGGGAGGGTGCCGGAGCCACCGTCGGCCATGAGCTGGCTGAAGTCGCCGAGCTTGAGGCCGCGCTCCTTCACCCGGAGCTGCTTCTCGCGGTCGAGTCGCTGACGCGTCTGGGCGATGTCCCCCGCCCGATCCGCGTCCATGACCTGGAGCGAATCTCCGGCCTGCGGCACGCCGCCGGACCCGAGGATCTGAACGGGCACGCCGGGGCCGACCTCGTCGACCTGCTGCCCGCGCTCGTCGAGGAGGGCGCGCACCCGGCCGTCGTACATGCCGACGACGAAGGAATCTCCGACCCGCAGCGTTCCCTTCTGCACCATCACCGTCACGACCGGCCCCTTCCCGACGTCGAGCTGGGCCTCGATCACGGCGGCGACCGCCTCGCGGTCCGGGTTCGCCTTCAGCTCGAGGAGCTCGGCCTGAAGGAGAACCTTCTCTAGAAGGTCGTCGATCCCGGTCCCCTTCTTCGCGGAAATCTCCTGGGAGAGGACCGTTCCACCGAAGTCCTCCACCTGCACGTCGTGCTGCAGGAGCTCCTGCTTCACCCGCGCCGGGTCGGCCGCGGGCAGGTCGACCTTGTTGATCGCCACGATCATCGGCACCCCGGCGCTCTTGGCGTGCGAGATGGCCTCGATCGTCTGCGGCATGACCGAGTCGTCGGCAGCCACGATCAGGATCACGATGTCGGTGATGTCCGCACCGCGGGCACGCATCGCGGTGAAGGCGGCGTGACCCGGCGTGTCCAGGAAGGACACCCCGCGCTCGCCGACCTCCACGTGGTACGCACCGATGTGCTGCGTGATGCCCCCGGCCTCGCCGGCGACCACGTTCGTGGAGCGGATGCGGTCCAGGAGGAGCGTCTTTCCGTGGTCGACGTGCCCCATGACCGTCACGACCGGCGGACGCGGCTGCAGGAGCGCTTCGTCCTCCTCCTCCTCCACCTCGGCCTCGGTCGCGGTGTACTCCTCTTCGCGCTCGGCGGTGTAGCCGAACTCGTCGAGGAGGAGCTCGATCTGCTCGAACTCGAGCCGCTGATTGATCGTGACCATCAGCCCGAGGTTCTTGAAGGCGGCGCCGATGATCTCGGTCGCGCCGACGTCCATCAGCTCCGACAGCTCGGCCACGGTGAGGAACTCGTTCACGCGGACCGTCTTGGCCTCGCGCTCGCGCTCCTCCTCCTGCACCAGCTGCTCGAACTCCTGCTCCTCCTTGGACATCCGGCCCTTGCGGCGGCGCTTCTTCTTCCCGCCCCCGCCCTTCAGCTCGGCCATGACGCGCTGGAGGTTGTCCTGGACCGCGCCCTGATCGACGCCGCGACGTCCCTTCTTCTTCTTGTCCTTCTGGTTGCGTCGTCCGTCGGCGGTGTAGCCCTCGGCCTGAATGCGGACGCGACCGCCGGGTCCGGCGCTCGCAGCCGGCTGCGGCTTCCGGAACCGTCGGACCGGGGTGTCGGGCGCGTTCAGCGCCGCCGGCTCGG
>JANQLR010000053.1 GCA_028280525.1 Longimicrobiales bacterium
ACGCCCGCGAACTCCTGTGCGAACTCACCGGCGCCGAGGACGCCCTCGTCGTCAACAACTGCGCGGCGGGGTTGATCCTCGCCCTCTCGGCCGCTGCCCGCGGCCGAGAGGTCGTCCTTTCGCGGGGCGAACTCGTCGAGATCGGGGGCGGCTTCCGCATCCCCGAGGTGATGGAGCGGGCCGGGTGCACGCTGCGGGAGGTCGGCACGACGAACCGGACACGCCTCGCCGACTACCGCGACGCCTCGGAGTCGATCTCGGTCGGGGCGCTCCTGAAGGTGCACCGCTCGAACTTCGCCCTCTCCGGCTTCACCTCCGAGGCGGGCCTCGACGAGCTCGTTGCTCTCGGCCGCCAGCGGAACCTGCCGGTCCTCCACGACCTCGGCTCGGGGCTCCTCCTGCCACCGGCGCGACTGGGGCTTCCCGAGGAGCCGACGCCGAGCGGCAGCGTCGCCGCGGGAGTCGACGCCGTCGTCTTCTCCGGAGACAAGCTCCTCGGGGGGCCGCAGGCCGGGTTGATCGTCGGCCGCACCGAGATCCTCACCCGGATGCGGCGCGACCCCTTCTGTCGCGCCTTCCGGGTCGACAAGGGGACCCTTGCCGCCCTCGCCGCGACGCTGCGCCTCTACCGGGACCCGGAGAGCGCGGTCGAGGGCGTGCCGACGCTCCGCGCGATCGCGGAGGGTGCCGAGGCACTCCGGGGCAGGACGGCGCCGGTGGCGAAGCGACTCCGAGGTCGACTGGGCGAAGGGGTCGGGCTCGAGGTGGTTGCGACGACCGGTCGGGTCGGCGGCGGGACCTTCCCCGACCACGAAATCCCCTCGGCCGCGATGCGGCTGACGCTGCAGGGGGACGGGGACGAGTCCCTCTCCGGCTGGGCGGCGCGCGCCCGGACCGTCGCCGACCCTCTCCTGCCCCTCGTGGGGCGGATCGAAGGGGACGGCTGGCTCCTCGACCTCCGTACCGTCCTCCCCGACGAGGTCGACGCCCTCGTGGAGACGATCGTCGCGACGGCCCCGGGAGGAGGGAGGGCGGGGTGAGCCGCGTCCGATCTCCCGCGGTCTTCCTCGATCGAGACGGCACCCTCATTCGGGACGCCCACTACCCGACCGACCCGGAGGGTGTCGAGCTGCTCCCCGGCGTGCCCGAGGCGCTGCGGACGCTGCGTTCTCTCGGCTACCGCCTCGTGATCGTGACCAACCAGTCGGGGCTGGCCCGTGGGCGCATCACCCCCGAGCAGTACCGCGCCGTCGCCGCGCGGGTGGAGCGCGAACTCGAGCGCGCCGGAACGTCCGTCGACGCCACCCGCTTCTGCCCCCACCATCCGGACTACTCGGGGCGCTGCCCCTGCCGGAAACCGGGCACCGGGATGCACCGGGAAGCGGCACGCGAGCTCGGCCTGGATCTGGCCCGTTCGTGGTACGTCGGCGACAAGGCGTCGGACGTCCTGCCGGCGCTGGAAACGGGGGGGCGGGGACTCCTGGTGCGGACCGGGTACGGTGCGCAAACCGAGGCGTCCGGCACGCTTCCCGAGGGGGTCGAGGTGGTGGACGACCTCCTCGACGCGGCCCGCACGATCAAGGCCCGGGACGAAGCGCCGGTGGCCCCTGGATCGCGTTGACCCCCCGCGGGCCTTCGGGTAGCTTGCGGCACTGGTTCGGACGGGAACGTCCGGCGCGCGCCGATGGTAGGGTACGGCGTGTGGAATCCCATGAGCAGGAGAGCTTCATGAGCATGCTGTCGCTGACTCCGACCGCGGTCGGAAAGGTCCAGCAGTTCATCGACGAGCACGGGTCCGATGCGGAGGCCGGCCTTCGGGTCGCCGTCCTCCCCGGAGGGTGCTCCGGTTTCCAGTACGGCCTCAACATCGAGGACCGTGCGGAGGATGACGACGAGATCTTCGAGGAGGCCGGTGTACGGATCTTCGTCGATCCCTTCAGCGCCCAGTACCTCGACGGCGTCGAGATCGACTACATCACGAGCATGATGGGATCCGGGTTCTCCTTCCGGAACCCGAACGCCTCGGGCGGCTGCGGCTGCGGATCCTCCTTCACCGTCTGAAGCCCCTCCGTCGAGACGTCGCGGGCCCGAGGGGACGGAATCCCCCGGGCCCGCGTCTCGTTTCCGGCGACGTCGATTCCTCCGAGGCCGACCCCGCATGAGCTCCACCCTCACCGACCGACTCGAGACCCCTCTCGACTACGCCGCCCTCCCGGCGGACGCCCTCGTCGAGCGCATCCGTGCCCGCAAGGAGGAGTTGAACGCGGTCATCCTGGGGCACAACTACCAGCGGGTGGAGATCCAGGAGGTCTCCGACTACCTGGGCGACTCGCTGGGGCTCTCGCAGGAGGCGGCGGACACCGAGGCGGACGTCATCGTCTTCTGCGGCGTTCACTTCATGGCCGAGACCGCCAAGGTGCTCTCGCCCGAGAAGACCGTTCTGATGCCGGACCTCCGCGCGGGGTGCCCGATGGCGGACTTCGTGACCGGGGATGCCCTCCGCCGACTCCAGGCGCAGCACCCCGGGGCCGCGACGGTGGCGTACGTCAACTCGACCGCCGAGGTGAAGGCCCTCTCGGACATCTGCTGCACCTCGTCGAATGCGGTGCGCGTGGTCGAGTCGATCCCCGAGGACCGGACGATCCTCTTCGTCCCCGACCGGAATCTGGCCGCGTACGCCGCCGAGCAGACGGGGCGCGAGAACATCGTGGCGTGGGACGGCTACTGCTACGTCCATGACGACATGGTCCTGGAGGAGCTGGCCGCCGCCCGCAGGGCGCACCCGGAGGCGAAGGTGGTCGTCCACCCCGAGGCGCGCGCCGACCTGCTGGAGCAGGCGGACATCGTGACCTCGACCGCCGGGATGGTCGACATCGCGGAGCGGGAGGAAGCGGTGATCTTCGGGACGGAGCGCGGCCTCGTCGATCGGATGAAGAAGCGCTTCCCGCTGAAGACCTTCGTCCCGCTCTCCGGGGCCGCGATCTGCGGGAACATGAAGATGAACACCCTCGCGAAGCTGGCCTGGTGCCTGGACCACCGTCAGCACGAGGTCACGCTCGACCCCTCGGTTCAGGAGGGCGCGGCCCGCGCGCTCCAGCGCATGCTCGACCTCTCCGGTGGCTGGACGCCTCCCTCCGAGGAGGAGGCGCGCCTCGAGGCCGCCGGCCTTCGGTCGAGCGGATGCGGCTGCGCCTGATCCGGTCGGGCCGCTGACGTGCGGATCGAACGCTTCGAAGCCGGGCCCTTCGCCCAGAACAGCTGGCTCGCGATCTGCGCCGAGAGCCGCGGGGCGGTCCTCGTCGATGCCGGCGCCGGCTCCGGTGCGGCCGTCGCGCTCTGCGAGCGGGAGGGCCTGGAGCTCCACGCGGTCCTCCTGACGCACGCCCACCTCGATCACGTCGACGGGCTCGGCGCCGTCCGGGCGGCTCTCCCGGAGATCCCGGTCCATCTGCACCCCCTCGACCTCCCGCTCTGGCAGGCGGCCGGACAGCAGGCGGCGATGTTCGGGATGCCGGCGCCCCGCCTCCCGGAGGACCCCGTGCTGGACCTCGGGGAGCGGGAGGAGCTCGACTTCGGAGGGGATCTTCGCTTCCGGGTGCGCTTCGCTCCCGGGCACGCACCGGGCCACGTCCTCTTCGTGCAGGTCGACGAAGGGGTCGCCTTCGTCGGCGACGTCGTCTTCGCCGGGAGCATCGGCCGGACCGATCTGCCCGGTGGGAGCCTGGACACCCTGATGGCGTCGATTCGAGATCAGGTGCTGACGCTCCCCGAGGCCACGCGGCTCCTCCCCGGTCACGGGCCGGAGACCACGGTCGCCCGCGAGCGGGCTTCGAACCCCTTCCTGGTGAGCGGGAGGTCGGGCTTCGCATGAGCCGGCCGGTCCGTGCCGCCGTCTTCGCCTCGGGCTCCGGGTCGAACTTCCAGGCACTCCTCGACGCCGAGCGCGGCTCCAGCGCGCCGTACGAGATCGTCCTCCTCGTATCGGACCGGGCCTCGGCGGGCGCGATCGAACGGGCCGGCTCCCACCAGGTGGACTCCCGCGTCGTCTCCTTCCGCCTTCGCGAGATGGACGAGGTCGACGCCGAGCTGGTCGAGGCGCTGGAGGAGGCGGAGGTCGAGGTGATCTTCCTCGCCGGCTTCCTCCGCCTCGTGCCGCCGGGCGTCGTCCAGCGATGGCGCGGACGAATCCTGAACATCCACCCGGCGCTCCTTCCCGCCTTCGGGGGGAAGGGGATGTGGGGGATGCACGTGCACCGGGCCGTCCTCGACGCCGGCGCTCGACTGACCGGGCCGACCGTGCACCTCGTCGACGAGATCTACGACCGCGGGGCGATCCTCGCGCAGTGGCCCGTTCCCGTCCTGCAGGGCGACACGCCCGAGACCCTCGCCGCACGCGTGCTGGAGGTGGAGCACCGCCTCTATCCCCGCGTCGCCGCGCACCTCTGTCGCGCGATCCAGCGCAACGAAAAGGTCCGACCTCTCGACGCCGGGGCCGAGGCCTTCATCCCGACCGATCCGCCCCTTACCTGACCTTCCCACCCCCTCCGCACGCACACCATGGCCCGCCGCGCACTCCTCTCCGTCTCCGACAAGTCCGGAATCGTCGACTTCGGTCGAGCCCTCGCAGAGCGAGGGTGGCAGATCCTCTCCACCGGGGGCACGGCGCGCGCGCTGCGGGAGGCCGGGGTGGAGGTCACCGAGGTGGCAGAGGTCACCGGCCATCCCGAGATGATGGGCGGCCGGGTGAAGACGCTGCACCCCGCGGTGCACGGGGGACTCCTGGCCCGCCGGGACGTGCCGACCGATCTGGAGGAGCTGGCGGCCCAGGGGTACGGCCCGATCGACCTGGTGGCGGTCAACCTCTACCCCTTCCGCGAGACCGTCGCGGAGCCCGGCGCCACCGTCGAGCAGGCGATGGCGAAGGTCGACATCGGCGGGCCGACGATGATCCGGGCGGCGGCGAAGAACCACTCCGGGGTCTTCGTCGTGGTGGACCCGAGCGACTACCCCGCCGTCCTGCGCGCCGTGGACGAAGGCGACGACCACGCCCGCCCCGAGGCACTCCGCCTGCGGCGCGAGCTCGCCCGGAAGGTCTTCCGGCACATCTCCGCCTACGAC
>JANQLR010000063.1 GCA_028280525.1 Longimicrobiales bacterium
CCACCGTGCTCGCCCTGCGCGCCCGGGTGGTCCGGCCACTCCAGACGCTCGCGAACATGCTCGCCGCCCTGCGCGAGGGCGACTTCTCGATCCGCGCCCGCGTTCCCGAGATCGAGGCCTCCGACGCCCTGTCTCTCACCTTCCTGGAGCTCAACGCGCTCGAGGAGATCCTCCGGGAACAGCGCCTGGGCGCCGTCGAGGCCACCGAGACGCTGCGGAAGGTGCTCGAGGCGGTCGACGTCGCCCTCTTCGCCTTCGACGACGACGAGAACCGCCTGCGGCTGGTCAACCGCGCCGGAGAGACGCTCCTCGGCCAGAGCGCGGAGCAGCTCCTCGATCGCACCGCCCTCGAACTGCGGCTCGACGAGGCGCTGACCGGTCCGACGCCGCGGACCCTCGAGCTCTCGTACCCGGGGGGGCAGGGCCGGTGGGAGCTGCGGCGCAGCGTGGTGCGCCAGGAGGGCGCCCGCCTGCAGCTGCTGGTCCTCTCGGATCTGTCGCGGGCGCTGCGAGAGGAGGAGCGGCAGGCGTGGAAGCGGATCATCCGCGTCCTGTCGCACGAGATCAACAACTCGCTCGCGCCGATCAAGTCGATCTCCGGGAGCCTCCGAACCCTCCTGGCCAAGGAGGCCCGCCCCGACGACTTCGAGGAGGACGTGGAGAGCGGGCTCCACGTGATCCAGTCGCGCGCCGAGTCGCTCGGACGCTTCATGGCGACGTACGCGAAGCTGGCCCGTCTGCCCGAACCGGAGCTCGTCGAGGTCGAGATCGGGCCGCTCGTGCGCAGAGTCGCGGGCCTCGAGCGTCGACTGCCGGTCGAGATCGACCCGGGTCGGCAGGTGATCATCGACGCGGATCCGGATCAGCTGGAGCAGGTGCTGGTGAACCTCATCCGAAACGCGGTCGACGCCTCCCTCGACGACGGCCTGCAGGACTGGGACCGCGTGCGTGTGGGGTGGCGGCTCCAGCCCGAGAGCGTCGTCCTCTTCGTCGAGGACACCGGACCCGGAGTCGCCGATGCGAGCGACCTCTTCGTGCCCTTCTACACGACGAAGCCGGGGGGCTCGGGGATCGGGCTCGCGTTGTCCCGGCAGATCGTGGAGGCGCACGGGGGCACGCTCGGGCTGGAGAACCGCGGCGAGGCGGAGCGGGGTGCCCGGGCAAGGATCGAGCTGCCGCGCCGTCGCGACGGCTGACCGGGGAAGCGGCGTCAGCGCTCCTCGATCGCGCGCAGGACCGCCTCCACCGTCTCCCGCACCGTCTCCTGAGCGGCCATCGGGTCGAGCGAGGCGATGACCTGGCTCGCGTCGTCCAGGAGGTAGGTGCGGGCGGTGTGGTCGATGAGGTAGGAGTCCGGGTCGTCCGGGTAGATCGGCGGCCCCTTCTTCGCATAGATCCCGAGCTGATTCGTCTGACGCCAGACCTCCGCCTCCTCCTCGCGCAGCGCGAGGACCCCGCCGCCCAACCCGTCCACGAAGCGTCGAAGGACTTCCGGAGTGTCGCGTGCGGGGTCCATGGTGACGAAGACGATCCGGAACTGCTCGGCGTCGAGGCCGAGCTCGGAGCGAACGCGGGCGAGCTGGGCGAGGGTGATCGGACAGACGTCCGGGCAGTGGGTGTAGCCGAAAAAGAGCGCCGCAGGCGCGCCCTCGAGGTCCGCCGTCCGCACGGTGTCCCCCTCCGGCGTGAGCAGGGCGAGTTCGGGCGCGGGGAAGGGCTGCGGGAGGAGTGGTCCCGCGGGCTGGAGGAAGTCCGCTCCGGGGGCCCGGGGCGGCTGCAGCGCGAGGGCGACGAGGAGGCCGCCCACGCCTCCGAAGAGCGCGAGAAGGAAGCGACGGTTCATCCCGGAACATCGAAGGGCGGGGCGGGGGCCTCAATCCCCGGATCGACCGCCCGCAACCGTTGGCGCATCCATCGTGTCCCACGGTCGTCAGGAGGAGGACGAGGGGCCGTGAAGAGTGGGGAGCGGTGAACGAAGCTGAGCTGATCGAACGGGCGCGGGGCGGCGACGGGCAGGCGTTTCGGGTGCTGTACGACCGACACGTCGACCGCGTCTACCGGCTCGCCTTCCGGATGGCCGGAGATGAGGATCTCGCCCGCGACATGACGCAGGAGACCTTCATCCGGGCGCACTCCCGGTTGGCGCAGTTCCGGGGCGATGCGGCCTTCTCGACCTGGCTCCACACCCTCGCCGTCTCCTCGGGGCTGAACGTGCTCCGGAAGTCGGATCGGCATCGGAAGCGGGAGCGGGAGTT
>JANQLR010000076.1 GCA_028280525.1 Longimicrobiales bacterium
TCTCCGACAGCGCGAGCTGGATCACCGGCCAGACCCTGGGCGTCGACGGCGGGCTCGGGACCGTCCGCTCGACGTGACGCCCGAGCACCTTCGCGGCGCCCTCGGCGAGGACCGCCCGCAGCGGGTTCATCGGATCGTCCCCGACGGGGTGGAGGCCGGGATCGACGCCCTCTTCCTCGAGCCCGACGGGGACTTCGTTCTCTACTGGATGCGGGTCGCGGTGCGCGCACACGAGAATCCCGCCCTCGACGTCGCACTCGAACTCGGTCGCGCGCTCGACCGCCCGGTCTTCGTCTACCACGCCCTCTCCGAGCGGTACGACTACGCCTCGGACCGCCACCACCGCTTCATCCTCGAGGGGGCCCGAGATGTCCAGGCCGAGCTCGCCGAGCGCGGAATCGGCTACGCCTTCCACCTCGAGCGGCCGGGGCATCGCGGACCGCACCTCGTGGAGCTTGCCGGCCGCGCTGCCGCGGTGGTCACCGAGGACTTCCCGACCGCGCCGATCGAGGACTGGACGTGGAATCTGGCCGAGGCCGCGGGCCGGGAAGTCTGGGCAGTCGACGCCGCGTGCCACGTGCCGATGCGTACGGTCCGCGCCGACCAGACGCTCCGGGCCTTCCGCTTCCGGAAGGCGGTGCAGTGCGTCCAGGAGGCCCGGCTGCGCACCTCGCCGCGCGAGATCGAGCCGGCCCACCCCGCCTTCGTCCCGGAACTCCCGTTCGACGCCATCGATCTCGAGACCGCGGACTTCGCCGAGCTGATCGCGACGTGCGAGATCGACCACACGGTCGGCCCCATCGCGCATACGCCCGGCGGGCGCCGCGCCGGATACGCCCGCTGGGACCGATTCCGCTCGACGGGGCTCTCTCGCTACGCCGGCGCCCGGAACGATGCCCTGCGACCGGGTGTGAGCCGCATGAGCGCCTACCTGCACTACGGCCACGTCTCCCCCTTCCGCATCGCGCGGGAGGCGTGGGAGCACGGCGGGAAGGGCGCCGAGAAGTACCTCGACGAGCTCCTGGTCTGGCGGGAGCTGGCCTGGGCCTTCTGCGCGGCCCACCCCGAGCACCAGAGCCTCGATGCGCTTCCCGACTGGGCCGTGGAGACGCTCAAGAAGCACGAGGGCGACGCACGGACGGTGTACTCGTGGGAGCGACTCGCCCGGGGCCGCACCGGCGACACCCTCTGGGACGCCGCACAGCACTCCCTCCTCCGCCACGGCGAGCTGCACAACAACGTGCGCATGACGTGGGGGAAGGCGCTCCTCGGGTGGAGCCGGGACGCGCAGCACGCCCTCGACCGGCTCGTCGACCTGAACCACCGCTACGCCCTCGACGGGCGCGACCCCTCGTCCTACGGCGGGCTCCTCTGGTGCCTCGGCCAGTTCGACCGGCCCTTCGAACCCGAACAGCCGGTCGTCGGGACGGTTCGGCCACGCGACACCCGGGTGCACGCGAAGCGGCTTCCCCCCTCGGAGTACGGCGCGCGGACGGCACGCGCGGCGTGGCCCGACCCCCCTCGGGTCGCGGTCGTCGGAGCGGGTCTGTCGGGATTGATGGCCGCCCGGGCGCTCGTCGACCACGGTCTCGAGGTCATCGTCTTCGACAAGGGGCGGCGGCCGGGGGGCCGGATGAACACCCGGGAGCACGGGGAGCGCCGCTTCGACCACGGGACGCAGTTCTTCACCATCCGGGACTCTCGCCTGCTCCCCTACCTCGAATCGTGGATCGACGACGGGGTCGTGCGGGAGTGGACCGGCGAGCTGGTTCGCTCGACCGCGGTCGGGATCGAGCCCGCAACGCCCGGGCCGAGGTGGGTCGGGACGCCGGGGATGGTTACGCTCCCCCAGCACCTGGCGGGCGATCTCGCGGTGCGGACGGGGGTGCGGGTGGCGGCAATCGAGGCCACAACGCGCGACGCCGCCGCGGGGTCGGGAGCTTCCCCCCTCCGCCTCCTGGACGACACGGGAACCGATCTCGGCACCTTCGATCGCGTCGTCCTCGCCCTCCCCGCCCCACAGATCGCGCCCCTCGTCGAGTCGCTCGACCCGGAGCTCGCGCGGCGGGTGGCAGCGGTCCAGATGGCGCCCTGCTGGTCGGCGATGGTGGATTTCGACGGCCCGACCGGGGTCCGCCCCGACGGCGCCTTCGTCGCCGACTCGCCCCTCACCTGGGCGGCGCGGGAGCCGTCCAAGCCCGGTCGGCGCTCGGGAAGCGGCGAGGCGTGGGTCCTCCACGGCGGCCCCGAGTGGACGGCGGCCCACCTCGAGACCGACCCCGTCGACGTCATCCGGGTCCTCGTGGAGGCCTTCCGGGAGCGCTTCGGCGCCAGCTCGTCCCGCGTCGCCTTCTCCCGAGCCCACCTCTGGCGCTACGCGCTCGCCGCCGGCCCGGTGGACGGACTCTCCCTCCATGCCCCCGAAGCCGGCCTCGTCGCCTGCGGCGACTGGTGCTCGGGCGGCCGGGTCGAGGGGGCGCTCCTGAGCGGAATGGCGGCGGCGGGCCGGATTCTGCGGGAGGCGCCGGAGGCCCCCGGCAATCCCCTAGGGACCGGGCGAGCGGCGGTCCACCCGGAGCAGCTCTCGCTGATCGGCTGAGCCCCCCGGCGGGCTCCTTCCCGGGGAGCTAGCTTGAACGACGGATGAGGGGAGGCGCGGCGCTTCCCCTTCGCCTTCACGACCGCTTCGAGCCGCCATGCAGAGGCTGATCGACGGGTACCACCGCTTCCGCGACGAGGGGCACACCGAACTCGCGGAGCGGCTCCGCGCCCTCGCCGAAGAGCAGCACCCGAACACCCTCTTCCTGACCTGCTCCGACTCGCGCGTCGTCCCGGACCGGATCGTGTCGGCGCTCCCCGGCGACCTCTTCGTCATCCGCAACGCCGGGAACATCGTGCCGCCGTACGAGGAGTGCCTGAACGGGGACGGCGGAACGCTCGAGTACGCGGTCTCGGTCCTGCGCGTGCGGCACATCATCGTCTGTGGGCACTCCAACTGCGGCGCGATCAAGGCGATGATGCACCCGGAGGTGCTCGCCGAGCTGCCGATGGTCCGGGGCTGGCTCGCGCACGCCGGACTCGACACGACGCCGACCCGCCCACCCGGATCCCGCTCGCTCGTCGGTCTCAGCGAGGACGAGCTGCACGCGGAGGAGCTCGCGGAGATCGACCGGCTCGTCGAACGGAACGTGCTCACGCAGCTCGAGCACCTGGAGACCCATCCCTACGTCCGTTCCCGCCTCGATGCCGGAGAGCTCCTCCTGCACGGGTGGATCTTCGACATTCCGGAGGGTCGCATCCGCGCCTGGGCTCCACGATCGAGGAGCTTCGTCGAGCTCTGAGGCGATGCCCCGGCGACCTCCGCGCAGAGGGGCGCGTTGTGTGCCGCGCGGCTCCGCCGTAGCCTCCCCCGAACCCACCCCACTCCGGATCACCGCATGACCCGCTGGACCGTTCACAAGTTCGGAGGTACGAGCCTGGCCGGGCCGGCCGAGTTCCACCGTGCCGCCGAGATCCTGCACACCGGCGACGGGCCCCGCGCCGCGGTCGTCTCGGCCTCCGCGGGGGTGACCGACCGCCTGCTCTCCCTGCTGCGTCCGGCGGGTCCGGAGCCCGGTCCGGTCCTCGAGGGCCTCTGGGCCCATCATGAAGCGCTCGCGCGGGAACTTCTGTCCGAGGAGGGGGCCGAGGGCTACCTGGAAGCGATCGCGACCGACCAGGAGACGATCCGTTCCGTCCTCGACGCGCTGCACCTCCTGGGGAGCACGCCGGCCGAGGCCGAGGCGCTCGTCTCCGGCTTCGGAGAGAGCTGGTCCGCCCGCCTCCTCGCCCGCCTCCTTCGGGAGCAGGGGTACGACGCCGACTGGCTCGACGCACGCACCGTCCTCACCGTCGCCCCCGGCGCCCTCGGGCCGATCGTGGACTGGGAGCGCTCCACCGACCGGCTGGACCGCGCCCTGAAGCGAGCGCCGAAGGACGTGATGGTCGTGACCGGCTTCGTGGCGTCCCGCGCCGATGGCGCCCCGACGACGCTCGGACGGAACGGCTCCGACTTCTCCGCCTCGATCATGGGCGCGCTCCTCGACGCCGAGCAGGTCGTGATCTGGACGGACGTCGACGGGGTGCGCTCCGCCGACCCCAGTCGCGTCAACGAGTCCAGGCTCATCTCCGAGCTGAGCTACGACGAGGCGATGGAGCTCGCCTACTTCGGCGCGCGCGTCCTGCACCCCGGGACGATGGCGCCGCTCGTCGAACGCCAGATCCCGCTGGTGATCCGCAACAGCCGCACCCCGGAGCTCGAGGGGACGCGCATCGTGGGCGAGACGCGCCCGGCCGACCTCGTGAAGGGGGTCACCGTGATCGAGGGGATGGCGCTCGTCTCGCTGCAGGGCGCCGGGATGATCGGCGTACCCGGCACCGCCGACCGCCTCTTCGGGGCGCTCCGGGAGGCGGACATCTCCGTCGTCCTCATCTCCCAGGGCAGCTCGGAGCACTCGATCTGCTTCGCCGTGCGGGAGGAGGAGGCGGAGCGGGCCGGCGTCGTCGTCCGGCGCGCCTTCTCCCTCGAGCTCTCCGAACACCAGATCGAGGGGGTCGAGGTCGAGTCCGGCTGCTGCATCCTGGCGGTGGTGGGCGACGGGATGAAGAACCGTCCCGGCGTGGCCGCGACGCTCTTCACCGCTCTCGCGCACGGGAGCGTCAACGTGCGGGCGATCGCCCAGGGCGCCTCGGAGCGCAACATCTCGGCGGTGATCGCCTCGAAGGACGCCACCCGCGCGCTCCGAGCCGTCCACTCCAGCTTCTACCTCAGCACCCGGACCATCTCGATCGGGCTGATCGGCCCGGGGAGCGTCGGGGGCGCCCTCCTCGACCAGATGGCCCCCGAGCTGGAACGGCTGGCCCGGGAGACGCACGCGACGCTGCGGGTGCGCGGGATCACGAACTCTCGCCACATGCTCCTCTCGGACGGCGGCGTCCCGCTGCACGACTGGCGGCCCGAGTTCGAGGTCGACGGGGAGGCCGCCGATCTGGACCGCTTCGTCGATCACGTCGACGCCGACTACCTCCCGCACGCCGTCGTCATCGACTGCTCGGCGAGCGACGTCCCGTCGGCCCGCTACGCCGAGTGGCTCGAACGCGGCGTCCACGTCATCACCGCGAACAAGCGCGCGAGTACCGGCCCCTACGAGTACTGGCGCGCCATGCGCGAGTCGGCGAAGGCGGGAGGTGCCCGCTACCTCTACGAGACGACGGCGGGGGCCGGGCTCCCCATCCTCACCACGATCCGCGACCTGCGGGAGACCGGGGACCGCATCGCCTCGATCGAGGGCGTCCTCTCCGGGACGCTCGCGTACCTCTTCAACGTCTTCGACGGCACCGTCCCCTTCTCCCGGATCGTCCGGGAGGCCCGCGAGATGGGGTACACCGAGCCCGACCCCCGCGACGATCTCTCCGGGATGGACGTGGCGCGGAAGGTCGTGATCCTTGGACGGGAGATGGGGCTCGAACTCGAGCTCGACGAGGTGGAGGTGGAGAGCCTCGTCCCCGGCGAGCTCGCCGAAGGCTCGATCGACGACTTCCTGGAGGGTCTGGCCACCTTCGACGGCGCGATCGAGGCGCGACGGGTCGAGTCGAAGGAGCGTGGCGAGGTACTCCGCTACGTCGGGCGCCTCGACGCCGAAGGACGCGCGAGCGTGCGACTCGAGTCGCTCGCGCTCGACCACCCCTTCGCCTCGATCGCGCTGACCGACAACATCGTCCAGTTCCGGACGATGAGGTACTCGGAGAACCCGCTGATCGTGCGGGGGCCCGGTGCCGGGCCCGATGTCACCGCGGCGGGGGTCTTCGCCGATCTGTTGCGGCTGAGCGGGTACCTCGGGGCACACGTGTAGGGCGCGGCAGGACGGCGGGGCCGCCCCCCTACCGGTTTCGGCTGGTCCCCCCACCCCTCCGCCACGGACGGAAGTCGAGCATGTCGCTGAGCTGCACGTCACCCCCTCGCCGGGTCCAGTAGGCAATCACCCCGCATTGCGTCGTCGACATCTGGTAGCGCGCCGGGACCGATCCCCCGCCGGGGTAGATCTCGACCAGCTCCACATCCAGGCTGCTCGTCCGCAGGAATTCGGAGGTATCCCCCATCATCAGCATTCCGTCGACGAAGACGGCCATCGGACCGCACCGGGAGTTCCTGCGTGAGTAGGGAACGCCTCCCCGGACCCGCACGCCGGGCAGACCCTGAGCCAGCAGTCCGCTGGGCGGGTACCCCCGAACCTCGATCGCGCGACGGTTCACGAAGCTCCCCCGCCCGGAGAGGATGGAGTGCTGGGTCGACTCCACGTCGGCGAGCATCCGGCGGGGAACGGCGGTCACCGTGATCGGGTCGAGCTCGATCGCCTGTGGGTACATCGTGGTCTGAAGCAGTACCCCCTGGGCCGTCTGCTCGAAGTCGATCGTCGCCGACACCTCGGCCAGCCCCAGGCGGGTCAGGCGAATCGAGGTCTGGACCGGTTCCTCCAAGGTGTGGCGGAAGAAGCCGGCGGCGTTGGTGATCCCGAGCGGGATCGTGTCCGCCCAGACCTGCACCAGCGACAGCGGCTCGCCGTACCCGTCTCGCACCTTCACGGCCACCTCCCGTCCGGCGCCCATCGCGAACCGCTGGACGCCCGCCTCCGCCGCGGCCGCCTCCCGCGCCGCCTGCACCGCCTCGTACTGCTTCGATGGCTCCACGTGGCGCATCCAGACCATCGCCACCCCCTCCTCCCGGTCCTCCGGGGTGAGGAGGATCGGCGCCGAGTCGAAGTAGCCTCCGGAGCGCGCGACGAGCACGACCTCTTCGTCCGAAGGGAAGACGAGCTCTCCGACCCCGTCCTCGATCACCCCCACGAGCCGTGGCATCGAGTCCTCCAGCACCTCGAAGACGCGAGCCAGGAGCGGCTGCCCGGTCGCCTCGTCGTGGATGCGCAGCTGGATCGTCGCGGGATCTCGGACCATCGGACGGGGCTGGGTCCAGAGCGCCATGACGCTGTAGACGCCCATCGTCGACGTGCACTGGCCCGCCTGCGCTCGAAGCTCCAGGGGGGCCTCGTAGTGGTACTTGTAGAACTCGTAGCCGACGATCTCGTCCGTGAAGCCCTGGTCGAGCAGGTTCGGATCCGGCCGCCCATTCACGAAGGTGATGAGGCAGCGGGCGGGGGTGCTGAAGGTGTTGCGCATCAGTACGCGGGGATTCGAGGCGGAACGGACCAGTCCGTCGGTCCCGAGGAAGAGCTTGGTCGGCCCGACCCTCGTCCCGGTCTTCTGCCGCTCCAGGAATCCCTCCACCGTGGCCTGATGGCGAAGGGCGACGCCGCGCGCGGTCACCGTCAGACCGTCGATCTCGATCGCCTCGGTGGAGAGTCGGATACGGACCTCGACCCGTTCCCCGGCGGACTCGACCGTCACCGGCGTCGGCGACGAAGTCCGGTACCCGATCAGCGACGCCGACACCTCGACCGTGGTCGCCTCGGGCAGGATCAGCGTGAACCTCCCGGCGCTGTTCGTCAGCGTCCGGGCGACCACCTCCCCCTCTCGCGCGGCGATCACCTCCGCCGAGGCGAGCGGCGCTCCGGTCCCGGCGTCGACGACCTGTCCTCCAATCTCCTGGGCGGTGACCTCTCCAGGGGACAGGGAGACGAGGACCGCGGTCGCGAACACCGCGAACGCCGCCCCGCGAACGTACCGCAGGCTACCCGGATTCCTGGCTTCGATTCGACCCAACCGGCCTCTCCAGCTCGATGTGTCCGTCTCCCGACCCCTCCGCATCCGCGCCTGAGCTGTGCAACGACCGTTCCATTCCGCGGGGGGATCCCCCACCTTACCCCGGCCCGCACCGGGCACCTGGAGGGGTGGCAGAGCGGCTCAATGCACCGGTCTTGAAAACCGGCGTCCTTCGGGACTCGTGGGTTCGAATCCCACCCCCTCCGTTTTCGCGCGGACGGACGCGCGCCTGAGCGCCCCCTCGCTCATCCCGGCGTACTCCAGGCGTGTCGATTCGCGCACCGGAGTTCATGGGTCGCATCCAGACCAGAGCGACCCCCTGCCTCCGGTCCTCGGGCGTGATCACGATCGGCGCCGAGTCGAAGTACCCCTCGCTGCGGGCCACGAGGGTGACGCCCCGCCCCTCGGGCAGGTCGACCCAGCCGAGGCCCGACTCGACCGAGGCGATCTCCGCTGCGACTCCTCCGTCTCGAACCTCGAAGATCGTCGCGTCCAAGGACTGGCCGGTCGCTTCGTCCTGGACACGGAGCTGGAGTCTGGAGGGATCGACGACCGCCCCGGACCGATCCGTCCACAGTGCCATCACGCTGTACCCGCCCATGGTCGCGGTGCAGATCCCCGCCTTCGCTCGCATCTCGAGCGGCGCCTCGTAGTGGAAGCGGTAGAACTCGAAGCCCACCACGCCGTAGAGAGGCTCCCGCAGGCCGTCGCGGACGGGGCGTCCGTCGATGTAGGTGATCAGGCACCCACGTGAACCGAGGAAGGCGTTCCGGAGGAGCGTGGGGATGTCCGCGGCGGACCGGACCATGGGGTCGTCGCCCAGATAGAGTCGGCGGCTCCCGACCCGCGGTGCGTCCCTCTGGCGTTCGTAGAACCCCTCGATCGTAGCCCGATGGCGCAGTTCGAATCCGCGTGCGGTCACGGTCAGACCCTCGAGTTCGATCGCCTCCCGGGCGAGGCGAATCTCGACCTCGACGAAGCGCCCGGAGCCCTCCACCGACACCGTTGCGGGTTCCGAGGGTGCGTAGCCGATGAGCGAGGCGGTGAGCTGCACCTCCATCGGCCGCGGAAGGCTCAGGGTGAACCGGCCGTCCGAGTCCGTCAGCGCTCGACCGACCGTCGAGGTGGAGTCGCTCGGTACAGGACGCCGGCCGACGACCTCGACCGTCGCGAGCGGGGCTCCGGACGCCGCATCCACGACCCGGCCCCGAATCTGCTGAGCCGAGACATCCGACACAGCCGTGGCCACGGAAAGGACAAGCGACACCAGATAGGAGGACCGAAGCGCTCCGTTACGTCGATTCCGCGGTCTCGAGGTGCCCGACACTCCGCTCGGCAGGCTCCACCTCCTTCGTCGGCAGGGTGAGGCTTCCAGTCTGCGCGTACGCGCTCATCCCTTCAGGGTTCCCGGGATGTGCCGCCCCCCGCGGCCTTGGGGCACCGGAGGTCCGGATTCCACCCCTCCGCCCGAGCACGAACGCACGCACGCCTCACCGCTCGCGACCCTCCTCACGTCCGGGCCGGAACTCGAGCAGATCGCTGAGCTGGACCTCGCCCCCGCGTCGGGTCCAGACCGCGACCACACCGCACCGCGTCGTTCCCTGCTGGTAGCGTGCCGGAACCGACCCACCCCCGGGATGGATCTCGACCAGCTCGACGTCCATGCTCCCGGTCCGGAAGAAGTCTGCGTTGTCGCCCGGCATCGCCACCCCGTCGACGAAGAGCGCCATGGCGCTACACTCCGGGGCACGCCGCGAGAACGGGACCCCGTTGCGCAGGGTGACGCCCGGGAAGCCCTGCACCAGGGAGGCCACCGGCGGGAAGGCCCGGAGCTCGATCGACTCGCGAGCCACGAAGCTCCCTCGACCCTGAAGGATCGACTGCTGGATCGACGTCACGTCGGCGAGCATCCGGCGCGGTACCGCAGTCACCGTGATCGCCTCGAGTTCGATCGCCTCGGGCCGCATCGTCGTCTGCAGGAGCACCCCCTCGGACGACTGCTCGAAGTCGATTCGGGCCGAGACCTCTCCGAGCCCGAGGCGGGTCAGACGGATCTCGGTCCGGATCGGCTCATCGAAGGTCGTTCGGAAGAACCCGGAGCCATCGGTGATCCCGAGGGGGACCGTGTCCGCCCAGACCTGGACCTGGGCGAGCGGATTCCCCTCCCCGTCCCGGACCTTCACGGCCATCTCCCGCTCCCGATCGGTGCCGATTCGCTGAACCTCCCCCTCGTCACCGATCGCGGCGGCGGCGCGGGCGGCGGCGATCGCGTCGGCCCGCCTCGCGGGGTCGACGTGGCGAACCCAGATGAAGGCGACCCCCTGCTCCCGCTCCGCCGGAGTCACCACCACGGGTGCGGAGTCGAAGTATCCCCCGACCCGCGCCATGAGAGTCCCCTCCACCGAGCTGGGGAGCTCGACCTCCGCGACGCCCCCGACGGCACGTCCGATCAGCTGCGGGGAGGAACCGGACTCGACCCAGAAGACCCTGCCGTCGAGCGGCTCCCCGGTCGCCTCGTCCGCCAGGCGGATCTGGAAGACACCGCGGGAGCCGGGGGTCGGCGTCGGGCTCTTCTCGAGGAGTGCGGGATCGACGAGCGAGGTCGGCTCGCCCGTCCAGATCGCGATGACCGAGAAGAAGGGAGCCAGGAGGCAGGGAGGCTCCGACCCCCGCATCTCCATCGGCGCGTCCATGCGGTCGCGGTAGATCTCGATGCCGGCGATGTTGGCGAGGAGGGGCGGACGTTCGCCAGACACGATCTGCCCGAGCGTTCGCTGCTCCGCGAGGGCCGCAGCGATGGAACGGCGCGGCCGTCCATCCAGATAGACCACGGTGCAGCGGAACACCTGGCGCCGTGGCGCCGAACCGAGGACGGGCGGCGCGACCTCGCGGAAGTCGACGAGGGAGGTTCTCAGGACGTCCGTGAACTCGCTGGACGCCATCACCAGGGGATCATTGCCCATGTACAGCTTGGCGGCGCCGACCCGGTGGCGGTTCCTGTACCGCTCCTGGAATCCCGCCGGCGTAGCCAGGTGCCGGAGTGCCACACCTCGAGCCACCACGCTGAGCCCCTCGATCTCGATCGCCTCCGTCGCGAGCCGAATCTCGACCTCGACGCGCCGCGCGACCCCGAGGACATCCACCGGAGTCGGGGTCGACGTCCGGTAGCCGATCACGGAGGCGGTTACCTCCACCTGAGTCACCCCATCGAGCTGAAGGACGAACCGACCCGCAGGTCCCGTCAGCGCCCGGGCCACCTCCTCACCCTCGGCCGTGGCCGTGACGAGCGCCGAGGAAATCGGCTGATCCGTGGAGGCGTCGAGTACGCGTCCCACGATCTCCTGCCCGCGGAGGGGGAGCGGAAGGAGGAGGAGGAGGACCAGGAGCAGCTTCGGCATCCGCGGATCTCCGGGTGGAGCGTCGGGACGACGTGGCCGTGCGGCGCGGTCGCGTGACGGGCGCCCGCTCATCGTCCGCCGCTCCGGTTCAGCCACGGCTTGAAGTCGAGGAGATCGCTCAGCTCGACCTGTCCGCCCCGGCGGGTCCAGATGCCGACCACCCCGCACCGGCTCGTCCCCATCTGGTACCGCGCAGGTACCCCGCCGCCTCCCACGAAGACCTCGACCAGCTCCACGTCCGTGCTGCTCGTGCGCAGGTAGTCGCTGATGTCCCCCATCATCGGCACACCGTCGACGAAGAAGGCCATGGGCCCGCAGCGGGGCGATCGGCGGGAGTACGGGCGGCCGTTCCGGATCTCGACCCCGGGCTGCCCCCGCGCGAGCTCCCCGATGCGCGGATAGGCGCGTGCCTGGATCTCCTCCCGCTGTACGAACCGGCCTGCTCCGCGGAGGATGGTGGCCTGGATCGCGTCGACATCCGCCAGGAACCGGGGCTGCACCGCCGTGACGGTGATCGGCTCCAGCTCGATCGCCTCCGGACGCATGGTGGTCTGCAGGAGGACGCCCTGCGCCGACTGTTCGAAGTCGATGACCGTCGACATCTCGGCGAGACCGAGCCGCGTGAGTCGGATGGAGGTACGTACGGGCTCTTCGAAGGTGGTGCGGAAGAAGCCTGAGGCGTCGGTGACCCCGATGGGGATCGTGTCGGACCAGACCTGGACCGCGCCGAGGGGGTTGCCGGCCCCATCGACGACCTTCACCGCCATCTCCCGGGGAATGCGCGTGGCGCTCGTCTTCACGCCGCTCTCGCGAAGCGCCTCCCGCATCGCGTAGACGGCATCGATTCGCTTGGAAGGGTCCATGTGCCGAAGCCAGACGAAGGCGACGCCCTCCTCGCGGTCCTCGGTCGTCAGGACGAGCGGCGCCGAATCGAAGTAGCCCCCGGCGCGGGCCACGAGCGTCACCTCGGGGTCGGAGGGCAGCTCGATGGTGGCGACGCCCGCCTCGACGACGCCGGCGAGCGAAAGCGTCCCGTCCGAGCCCTCCAGGAAGACGCGTCCGTCGAGGGGGCTGCCGGTCGCCTCGTCGTAGACGCGGAGCTCGATCCGCGAAGGGTCGACGACGGGGTCCGGACGCCCCGTCCAGTAGGCGAGGACGGAGAAGTCCCGGAGCAGGTGCTCCGGGTCCAGGCAGGGGGGTCGACGGTCTCGGAGTTCCATCGGCGCATCGTGCTGTCGACGGTAGAACTCGACCCCGACGATCGACCCCATCCCCGGAGCGTCGTCCCGGAGGATCCTTCGCCGCCCCGTCCCGAACATGACCGGGGGGAGGAGGGTGGCCTTGGGGAGGGGGATCCCGTCCCGATAGGTCACCATGCACTCGAGCGGGTTCACCAGCATGTTGTGCAGGAGGATCTCCACATCGCCGGAAGCCTGCGCGATCGGCTCGTTGGTCATCACGAGCTTCGCATCTCCAACCCGCCGGCGTGTACGATGCCGCTCTCGAAAGCCCTCCACCGAACGACGGTGGCGCAGCTCCAGTCCGCGCGCGACCACGGAGAGCCCTTCCAGCTCGACCGCCTGCTGGGAGAGTCGGATCTCGACCTCCACCCGCTCGGCGAACGACCCGACCCGTACCGGAGTCGGCGCCGAGGCCCGGTACCCGATCACCGTCGCCGTGAGGAGAACCTCCCCGACGTCCGGTAGGACGAGGGAGAAGCGGCCCTCCGTGTCGGAAAGAACCCGACCCAACACCGCCGCCGAGTCCTCGGAGAGCGGCTCCAGCGCCACCACCGCCGCGGAGGCGATCCCGGCGCCGGAGAGCGCATCGACGACCCGCCCTGCGATCGTCTGTCCTTCGAGCCCACCGGAGAGGAGCGACACCCATCCCAGTACCACCCTCGCCGCCCACCACGGGAGCGTACGCGCTCCCCTGCCTGCACTCCTGCCCATTCTCCCTCCCGAAGCACCACGAGTCCACGATCCCGGACAGATGCGACTACGTCGTCACCTACCTAGGATTACAGACTAGGATCCTCGAGAGGTCCCGAGGCGGATGGGCACCGTGCCCGCCGCCCCACCGGGGCTCAGTGCCGGAAGAGCCGCCGGCCGGTGAAGACCATGGCGATGCCGTGCTCGTCGGCCGCGGCGATCACCTCCGCGTCGCGGATCGAACCGCCCGGCTGCACGATCGACCGCACCCCCGCAGCCGCCGCGGCGTCGACCCCGTCACGGAAGGGGAAGAAGGCATCGGACGCGAGCGCCGCCCCCTCCGTCTCGAGCCCCGCGTCCGCCGCCTTCCGCACCGCGATCCGCGACGAATCGACCCGGCTCATCTGGCCGGCGCCGATCCCGATTGTCGCCCCGTCCCGAGCCAGGAGAATCGCATTGGACTTCACCCCGTAGACGGCGCCCCACGCGAAGGTGAGGTCGTCCCACTCCCGCGGGGTCGGAGCCCGCTCCGTCGCCACCGTCCACCCCGGATTCTCGCCGGTGTAGAAGGGGATCGGCGACGGGTCCTGGACGAGGAGCCCGCCGGAGACGCTGCGCACGACCTCCGGCTGCGGCCGGCGGGCGTGCATCGCCAAGAAGCGGGCCGTTCCCCGATCCCGATCGTCGGCGCCCGGCCACCAGCTCGCGGGCTCACCCTCGACCGGCTCCGACCGCGTCGGCGCCACGAGGAGCCGGAGATTCTTCTTGGCGGTCAGCGTCTCGAACGCCTCCTCACTGAACCCGGGGGCGACGATGCACTCGATGAAGAGCTTCGACATCTCCGCCGCGGTCTCCCCGTCCACCGTCCGGTTGACCGCGATGATCGAACCGAAGGCGGACACCGGGTCGGAGGCGAGCGCCTTCCGGTACGCCTGAGCGAGGCTCTCCCCCACCCCGAGCCCGCACGGCGTCGTGTGCTTGACGATGCACACCGCCGGACGAGGCGACCAGGCGAAGGGCGCCAGACTGAGCAGCGCGCCATCCAGGTCGAGGAGGTTGTTGTAGGACAACGCCTTCCCGTGCAGCTGCTCCAGCGCGGCGATCCCCTCCGCTTCCGCGCCGACGGGGTAGAAGGTCGCAGCCTGGTCGGGGTTCTCCCCGTAGCGAAGCACGGTCCCGGACCCGGTTTCGAGCCGGAAGGGGGGGCGGGTGTCGCCCGCGGCGACCTCCATCGAACCCGCTTCTCCGTTCGCACTCGACGCGGCGGTCCCCGGATCCCCCGTGAGGAAGTCCGCGATCGCCTCGTCGTAGGCGGAGATGTGCCGGAAGACCTTCCGGGCGAGCTCGCGCCGCAGGCGGAGTGCCTCGGGGCGGGCGT
>JANQLR010000083.1 GCA_028280525.1 Longimicrobiales bacterium
CGCCGGACGCCCCCTCGGCCACCTTCTCGGAGGCGTGGCTCGACGCCCTCGACCGGAGCGTCACGGCCACCGCCAGCTCCGCCTCGCGCGCCGCCTCCAACTCGGCGAGGCGCCACTCCGCCGCGAGTCGACCGGCCTCCGCCGCGGAGGTGCCCGCGCGGCCCCGGTTGAAGATGGGGAGGGTGGCGTCCATCCCCAGGTAAAGGGCGCTGAAGCCGGCACCCCTGCGAAGCCCGAACTGCGGGATCAGGTCGGGGAGCGCCTGTCCCCGGCTGGCCTGCACCCGCCCCTCCGCCGCCTCCACCCGCGCCCGCGCGGCCCGCAGCTCCGGGACCCCCTCGGGGTTGGAGGCCGCGAGGGCGTCGGGGCTCGCCGGGCAGCGGTCGACAAGGAGCGAGACCGGTTCCATCGGGTCCACCCCGAGTCGTCGCGCGACCTCCGCCCGCGCGACCGCAGCGGCGGCGCGGCGGCGGGCGAGCTCGGTGACGGCCAGCCCTACCTCGAGTTCGGCTCGGGCCGCGTCCCCCGTGGAGGCGCTCCCGGCCTCCGCCTGCAGCTGCAGGCGATCTCGAAGGTCGGTGAGCGCCTGCAGCTCGAGCGCCGCGACGCGGACCCATCGGTCCGCTCGGAGGAGTGCGGCGAAGGCGACGACGATCCCCTCCGCCTCGGCGAGGCGGACCGCTTCCGCGTCGGCCGAGAAGGCTCGGGCATTCGCCTGTGCGGCGGCGAGCGTTCCGGCGCGGGTCGGACCGAAGGGGAGGCGCTGGGAGAAGAAGGCCTGCCCCTCGATCCCCTCGGGGAAGGGGAGTCCCGTCACGTCCCGGGCTCGGCCGACGTTCTCCAGCTGAATCGACAGCCCGGGGTTCGGGAGCGCCGCGCTCTGCCGGGAGGCGGCGGTCACCGAGTCGGCGCGCGCCACCGCGGTCGCGACCACGACCGAGCGCTCCAGCGCCCGGTCGTACGCCTCCACGACCGGCAGACGCAGGGTGTCCGCCGGCAGCTGCGAGGTGACCAGGAAGAGGAGAGCGGAGCCCACCATGATCCTAAGTTCCAACCCCTCGGGGCCTTCCGGCTGTGGGGAGATCTCCGGAATCGTCGGCGAGCGATCTCCACGTCCGTCGGCGCGGCACGGGTCGTGCGCTATCTTCCGCGACGCCGTCCCGGACCGCCCCGACCCATGATCGATCCGACCGACCTCCTCCGACCCGGCCTCCTCCGACCCGGCCCGCGGCGCCTCGTGATCGCGGCGCTCCTCGCCGGCGCCCTCCCCCTCGCCGGGCAGTCGCCGGTCGACCCGCTGCCGGCGCTCCCGATCGACACCTTCTCGCTCGACAACGGGCTCCGCGTGGTCGTGTCCGAGGACCCGTCGACGCCGATCGTGGCGGTCGAGATGTGGTACGCGGTCGGGAGCGCGCACGAGGAGGAGGGGCGGACCGGCTTCGCCCACCTCTTCGAGCACCTCCTCTTCCAGGGGACGGAGAACCTCGCCCCCGGGGAGATGGACGCGCGCATCACCGGGATGGGCGGGCGCTACGATGCCGTGACGACGCCGGACCGGACCTCGTACTCGGAGCTCCTCCCCTCCGAGCACGCCGAGTTTGCGATCTGGCTCCACGCGGAGCGGATGGCACGGCTCGTGGTCGACCCGCTCACCTTCGAAACGCAGCGCGAGGTGGTCGCGGAGGAGCGGCGGCAGCGCTTCGAGAACCAGCCGTATCAAGAGGCGGCGCTCGCCCTCGACTCCCTGCTCTTCGACTGGGCGCCGTACGACCACCCGGTGATCGGGGAGGTGCGCGACCTGCGAATGGCCTCGACCTCCGACGTCCGCCGCTTCGGCGAGCGCTGGTATCGGCCGCCGAATGCGACGCTCGTGGTGGTCGGGGACGTCACCGTAGACGAGGTGCGCGTATGGGTCGAGCGCTGGTTCGGACCGATCGGGCGAGGGAACGGGCCCGCCCCGCTCGAAGCCCCGGAGGTGGCGCCGCGCACCGACGGCGAGCGCAGACTCGTCGTCCGGGACCCGCTCGCGCAGCTCCCGCTCGTCTGGTTCGGATGGGCGACGCCGGCGGGAGATCACCCAGATCAGTACGCCCTCTCCCTGATCGCCGACCTCCTGGCCGGCGGAGAGAGCGGGCGGCTGCACCGGCGACTCGTGCTGGAGGACGGCGTCGCCCTCTCGCTGATCGCTCAGCCCGACGTTCGCCGCGGACCCAGCGCCTTCAAGATCGGCGCACTGCCGAACGCCGGGGTCGAGCTGTCGACGCTCCAGATGCGTGTGGAGGAGGAGATCGCGCGGCTGCGCGACGGGGAGCTGTCGGAGCGCGAGCTGGAGGGGGCGAAGAACCGACAGCGGGTGCGGGCCCTGCAGAGCCGAGGGACGGTAGCGGGACGAGCCCGGCTCCTGCAGCGGTACGCGCTCTTCTTCGGCTCCCCGTACGAGGCGAACCGCGCCTTCGACCGCGTGCAGGCGGTAACGGTGGACGAGGTGGTCGCCGCGGCGAAGCGGTGGCTCACCCCGGAGAACCGGACCGTCGTCGTCGCGGTCCCGGGGAGTGGAGGGGACCGGTGAGGAGACCGATGGGGGCGCAGGCACAGGCGGATGCGCAGGCACCGACGCCAGCACGGACGCGAGGGTGTGCGCGGGCGCGGTGCGCGATCGCCGCGCTTCTGGCGCTCGGCCTCGCCCCCTCGGCCTCCGCCGCTCAGGCGTCCGGCCCTCCCTCCCCCCGCCCGGCGCGCCCCTTCACGCTCCCCACGATCCAGAGCGTGTCCCTCTCCTTCGGGGCGACGCTCGATCTCGTCGAGAGCCACGAGGTGCCCTTCGTCACGATCGACCTCGTCTTCCCGCGAGGGAGCGGCCTCGATCCCGACGGTCTGGAGGGAGCGACCGCCACCGCCGCACTCCTCCTCACCTCGGGCACGTCGTCGCGGCGCGCGGCGGAGATCGTCGACGCCCTCGACCATTCCGGCGCCACCCTCGTCCCGAACGTCGTGCCGGATCGCACCGTCCTGACGGCCGCCACCCCCCTCTCGGCGCTCGACTCGACCCTCGCCCTCCTCGCGGACGTCGTCCGCAACCCGACCTTCCCCGCCGAGCGCGTGGAGGCGATTCGGACCCGCTCGCTCTCCGCGCTCCAGGCGCTGGAGGGGGCCTCCGCGACGGTGGCCGACCGCGTCTTCGACGCCCGGTCGTGGGGCGCGGGCCACCCACGAGGCCGGCGACAGACCCCCCGCTCGACCCGGGCGCTCGGGCGCGACGACGTGGTCGCCGCGTGGGCGCGAACCGGTCGGCCGGAGGGGATGCGGGTGGTGGTTTCCGGCGCGGTCGAGTTGGAGGATGCACGCCGGCGCATCGAGGAGGTCTTCGCCGGGTGGGCCCCGGACGGCGAGCCGGTTCTCCAGGCGAGGGGTGGAGAGGGGGTGTCCCGCACCGCGCCGGAGGTCGTGGTCGTGAACCGGCCGGGCGCGGTCCAGGCCGAGATCCGCGTGGGCACGGCCCTCCCGCGGCGGGCCGCCGCGTCGCAGGCGGAGCTCGACCTCGCCAACCGGGTCCTCGGGGTGGGCCCGGCGAGCCGCCTCTTCCGACGAATGCGGGAGGAGGAGGGCTTCGGCTACGGCGTCTCCTCGGCGCTGGAGTGGACGCCGGAGGGCCCGCGCTTCGTCGCCTCGACCGCGGTCCGGACGGAGGTCGCGGGGGCGGCGCTCGACCTCCTCCTCGCCGAGATCGAGCGCCTCCGGAGGGAGCCGATCTCGACCGAGGAGTTCGAGCGGGTCCGGAACGGTCGTGTCGGGGCGCTCCCCATCGAGCTCGAGACCCCGCGGCAGATCGCGGTCCGGTGGATCGAGACGTGGGCGCGGGGTGGAGACGCGGGTGAGCTCACCGCCCTGCGAACCCGCTACGCGGCGCTCGACGCCGAGACCGTCCAGCGAGCCGTCGAGTCCTACCTCCGCGCCGACCGGATGCTGATCGTCGTCTCGGGGGACGCCCTCGCGATCCGACCGCAGCTGCAGGCGCTCGGGCCGGTCACCCTTCTCGACGCGGACGGCCGCGAGATCACGCTCGCCCAGCTCGAGGGCGGGGCGACGGCGGACGATCGGCCGACCTTCTCGCCCGCGGGGCTGCGCCCCTTCCGCTCCGCCTACGACGTCCGCCTCAACGGTCGACCCTTCGGCGAGGTGGTGCGGACCCTCGAGGCCTCCGCGGACGGCTCGGCGCTGACGCTCCGCTCCGAGACGTCGGTCGGTCCGCAGTCGATCGACCAGACGGTCACCTTCGGGGCCGAGGACTTCGGATTCCTGCGTACCACGCAGACCCTCGTCCTGCAGGGCCAGGAGGCGACGCTCGATGCCGAACTCCGGGACGGCCGCATGGTCGGGAGCCGGCGGAGCGCCCTCGGCGAGGAGCCGATCGACGTCGCCCTCCCCCCGGGGGCCGTCGTGGGGGACATGGCGGAGATGCTCCTCTGGGTCGCCGACCTGGAGGTGGGCGGGAGCTTCCAGCTCCCCTTCGCCGACCCGCAAACGGGCACGGTCCAGCGCCTTCGCGTCCGCGTCGAGGGCACCGAGCGCATCCAGGTCCCCGCGGGTGACTTCGACACCTTCCGCATCGCGGTCGGAGGGTCCCAGCCTCAGACGATCTGGGCCCGCGTGGAGGCCCCCCACTGGGTGGTCCGGGTGACCCCCGCGGCGCAGCCGGTGTCGATCGAGCTGCGCACCCCGCCGAGCGGTCGCTGAGCCGACTGCGGCCGGACACTCGAAAGTCGCGTCAGCACAGGCCTTTCGGCCTCTGGGTCCGAGTTGCTGCGCGGCCGTCGAATCGGTATTTTCAAGGCTTGGAATCGGGCTCCGGAGACGGAGGCTCGTCCGGGCCCCGAACCCCGCGTTCGAGACCCGAGACCGGAACGAAGAACGGGGCGGTAGATTGCGGCGCACGGACCTCATCGCGCTCCTTCTGACGGTCGTCGGCATCGAGATGTCGACGCGCGCCTTCACCCTCGTCGTCGTCCGCCTCCGCGAAGGGGTGAACGACCTGATGGGTGGGGAGGCGGTGGCCACCGTCCCGACCGAGCGGTTCGCGCTCGGGCTTCTGATCCTGGTGACCGGGGTCGCGCTCGGGGTCTTCCACGCGGCCAGGACGCTCTCGGTCCGCCGCCTGCCCGACGGGGGGTGCCCCGCCTGTGGTCAGCAGACGAAGCGGATCCGTAGAAGGGCGGTCCACCGATTCCTCGGGGTCCTGATGGGACCCGGTATCTCCCGCCGGCGCTGCACGGGGTGCGGCTGGGTCGGGCTCGCGAAGGACAGATGATCGACCGGAAGTGAAGAAGGCTGATGGCTGACAACGACGATCGGACACCGGAGAACGGCGAGGAGCTGCCCCCGGTGGAGGGAAGCGCGGAGGTGGGCTCGGGGCAGACGATCCTGAGCCGCCTGCTCGAGGACGAGATGCGCGAGTCGTTCATCGACTACTCGATGAGCGTGATCGTGCAGCGGGCGCTCCCCGACGTGCGCGACGGCCTCAAGCCGGTGCACCGACGCATCCTCTACGCGATGAACGAGCTGGGGCTCACCCCCGGTCGCGCGTACAAGAAGTCGGCCACCGTGGTCGGAGACGTGCTGGGCAAGTACCACCCGCACGGCGACTCCGCGGTCTACGACTCGATGGTCCGGATGGCGCAGGACTTCTCGCTCCGGAACCCGCTCGTGGACGGGCAGGGCAACTTCGGATCGATCGACGGCGACTCGGCGGCGGCGTACCGGTACACGGAGGCACGCCTCACCCCGCTCGCGACCTCCCTCCTGGAGGACATCGACAAGGAGACGGTCGACTACGCGCCGAACTTCGACGGCCGGATCATGGAGCCGACCGTCCTTCCGTCGAAGGCGCCGAACCTCCTGATCAACGGGTCGAGCGGGATCGCCGTCGGGATGGCGACGAACATCCCGCCCCACAACCTCGGCGAGATCGTCGAGGCGTGTCAGGCGCTCCTCGCCGACCCGGAGCTGGAGCAGGAGCGGCTCGAGGAGATCGTCGAAGGGCCCGACTTCCCGACCGGCGGCTACGTCTGCGGGCGCGAGGGGATCCAGGACGCGTACCGCACCGGCCGCGGCCGGATCGTCATGCGGGCGCAGGCCGAGATCGAGACGAACGATCGGGGCGACGCGATCATCGTGACGGAGCTCCCGTTCATGGTGAACAAGTCCCGCCTGATCGAGCAGATCGCGATGCTCGTGCGGGAGAAGAAGCTCACCGACATCCGCGACCTGCGCGACGAGTCGGACCGCGACGGGATGCGCATCGTCATCGAGCTCAAGAAGGACGCGATCGCGCAGATCTGCCTGAACCGGCTGTACAAGCACACGCAGATGCAGTCGACCTTCGGCACGATCCTCCTCGCGCTCGTCGACGGGGTGCCGAAGGTGATGCCGCTTCGGGAGATGCTCACGCACTTCCTGGGGCACCGGCAGGAGGTCATCGTCCGGCGCTCCGAGTTCGACCTCGCGAAGGCGAAGGAGCGCGAGCACATCCTGGAAGGTCTGAAGATCGCCGTCGACAACATCGACGAGGTCATCAAGATCATCCGCGGGTCGCGCGACACCGACGTCGCCTCCGTGCAGCTGCAGGAGAGCTTCGGACTCAGCGAGCGGCAGGCGAAGGCGATCCTCGACATGCGGCTCGGGCGCCTCACCGGCCTCGAGATGGAGAAGCTCGAGGAGGAGCTCGCCCAGGTCCGCGAGACGATCGCCGACCTGGAGGACATCCTCGCCCGGCAGGAACGCCGCAACCAGATCATCCACGACGAGCTGCAGCAGGTCGCCGACAAGTACGGCAACGAGCGCCGCACCCGGATCACGAACATCTCGGCGCGCGGCTTCAACATGGAGGACCTGATCGCGGACGACGACATGGTCGTCACCGTCACGCGTCAGGGCTACGTGAAGCGCCTCGGCGTCGACACCTACCGCGCGCAGAAGCGGGGTGGACGCGGGCTGCAGGGAATGTCGACCAAGGACGAGGACTGGGTCGAGCACCTCTTCGTCGCCTCGGCGCACGACACCCTCATGATCTTCACGCGCCGCGGCCAGGTGTACTGGCTCAAGGTGTGGGAGATCCCGGAGGGGAGCCGTCAGTCGCGCGGGAAGCCGATCGTCAACCTGCTCAACATGAGCCAGGACGAGCAGATCGCCGCCGTGGTGCCGATCCGCGAGTTCGACGACGAGCACTACCTCTTCTTCGCGACCAAGCTCGGTCGCGTGAAGCGCACCGTCCTTTCGGCGTACGGCAACGTCCGCTCGGTCGGGCTGAACGCGATCAACATCAACGAGGGCGACGAGCTCATCGCGGTCCGCGTCACCGACGGCCAGGGAGAGATCGTCATGGCGACCCGCGAGGGGATGGCGATCCGCTTCCCCGAGATGGACGCACGCGAGATGGGCCGCGCGACCGCCGGGGTCGGCGGGATTCGCCTGAAGGAGGGCGACGAAGTCGTCGGCGTGGTCCCGGTCCGCGACGAGCCGGGCGCGAACCTCCTGGTCGTCACCGAGAAGGGGATCGGGAAGCGGACCAACTTCGCCGACTACCGAATCCAGGGCCGGTACGGACAGGGGATCATGAACATCCGCCTGACCGAGAAGAGCGGTCCGGTGGTGGCGATCCTCGGGGTCCACGACGACGAGCAGCTCATGTTCACCACCCGGAAGGGCGTCGTGAACCGCCAACGGGTCGCCGAGATCGGCACCTGGGGCCGGGTCACGCAGGGCGTTCGACTCGTGAACCTCGACAAGGGCGACGTGATCATGGACGTGGCCCGCTTCATCGACGAGGACGAGGAGGAGCTCGAGCAGATCCTCGACGCGGACGGCAACCCGGTCCTCGACGAGGAGGGCAACCCGACGTACGCGGTCGACGAGGCCGAGACCGACGAGGCCGAGACCGGCGAGGACTGATGCGCACGACGCCCCTCCCGGACGAGCCGCTCGTCTCGCTCGACGAGATTCGCGAGGCGGCCGCGCGGCTGGAGGGGGTCGTCGTGCGGACCCCGCTCGTCCCCTCGCCGGCGCTGACGGAGGAGACCGGGGCCGCCGAGGTCCGGCTCAAGTGCGAGAACGTCCAGCGCGCCGGGGCCTTCAAGGCGCGCGGGGGCAACAACTACGTCGGGCAGCTCACCGACGATGAGGTCCGCAACGGGATCATCACCTACTCCTCCGGGAACCACGCCCAGGCGGTCGCCCTGGCGGCGCAGCTCCGGGGGATCCCGGCGGTCGTGGTCATGCCGACGACCGCCCCGAAGGTGAAGGTCGAGGGGGCGCGGGCGCTCGGGGCGGAGGTGCTCTTCGAGGGCACGACCTCGCTCGAGCGGAAGGCGCGCGCCGAGGCGATCCAGGCGGAGCGAGGGATGGCGATGATCCCGCCCTTCGACCACCGCGCGATCATCGCCGGGCAGGCGACGGTGGCGCTCGAGATCGTCGAGGAGTGGCCGGAGGTCGACACGGTGATCGCCCCGGTCGGTGGGGGCGGGCTCTTCGCGGGGACGTGCGCGACGGTTCGCCGGCTCCGCCCCGAGGCAACGATCCTGGGGGTCGAGCCGGTCGGTGGGGCCTCGATGAAGTCCGCTCTGGACGCCGGCGAGCCGGTCACCCTCGAGTCCACCGCCTCGATCGCCGATGGCCTCCTCCCCGTACGAGCGGGGTCGCTCCCCTTCCGTCACGCCCGGGAGCTGTCCGACGGGGTGGTCCTCGTCGAGGACCCGGCGATCCACGACGCGACCCGCTTCCTCCTGCACGAGCACCACCTCGTCGTCGAGTTCTCCGGCGCGGCCACGACCGCCGCGCTCCGCTCGGGGGCGGTGGAGGTGACGGGACGGCACGTCGCCGTGATCATCAGTGGAGGCAACCTCGACCCCTCCTTCCTCCCCGAGCTGGCGTAGACCGCCGAGCCGCGGGAGCCCGACTCATCCGACCCGACCGGAGTTCGTCGATGCCCCTCCAGGAGCGATCCGACCGCACCCTGACCGCGATCGAGGGGATCCAGGTCGGGCACGCGACCGTCCCGGGCGGCGGCTCCGGGTGCACCGCGGTCCTCGGACCCTTCCGGGGCGCCGTGCAGGTGACGGGGATGGCGACGGGGACCCGCGAGCTCGACACCCTCTCGCCCGAGCACCTCGTCCCCCGCATCGACGCGGTCGTCCTCTCCGGAGGCTCCGCCTTCGGACTCGCGGCGGCGCACGGGGTCATGGCGTGGCTCTCCGAGCAGGGGAGGGGCTTCCCGACCGGCGCAGGACCGGTCCCGATCGTCCCGGCTGCCATCCTGTACGACCTGGCCGCCGACCGCGCCCGACCGGACTCCGGGACCGGCTACGCGGCGGCGAGCGCGGCCTCGACCGCGCCGGTCCCCGAGGGGCGGGTCGGGGCCGGGGCGGGCGCCACCGTCGGGAAGGTGCCGTGGCGAGGGCCCGACGTCGGGGGCGGACGACCCACCTCCATGCCGGGCGGCCTCGGCTCGTGGGCCGTCGAGGTCGCGGGGTACCGGGTCGCCGCCCTCGCGGCGGTGAACGCGGTCGGGGACGTGCTCGATCGGGACGGAAGGATCGTCGCCGGGCTCCGGGCCCCGGACGGGACGCTCCTCGATTCGAGCCGGGCCATCCGCGACTACCCCCCCGTGGACTCCGACGCGCTGAATCCCCGCGAGAACACCACCCTCTGCGTCGTCGCGACCGACGCCCCCGCCTCGCAGGAGGAGCTTCGTCGCATCGCCCGCATGGCGGCCACGGCGATGCCGCGGCGGATCCGGCCGACGCACACCCCGTGGGACGGCGACCTCGTCTTCGCCCTCTCGGCGACCGAGCCCGAGACGCTGCTCCCCGAGGGACTCTCCCTGTCGCTCGGCGACGCCGCGCGCGAGGCGCTGGAGGAGGCGATCACCCGCGCCGTTCTCTCCGACGAGGAGCGGGCGCGCCGGGGCTGACGCTCCCGCGCCGACGCCCGAACCCCGGACTCGCCCGCGATGGCCGACACTCCGCGTCGCAGCGTCCGCTTCCACATCTGGCGCGCGAGTCTCCTGATCCTCCTCCCCTACCTGATCCTCGGGTGGGCGTCGTCGCGTCTCGAGGTCGACCCGATGGCGGCGGGGGTCCGGCTCGCGGGGACGGAGGTGGACGCGGCCGGCGGGGCGCGGGCCACGCGATCGCGGGACGGTGCGGCGGGCGGGGCCCCGGGCGCGCGATCGGAGGTCGAAGAGGCGGTGCTTCCCGGCCTCCCCTTCACCGCGCGCGGGGCGCTCTCCGTCCACTCCGGACGTTCGCACGACGCCGAGGGGACCTTCGAGGAGGTCGCCGCCCCGGCGCGGGCCACCGGACTCGACTTCGTCATCCTCGGAGACCACCCGACGGCGTGGATCGACGAACCCGGCGTCTTCGACCCCCGTCGGGTCGACGACGTCCACATCTCGCGCGGCGCGGAGCTCGTCGTCTCGGAAGCCGGGCGGACCCTCACCGTGGGGCTCGAAGGGGTCCCGCGGATGTGGACCGGAACGCTCCCCGAGCTGCGGGCCGCGGTGGAGTCCGAAGGCGGATGGGTCTCGATCGTCCACCCGCGCTCCCCCCGCTACCGGGAGAGCTGGAAGATCCCCTCCGTCGTCGGAGCGCACACCTTCGAGGCCTTCGACATCTCGGAGATGGCGCGCCTGCGACTCGCCTCGATCTGGGGTCCGTACCACCTGATCTCCTTCCTGACCGGGATGGTCGCGGATCGCTCCGACGAGGCCGTCCTCCGGCTCTGGCGCGAGCGGTCGCGCACCCCGGCGATGCTCGCCTACGACTCGCTCCGGGCGACGACGCGGATGTCGCTGACGGGAGGGTTGAACCACCACTCCAAGATGCGGACGCCGATCGGCCTCTTCCCGCCCTTCGGTCCGATGTACCGCACGGTGGTGAACCACCTGCACCTCGAGTCGCCCCTCTCCGAGGACCCGTGGCAGGCACAGAGGGAGATCGCCGCGGCGCTCCGGGACGGCCGGCTCTACATCTCGCTCGGGTGGCCGGAGGATGCGGGGGGGTTCGTCTTCGCGGCGGAGGGACGTGGAGAGCCAGAGGGGACGGAGGGGGCCCGGGACGCGGATGCGACGGACGCGCCACGTCCCTCGCCGCCGGGGCTCCATCCGCCCGGCTCCGTTCTCGCCCTCTCGCACGAGGCCCGCCTCGTCGCGCACCTCCCGGCGGGCGGTGGCGCGTCTCTGCTCGTCGAGCTGCGGAGGGATGGCGAGATCATCGACCGGCGCGAGGCCGGGCCGGGCTCGACGGTCCGGTGGAACCCGGAGCGGCCCGGGGTCTATCGGGTCGAGGTCCATCGAGCGGGGATCGACCTCGGTCCCCTTCGCCTCGGACGCTTCCCCTGGCTCTTCTCCAACCCGATCGAGTTCACCGCTCCATGACGCACCTCCTCCTCTTCGACATCGACGGGACGTTGATCTCCGGCGGACCCGCGAAGTCTGCCTTCCACGACGGCCTGATGGCCGCGTACGGGACCGTCGGCGACATCGAGGTGCTCGACTTCTCCGGGAAGACCGACCCGCAGATTGCACGGGAACTCCTCTCCGGGGCCGGGCTGTCGCACGCCGAGATCGACGCGGGGCTGCCGACCCTCTTCTCGCACTACCTCCGCGAGATGGAGGCGCGCCTCCCGGAGCACCCGGTCCGGGTCCTTCCCGGGGTGACGGAGCTCCTCGCCCACCTCGCCGAGCTGGAAGAGGTGGCGCTCGGACTCGTGACCGGGAACCACGTGGGCGGCGCCCGTCTGAAGCTGCAGGCGCCCGGACTCGCCGATCACTTTCACTTCCCCGTGGGGGGCTACGGCTCCGATTCGGAGCACCGGAACGACCTTCCCGGGATTGCGCTCGACCGCGCGCGGGAGCACTGGGACGTGGACTTCGATCCCGCCCGGGTCGTGGTGATCGGCGATACCCCGCGCGACGTCGAGTGCGGACGGGCGCACGGCCTCGCGACCGTCGCGGTGGCGACCGGGAAGTTCGCCGCCGGTGCGCTCCGGTCGACCGGGGCGGACCACGTGCTGGAGGACTTCACCGATCTGGAGGAGACCGCCTCGCGACTCCTGGGACAGGCTGCTTGAATCCCCCAGCGGGCGCGGCGAACTTGAAAATCTGGCAGTCGTTCAACTCATGAGGATCGGATGAACAAGAACATCGTCATCGGCGTGGTCGTCGTCGCCGTCGTCGCCGTGATCGGATTCCAGCTCGGGGTCGCGGGACCGGGCGAGGCCGCGATGGAGCCGGTGGAACTCACGGGCGTGGACGGCGCCGAGGCGCTGGTCGAACTCGCCCAAGGCGTCACCCTCGGCAGCCCGGATGCGCCGATCACCATCGTCGAGTTCGGCGACTATCAGTGCCCCGGCTGCGCGGGCTTCAACCAGGCCGTGAAACCTCAGATCGAGCTGTCGCTGGTCCAGTCGGGTGAGGCGAAGTTCGTCTTCTACGACTTCCCGCTCATCAACATCCACCCGTGGGCCTTCCTCGCCGCTCGCGCCGGTCGCTGCGCAGCCGGTCAGGGCGACTTCTGGGACTACCACGACCGACTCTTCGAGTACCAGCAGCGGTGGAGCACCTCCCCGACGGCCCCGATCGGCGACTTCGTGGAGTACGCGGGGGAGGTGGGGCTCGACGAAGGAGCCTTCGAATCCTGCCTGCGGAGCGATCAGTATGCGGACGTCGTCACGGCGAATCTGAACCTGGCGCAGCAGCTCGGGGTGAGCTCGACCCCGACCGTGATGATCAGCGTCGAGGGTTCGCCGGCCCGCCAGGCCGTCGACAACAACTTCCTGGGGATCCAGGCGACGATCGAGGCGCTGCGCGCGGAGCAGGCGGCGGGCGCCGGTGGGGGCGAGGGGTGAGCGACACGGTGAAGGTCCGCCTCCTCTTTGCGGACGAGGGATCGTTCCACCACGAGAAGATCCGGGTCGAAGTTTCCGCGCTCGACGGCTACGATCGACTGATCGACGCCCTCCGGGAGGAGCCCTCGATCCTCAAGTCGAACTACATCGACGTCGATCGCCTCGTCTCCGCCACCCGCGACGACGACGACTGAGTCGGGGCGTTCCGCAGCTAGCCGGCCGCGTCCAGCGCCGCGCTCGCTCGCTCCAGCGTCCACGCCTCCACGATCGGCGGCGGCCAGCTCCCTAGACGAATCCCCGCTTCGATCCGGTCCGCCTCCGTGCGCGCGGCCCGAGCCGTCTCCCGGTCGACCCTGCCCGATGCCTCCGCCTCGTCCAGCTCGTCGACGTCGAGGCGATGAACGGCCCCCTCGGGCGTGCGGAAGATGTCCAGGTAGAGGTCGGTGGTGCGCCAGATCACCTCGCCCTCCGGTGGCTCGACGATCTCGACCGGGGTGAGCACGTTGGCGTAGATCCCGGTGAAGCGGCCCTCGCGGTCGTGGAAGCGCCCGATGTCGTGTGCGACGCCGGGGAAGGTGAACCAGACGGCGGGGGCGCCGTCCTCCAGCACGACCCGTCCGTCGACGCGGACGGGTGACGGCAGCTCCGTCCTGGGCTGGAAGGTGACGATCACCTCCGGCGTGCGATGGACGATCCACTGCCGGTAGACGACCACGCGGCCCGGGGGGCGCAGGTAGTGGATCGCCACCGCCCGCGGGAGACCGCTCGGGGTCACTCCTCCTCCTCGACCGGCTCGACGAGGATCTCCATGATCCCGCCGCAGACCGCCGGACTCCAGGTGAGCAGGTCCTCGGTCAGGTCGACGCGGACGATGCACGCCGGCGCACCCTGCGCGACACGGGCCGCGACCTCCAGCACCTCCCCCTCTCCGCAGCCGCCCCCGACCGTCCCGGTGAGTCGTCCGTCCGGAGCGACCAGCATCTTCGACCCGGCCTTCCGCGGCGTCGATCCCTTCGTCGAGACGATCGTGGCGAGGACCGGGCGACGACTGCCGGGGGCGCTCCGGGCGACCGAGCGGAGGAAGAGGAGGTCGTCCGCCGCGCTCATCGGGGCTCCTGCGCGGCGCTCATCGGGGCTCCTCCGCCGCGGCGGAGGGGAAGAAGCGCTCCAGGACGCGCTCGCGGTCGCGCAGCGGGAGACCGGTTCCCCCGCGCCGGTGCCGGACGATCTCCGCGGCCACGGCCACCGCGATCTCCGCCGGCGTCTCCGCGCCCAGGTCGAGCCCGACCGGGGCGTGGATCCGGGCGAGCCGGTCGCGCTCGATCCCCTCCTCCAGGAGCTGCGCCCAGGTGGCGCGCACCCGGCGGCGACTCCCGATCAGCCCGAGGTACCCCGGCTGGAGTTCGCGGAGGAGGAGCTGTCGCAGGCACTCGAAGTCGTAGCGGTGCCCGCGCGTAACGAGGACGAGGTGGGTGAGCGGCCCGATCGGGACGCCGTCGAAGGCGTTCGCGAAGTCGACGCGCCGCACCTCGACCCCCTCGGGGAATCGGTCGGCCCGGGCAAAGTCGGGGCGGTCGTCGAGAACGCGGACCTGAAACCCGAGCACCCTCCCGACCTCGGCGAGGGGGAGGGAAATGTGTCCGGCGCCCACGATCACCAGGTCGGACTGCGGGCGGTGAGCTTCGAGATAGACGCCGACCCCGCCGTACTCGCCCGCGGTCGTGGACGCCTCGCCGGCGAGGAGCGCGAGGGCGGCGTCGCGGACCTCGGCGTCCACCCGGGGCGACCCGAGCGAGCCGAGAAGTCTGATCCACCGGGACCGATCGGCGGCGCCGATCAGGACCATCCGAGCCGGCGGGAGCGGTTCGAGTCGGGTGGCGACCACGACCTCTCGACCCCGCTCCGCCGCCTCGAGGGAGATCCGGGCGGCCGCCCCGGGTCCGAGCGGATCGGGCGCCGCCACCAACCCCGACTCCACCGCCTCGGCCCACTCCTCCGGGGTGTCGAGATCGGTGAAGATGCCGGGGTCGGCGACGTCGACGCGGTGCACGCGGCCCGGATCGGCGTGGACGAGCGCGCGTGCCCCGCCCTCCAGCGCGGGGTCGGTCAGCTCCGCAAAGAGGC
>JANQLR010000120.1 GCA_028280525.1 Longimicrobiales bacterium
GACATCCGCATCTACCGCGTCGTCGAGGGCTTCATGGCGCAGTTCGGACTGAATGGCGACGGCCTGGTGAACTCCGCCTGGCGAAACGAGACGCTCGTCGACGATCCGCCCACCCAGTCGAACACCCGCGGCCGGATCGCCTTCGCGAAGGCCGGGCCGAACACGCGAACGACCGAGCTCTTCATCTCGTACCGCGACAACAGCTACCTCGACGCCGACGGCTTCGCCCCGATCGGCGAGGTCATCTCCGGGATGGAGGCGGTCGACGCCTGGAACGCCGAGTACGGCGACGGGCCGCCTCGGGGCGAGGGGCCGTATGCGATGCGGGCCCTGGCGAAGGGGAATGCGTACCTCGACTCCGCCTTCCCGGCGCTCGACCGGATCCTCTCCGCCCGGGTGCTCGAGCCTACCCAGGCCGGGACCGGGGAGGCGGGGGCCCGGGAACCGTCCGGGTGAGGTGCGGCTTCCTCGCTCGGACGGGGGGACCTGGCCGCGCCGCGTTTGAGGGCGCCCCCCCGGAAACGGGCCGCCATGGCCCCGCTGTACGCCCCGACCTCCGCCACGACACGCACCACGACACGCACCACGACTTCCGCCACGACACGGACGAGATGACACGACGATCGACAACGGCCGGGCGCCGGACGCTGAGCGGGATCGCCCTCGCGGTGATCGCCGCCTGCACGCCCGCGGACTCCGATGCGCCGGCCTCCGACGCCATGGAGGCGGCCGCCGCCGCCGCGGGGGCCGCCCTCGCCCTCGGACCGGTGGACGCCGGCGACCCCCGACCCTGGGATCCCGAGCGGATCGCCGTCGGCACCGAGGCCCCCGACTTCCGCCTCGAGAGCTACCGGGGCGACACCCTCTCCCTTTCGGAGTTCAGCGGGAAACGCGAGGTCCTTCTCGTCTTCTACCGCGGCGCCTGGTGACCCTACTGCGCCGGTCAGCTCGGTGAGCTGAGAGACCTCCTTCCGGAGGAGCTGCGGGACGAGGTGGAGATTCTGGCCGTCGCCCCCGACGACCGCGAGCGTCAGCAGGCGATGATCGACCGCATCAACGGGACGGAGGGCGGACCGACGCCCGACTTCCGCATGCTGCACGACGCCGACCTTCGCGTCATCGATCGATACGGGGTGCGCAACGTGGAGGGGTACCGCGACTACGAGGTGCCGCATCCGGCGACCTTCGTGATCGACCGGGACGGGATCGTTCGGTGGAAGGTGATCGAGACGAACTTCCGGCTGCGTCCCGAACCCGAGGACCTGATCGCCGCGCTCCTCTGGGCAAGGGGCGAGGGGCCGGAGCCCGAGCCGCCCACGCTGACGAACGTTCGGGAGCGATGAGCGCTCCACCGCACGGCACGAGATCTGCACCGGTCGTCGGGCAGGGGAGCGACTCCCCGCCGGCGACCGGTTCGCCGTTCCACCTCTTTACCACGCCCTCGCGACCATGACCTCCCGACGCCTCGCCCTCCTCCTCCTCGTCCCGGCTCTCGCCCTCCAGACCGGGTGCGCCTCCCTCAACCGAACCGCCGAGGGTGCGCTCATCGGCGGGGGCGCCGGCGCGGTGGTCGGCGGCGTTATCGGCAACGCGACCGGCTCGACCACGCGCGGCGCGATCATCGGAGCGGCGCTCGGCGGGGCCGCGGGGGCGCTCATCGGCCGACGGATGGATCAGAAGGCGGAGGAACTCGCCCGGCGACTCCCGAACGCGGGCGTCGAGCGGGTGGGGGAGGGGATCCTCATCACCTTCGACTCCGGGCTCCTCTTCGGCTTCGACTCCTCCGGCCTGAGCGAGACCGCCGCCGGCAACCTCGATGCCCTCGCGAACTCCCTCTCCGACATGGAGGAGGACGCGGTCCTGATGGTCGCCGGACATACCGACAGCACCGGAACGGAGGAGTACAACGAGCGCCTCTCCGAGCGGCGTGCCGCCTCCGCGGCCAACTACCTGGTGTCCCGAGGGATGGTGGGAGATCGGATCCAGACCGTCGGCCTCGGGGAGAGCGAGCCGATTGCGACGAACGAGACGGAGGCCGGACAGGCGGAGAATCGACGCGTCGAGGTCGCGGTCTACGCGAGCGAGGCGTACCGGGAGCGGGTGCGGGCGCGAGCGGGCGGATGAAGGTCCTCCTGTTCGGCGCCAGCGGGATGATCGGGAGCGGCGTCCTGGAAGAGTGCCTGACCTCCGGCGATGTCACCGAGGTGGTCGCCGTCGGCCGGCGGCCGCTGGATGCCACCCACCCGAAGCTCCGTCAGGTCGTGGTTCCGGACCTCTTCGAGCTGAGCGCACACGCCGAGGAGGTGGGAACCCCCGACGTCTGCCTCTACTGCCTCGGCGTTTCCTCCACCGGGATGAGCGAGGCCGCCTATCGGCGGATCACCGTCGAACTCACCGAATGCGTCGCCGACGTGGTGGAGCGCCGCAACCCGGAGGTCGTCTTCATCTTCGTGTCGGGGATGGGGACCGGGCCGAAGGGTGCGATGTGGGCGAAGGCGAAGTTCGATGCGGAGGAGGGGCTGCGGGCGCGCGACTTCCCGGCGTACAGCTTCCGCCCCGGCTTCATTCGCCCGGTGGGCGCGTCGACCCCCAAGGTGCCGGTCTACCGGGTCCTCTACGCCCTGATGAGCCCCGTCGCCCCGATCCTGCAGCGCCTCTTCCCCGGCGGCGTCACCGATTCGCGGACGCTGGCCCGGGCCATGCTCCGGGTCGGCGCGGAGGGGTACTCGAAGGCGATCCTGGAGAGCCGGGACATCAACGAGGTCGGGAGCCGGGCGTAGGTCGCCGATCGGCGGGTCGGGGCTACCTCGCCGCAGCTCGTCCCCCCGGCGGTCCGCCCCCTCACCCCACGGGCGCCACGAAGGGCCGGATCGGCTCCGCCAGCACCGACATGATGATCGCGATCCCCTCCAGGTAGTTCCCGACCCGGATGTTCTCGTTCGGGGAGTGCTGGTTGTTGTCGGGGTTCACCGTCGGGACGGAGACGGCGGGCACGCCGAGCGTCGTCACGAAGGGGGAGATCGGGATCGAGCCTCCGGAGGTGCGGATCTTCACCGGCTCCTCTCCGAAGAGCCGCTCCATCCCCTGCGACAGCCAGCGCCCCGGCGTCGAGTCGAAGTCGGTGCGGAAGGCGGCGTAGGAGACGCGCGAATCGAAGCGGGCGAGGCGCGGGTGAGCGCGTCGCTCTTCGTCGGTGGGGTCGCGGCCGGTGACCACGTGGTAGCCCTCGGCCACGACGTGATCGCGGATCAGCTCGAGGAGGCGATCCCCCTCCGTCTCGCGCACGAGCCGCACGTCGATCTCCGCGACGGCGTCCGCGGGCACGATCGTGCGCGACTGCGGGCCGACCCACCCGGAGGAGAGCCCGCGCACATTGAGCGAAGGGTACTGCACTGCCTCCTGGAGACTCCCCGCCACGCCGTCCGGCTCGGCGATTCCGAGCTTCTCCCGGACCTCCGCCTCGTCGTCGGGGACGGCGGCGAGGATCCGGCGTGCCTCGTCGTCGAGCGAGATCCCGGCGTAGAAGCCGGGGATCGTCACCCGCCCCTCGTCGTCCTTCATCGAGGCGATCAGCTGCGAGAGACGCACCCCGGGGTTCGGCGCGTAGTTGCCGTAGTGCCCGCTGTGCTGGGGGACGCGCGGCCCGTAGGTGGTCAGGGTGATCGTGGCGATCCCGCGGGCGCCGAACTTGAGCGAAGGACGGCCGGAGTAGTGCGGCGGCCCGTCGAAGATGACGAGCATGTCCGCGGCGAGCCGGTCGCGGTAGCGCTCGACGGCGGGCGGCAGGTTCGGCGAGCCCTGCTCCTCCTCGAAGTCGATGATGACCTTGAGGTCGTAGTCGAGCTCGACGCCCTCGCGATCCAGGAGGTCGATCGCGGTCCAGAACTGGACGTTCGGCCCCTTCGAGTCGGAAGCGGAGCGGGCGAAGATCCGCCAGTCGGGGTCGATCTCCCCCTCGATCGAGGCCCAGTCGATCTCGACCATCCCGCCCGACCCGTCCGGGGCGCGCAGCACCGGGCCGAAGGGATCCGCCTGCTCCCAGGAGAAGGGGGCGACGGGCTGTCCGTCGGCCTGCAGGTAGACGAGGACGGTGGCCCGCGGATCCGTGACCGTCCGCTCGGCGAGGACGAGGGGGAGGCGGTCGGTGGGGAGCCGCTCGAGGGTGAAGCCGCGCGCCCCGAACTCCGCCTCGACCCGCTCGATCATCGCCTCCATCGCGGCGAGGTCGTTCGCGTCGTTCGGGAGGGAGAGGTAGTCGCGGAAGCGCTCGATCGAGTGAACGGCCTCGGCGGCGACGAGGGTCCGGATGCGCTCGGGGGTGAGTTGGGCGTCGACTCCGCCGGTGGACAGCGCGAGCGCCGCCAGCGTGCAGAGCGGCGCGATCCGCCGCCCGAGGTCGACCTCGATCCCGACGCGACGCCATCGGCCCACGCCGCTCCGCATCAGTTCGACTCCGGAATCGCCCTGATCACCTCGCGCGCCAGATCCCAGCGATTGAAGCCCTGCCGCCCGTAGTCGAGCCCGCGCCGGACGATCACCAGATCGTGCGAGGGCACCACGACGACGTACTGGCCGCGGTTCCCGGCGGTCGAGTAGGCGTCCTTCGGCACGTCGTCCCGGCCGTCCGGGACGAGCCACCACTGGCCGCCGTACTGGTTGCCGCGGCTCGCGGTCGACGGGGCCGGGGTCCGGGAGAAGTCGATCCACTCCTCCGAGATGATCCGCTCGCCGTCCCAGACGCCGCCGTTCAGGTAGAGGAGGCCGAAGCGCGCGAGGTCGCGGGCGTTGGTGTAGACCTGCGAGCTCAGGATGAAGTCGCCGAAGCGGTCGGTGCTCAGGAGGGTGTTCCGCATCCCGATCCGGTCGAGGAGCTCGCGGCGGGGGAACTCGAGGTAGGCCTGGTCGTCGCCGATCGCCCGCTTCATCGCGAGCACTCCCAGGAGGGTGTCGTAGTTCTCGTAGTCCCACGCGGTCCCCGGCTCGCGGATGAGCCCACGCGAGGTCGCCCCGCGCACCGAGCTGGCCCCGGCCCAGTAGGCGAGCCCCGATCCGGTCGCGTACTCCATTCCGCGCGAGTCCACCGTCTCCAGCCCGCTCGACATGTTGAGGACGTGCCGGAGGGTGATCTCGTGGCGCGGGTCATCGTCACCCGGGGAGCGGGGGCCCCAGTCCAGGCCGAGCGGCTCGTCGAGGGCGAGTTCGCCCCGGTCAACGAGGATCCCGATCAGCGTCGCGGCGATGCTCTTCGCGGTCGACCAGGTTCGCGTGCGCGTCGTCACGTCCACGCCCGGCGCATACCGCTCGTGGATGATCTCGCCCCGGTGCACCACCAGAAGGGAGAGCGTCACCTGCTCCGGCGACTCGCGGTCGAACGACCAGTCGGAGGCGGCCTGGAGCGCCTCCCAGTCGACGCCCTCGGCTCGGGGCGCGTCCTCGATGAGGTCGCCGTTCGGCCACGGCGTCGTGGCCGGGTCCATCTCGGGGTAGGGGAGGGTGACCTCGGGGAGGCCGTCGATGTCCTCGAAGGTCTGGTCGGGCGAGAGGATCACGCAGCCGATCCCCTCCCGGAAGGCCGCCCGCATGACCGGCGTCCCGCCGGGCGTGCCGATCGCGACCGCCTTCCGCTCCCAGTCGACCAGATAGTCGCCGCCCCGCGCCGTCCCGACCGGCTGGCGCAGGTAGGCGAGCTCCTGGTCGAAGACCTGCTCGATCGTCCGGTTCGAGGTGAAGAGGCCGTTGCACTGCAGGACGGCCTGCACCCCATGCTGGACCATCTGCCGCTGGGGCTTCCAGACGTCGAAGGTCTCCTCCTGTACGGACTGGGCGGAGAGCGCCGACGGGGCGAGGAGGGCGAGGGCGAGGGGGAGGTAGCGCTTCATGACGGATCCGACCGGGGTGAGCTTCACGACCAAGACGAGCGCATGATGGCACCTTCCGCCCCGCGACGCACCGGCTCGCGACCCCCGGTGGGCCCGAACGGAGTTGGGCCCGGACGGGGGGGATCGTGGACGTGGGGTGCGCACTCCCCGGAAAGGCCATTGCGCCGTCGGAGTTCCGACCAAATTATGACAATGTCTAAATTTGGAGGAGCAGATGAGTCTCGGGGACCTGCAACAGGTCGTCATGCTCGCGGTTACGCGGCTCGGAACGGACGCCTACGGGGCCGCGATCCGCGATGAACTGCGAAGGGTCGCGGGGCGAAGCGTGTCGGTGCCGACCGTCTACGTGACGCTGGTGCGGCTCGAGGAACGGGGCCTGGTCCGATCCAGGGCGGACGAGGGGAGAGGGAGCCGGGCCCGCCGCGTCTTCTCCCTCACGGACCGGGGTTGGGCGGCGCTCGAAGACGCCCGTGACACGATGGATCGGATGTGGGCCGGGGTGTCTCGGCCATGACGACCGGCCGTGGCGTCCCCCCTCGGTGGGCTTCGGCTCTCCTCCGCTGGTGGCTGCGCGGAGAGATCGGTCGGGACGCCCGCGCCGATCTGGAGGACGACTTCGCCGAGCTGTCCCGGAGTCGGGGCCGTTCGTGGGCGACGGTCGTGTACCTCTCCCACCTGGTGCGCCCCGGCACCTGGGCGCTCGGGTGGGAGCTGCGCCGGCGGGAGGACCCCGACCGCGCACCGAGGCGCGGACTGCCGTGGGTTTCCTGGCTGGACGTGAAGCTCGGCGTCCGCATGCTCGTCAAGCATCCGGCGCTCACTCTCGTCAGCGGGCTGGCGATGTCGTTGACGATTGCGGTGGCGATCGCGGCGTTCAGCCTCTTCCAGGACTGGTTCCTCCGGCCCCCGGTGCCGCTGCCCGAGGGCGACCGCATCGTCTCGCTCGGCATGCTCGCGACCGACCGCCGGCTCACCTATCGCCAGCTGCTGCACGACGTCCCCGTCTGGCGAGCAGAGCTGGAGACGGTGGAACTCGTCTCGATCACTCGAGACCACCGCGAGAACATCGTCGGCGAGGACGGCATCGGGGAGCTCTCGGCCTTCACGATGATGAGCGCCTCGGGTTTCGAGGTCGCGCGGATCCCCCCGCTCCTCGGCCGAACGCTCCTCGCGGGCGACGAGGCGCCGGGGGCTGCCCCCGTGGTCGTGCTGGGCTACGACGATTGGATCGAGCGCTACGACGGCGCGACCGACGTGATCGGGCGCACCATGCAGATCGGGGAGCAGGCGCACACGATCGTCGGGGTCATGCCGGACGGGTACGCCTTCCCCGCGACGGCGCGGCGCTGGCTCCCATTCACGGACGATCCGGACGACTTCGCTCTCCTCGAGACGCCCTACCTCTACCGGGCCTTCGGACGCCTCACCCCGGGCGCCACGATGGAGGCCGCCAACGCGGAGATCTCCGGGATCGGACGCCGCCGGGCGCATGACCTTCCCGAGTCGCACGGGCACCTTCGGGCGCTCGCGATGCACTACACCGACTCCTACACCGGGATGGACAACGCCGGAGGGCTCCTCATCGTCCGGGTGGTGCTCGCCCTCCTCACCCTGCTCGTCGTGGTGCCCTTCGCGAACGTCGCGATCCTCATCTACGCGAGGACCGCGACGCGGGCCGGCGAGCTGTCGATCCGCAACGCGCTCGGTGCGGGGCGGGGGCGGATCGTGTCCCAGCTCTTCATCGAGTCTCTCGTCCTCGCCTCGCTGTCGGCCGCGGTCGGCGTCGCGATCGTCGCGTACGGCTACGGCTTCGTGGACTCGCTCCTGGCCGGGATCGGTGGCGCAGACGTGCTGCCCTTCTGGGTGCGGAAAGGACGTGATCCGTGGGTTGCCGCCTACGTGGTCGGCCTCACACTCTCGGCCGCCGTCGTCTCCGGGGTCCTCCCGGGTCTCAAGGCGACGGGTCGCGGAGTCCGTGAGGAGCTGAGTCGTGCGGCGAACGGCAACGGGATGCGACTGGGGGGCGTGTGGACGGCGATGATCGTCTTTCAGGTCGCCACAACCGTCGGCCTCATCCCCTTCGCGGCGTCGATGGGATGGCAGCTGCTCGGCGCGGGGCTGACGCGACCGAGCTTCGACGCGGAGCCGCTGGTCGGGGCCTTCGTCGCGGGTCCCCGGCGCGCCACGGCATCGACCTTCGTGACGGCCGGCCGCGTGGAAGACGCGGATCGGCGACTGCGCGCGGAGCTGGCCGTCCAGGAGCTTCGCCGTCAGGTTTCCTCCGACCCGCGGGTTCGCCAGCTCACCTTCGCGTCGGACATGCCGGGGAGTCCATACGGGGCGTCGATCCTCGTGGAGATCGAGGGTGTCGCGCCGCCGGACGACGCATCGGCCCACCGGGTCGGGGGGAGGGTAGACGTCGCTGCCGACTACTTCGACGTGCTGGGGGTGGAGACGACGGCCGGTCGATCCCTGCACCCCACCGACAGGGAGCTCGAGAGTTCCCCCATCGTCGTGAACCAGGCCTTCGTGGATCGGATCCTGGGCGGCGCCAACGCGGTCGGCCGTCGGGTGCGGCCCTGGCTACCCGAAGCGGAGACGCTCGGGTCTTCAGTGGAGGCCGGAGGGGAGGGGCCGGCTCCGTGGAGCGAGATCGTGGGCGTCGTGGACAATCTGACGCTCAATCCCACGCATCCCGACCGCGTCGAGAGCCGGATCTACCTCCTCCTCGACGAGGACCGACTGGCCGACGGCGTCTTCTTCGTCATGCGCGTCCCCGACCGGACTCAGGCGTACATCCCGGAGCTGCGCCGAATGGCGACGGCGGTCGATCCCACGCTGGTGGTCGGCGTCGCGGTCCGGGTCGGCGAGGCCGGAGAGGTCCTGAGTTCGATGGTGGGTGCGGGCTCGGTCGGTTTCGCGGTGGTCGTGCTCAGCGGACTGCTCCTCTGCTCGGCAGGGGTCTTCACCCTGATGTCGTTCAACGTGACCCAGCGGAGGAGGGAGATCGGCGTACGCACCGCACTGGGCGCGCACCCTCGGCGGGTCCTGGCGACGATCCTGCTTCGCTCGCTCCGACAGCTCGGGATCGGTGTGGCCGTCGGTCTGTTCCTCGCCATCGCCCTCCCTCCGCTCAATGCGGACGGGATCATCGTCGACGCCACCGCCGGGCCGATCGCCTTCGTCGCCGGCTTCATGGTGATCGTGGGATTCCTGGCGGCGGTGGGTCCGGCCCGCAGAGGGCTGCGCATCCACCCAAGCGAGGCCCTTCGCGAAGGGTAGGTGAGGTCGATCCCTCTCACCCAGGGGTTGGGGGACTCCGTGTCCTACGCGCGGGGCAGCCCCACGCGGAAGAGGGTGCCGACACCCACCTCGCTGTCCACCTCGATCCAGCCGCCGTGGTGCTCCACCACGCCCTTCACGACGGAGAGTCCCAGCCCGGTGCCCTCCCCTCCGCGGGTCGTCATGAAGGGGTCGAAGATGGTGTTGCGGATGGACTCCGGGATTCCGCACCCCGTATCCCGGACTTCGAGCAGGAGCTCGTCCCGCTCCCCATCCCCCGACGCCGGAGACGGTCGGAGCGAGACGTCCACCCCCCCGGCCTGCGTCGAGAGGAAGGCGTTGACCACCAGATTCTGGACGAGCTGTTCGATGGCGGACACGTCACCGACGACGGACCAGTCGGTCTCGACGTCGACCGCGAAGCGGACTCCCTCGGGCACCATGACCCGAAGCCCCGGCTCCATGCGCCGCAGCAGCTCGTCGGGGCGGAGCGGCACGCGGTCCAGGCCCGCGCGACCGCAGTAGGTCAGGATCTTGCTGACCATGCGGGAGGCTCGCTCGGTCGCCTCCGCGAGCGTCTCGTACTCGGGCTCGTAGTCGGTCTCGACGAGGCCGGGCCGAAGGATCTCGGAGGCGGCCCGGATGATCTGCAGCGTGTTGTTCAGGTCGTGAGCGACCCCGGCCGAGAACTCGCCGAGGGCCCGCAGGCGCTCCGCCTCCGCAATGCGGTTCTCCATTGCGTGCTGCATGCTGCGATCGACCAGGAAGCCCTCCCACACCATCTCGTCGTCCCGGTCGTCGTCGGGGACGAGGTGGGCGGAAAGCGAACAGGCTGCCTCGAAGCCGTCCGCGCGCTCGACAACCACATTCACGGCGTCCAGCACCTCCAGGCGACTCAGGTCCGGACGCCCGCTCCCGTCCGCCATGCGGATGGGAAGGGTCCGTCCGAGGAGTTCCTCGCCCGTGGCGACCCCGGCGATGGCCTCGAGGGCCGGATTCACGTCGAGCAGGACGCCCCGTCGATCGGCCCGGAAGATCCCGATCGGGGCCCGCCAGACGAGTCTGCGGGACCGCCAGGTGGCCGCGTCGTAGGCGCGCCGCGCCGCGGCGCGGTCGATCGAGTACCGGAGGGAGCGCTCGAGGGCATCCGCCGTCAGGGTGCCCTTCTCCAGGTAGTCGGCGGCGCCACGGCGCAGCGCCTGGGAGGCCATCCCCGGCCCCACCCCGGTGAGCACGATGACGGGGGCGGGTGCACAGAGGGGCAGGACCGACGTCAGGGCGTCGAGCCCCGAGATCCCGGGTAAGGTGAGGTCCAGAAGGACGGCATCGAAGCTCTCCTCGGCGAGCCGCTGGCAGGCGTTCTCCAGGGTGGAGGCCAGGGTAAGGCGGGACTCCGTGGGGGCGCGCGAGAGGAGGAGTCGGGCCCTTGCCACGTCACCCCGGGAATCCTCAATTAGGAGTATGCTCCGCCCCCGAGGGTGATCGTTCCTCCGCACCCCGGAGGACGCCTTCGCCGAGGCGGTGCCGCCGCGCGCCGTCGTGGAGGATCGTCCCGTCGTTCGGCTGCGGTGTACCTCACGTGAGGCCATATCTGGATGCCCAGCGCCCGCGGCACCCTCGTCATCGTCGAGGATTCCAGAGCCGATCAGCAGCTCTACCGGCTCTCGCTCCGATCCGTTGCCCCCGACCTCGACGTGAAGTTCATCTCCGACGGAGCGGAGGCCGTGCGCTACCTGGCCTCCGACGAGTGGGTCGATCGGACGCGGCTGGTCCTTCTCGACCTGAACCTGCCCAGCGTGGCCGGGCTCGACATCCTGGACCGAGTCGCCAGCGGGCAGCTGCCCCGCATCGCCCCGATCGTGGTGGTCTCCGGGTCGAGTGCGGCCGTCGACATTCGACGTGCGTACGAGCTCGGAGCGGCGGGGTACGCCGTCAAGCCGGACTCCGTCTCCGAGCTCCGCGAGATGCTTGCTCTCCTTCGGGACACGTGGTTTCACTGTTTCGAAACTCCTGTGAACTGAACGGCGGGGACCGAGAGTCCCGCCTTCAAGGATTGGAATCCGCAAAGCGCGCCGGCCTCCGCCGCCCGCGCCTCCTCCTCACCGCCGATCCGGCTGTCGAGGAGTCCGATGAGGTGCTGCCACCCCGTGAGTGAGAGGTCTCGGGTCCAGTAGGCGCTGGGCAGCTGCGCGAGGGTCGTCCGAGGAGCGGAGCCGGCGATGAGACGCCAGGTCTCGCGGCGGCCCAGGTGGGCGCCCCAGCAGACGTAGAGCCGACCGAGCACGAAGGCCTCCCCCGGCGAGCTCGGGGAGTCCGCCGACGCGCCGAGTGCCACTCCCTCCACCCCATCCTCCGCAAGGAGCAGCAGCGCGGCGTCGAGGCTCAACTCGATCGGGAGACCGACGAGCTGCCGCTCCTCCTCGACCGCGCGGTAGAGCGCACCGAAGGCGGCGAGTACCCGCCGTGCGCGGGCTGCCGAAGGGCGCTCCAGAAGGGCGACGAAGGCCGGGTGCCGCTGCAGCAGTCCGTGCGAGGCGGCGGTGACGCCGCGGAGCCGATCCCGGATCTGCCCCCTCATCGGTCTCCGCTCTCCGGCTCCGGGGAGGAGGAGTCGACCCCGCCGTCCACCACGTCCGCGAACTGCAGGGTGATGCGGGTCGAGGCCCCGACTTCCGGGCGGTTGGCGGTCGCCCAGCCCCCGTGAAGCTCCATCGCGCGGCGGACGATCGACAGGCCCAGCCCGCTCCCCTTCGCCTCCTCCTGCGTCTGCATCCGCATGAAGGGCTCGAAGACGGCCTCCCGGTGGGTCTCCGGGATGCCTCGGCCCCAGTCATCCACGTGGACGATCTGGCGCCCCAGACGGTGCGCGGCGTGGATCCGGATCCGGGGGAGCGATCCCGGCTCCGCGAACTTCAGGGCGTTGGAGACGAGGTTCAGGAACACCGTCGTCAGGAGCGAGGGATCCCCGACCACGGTCGGCAGCGGCTCGATCTCGAGCGTCGCGTCGCTCGCGTGCAACGCTTCGGCGAGCATCGAGGACACATCCTCCAGCACCCCGTTGAGCGCCACCGGGCGGGGTCGGCCCGAGCCCTTCCCGATCCCCACGAAGGTCATCATCTGGTCGATCAGCGCCCGCATCCGATCCTGCGAGACGGACGCGGCCTCCCGCATCTCCGCGACCAGCTCGGGCCCGGCCAGATCGGCCTCCTCCTCGTCGCTCAGCAGCTGGAGGGCGAATCCGATCGTCCGCAGCGGCTCACGCAGATCGTGGGCCGTGGCTCTCGTGAAGGCCTCCAGGTCTCGATTGGACTCCTCGAGCCGCCGCTGCGACGCGATGAGGTCGAGGATCTCTCCGAAGATCGACTGGGCCGCCTCGATCTCTCCGCGCCTCCACGGGCGCGAGATGCGGAGGTGATCGGCCACCCATCGGTCGAAGGAGTGGCGCGGCTGCAGCACCTCGGTCCCGTCGCCGCGCGGGGCGAGTGCCTTCTCGTGGGGGTTGCCGGCCCAGGTCGCGGACTCCGTCACCGGACCGCGGAACCAGATCAGCTTGAAGGTCCGGTGCAGCTTGATCGGATGGATCAGGACGCCGGCGCAGCTCTCGAGGTACGGCTCCGCGTCGGGGAAGCTCTCGACGAAGGCGGAGTCGGCGTAGTAGGCGGAGTCCGAGCCGTCGGGGAACTCCCGCAGGAGCCGCGCGATGAAGTCGTCCGGTGGCACCACCCCATCGGTGAGCATCGGGCCGTCCCCGAAGCTCACCGCCAGTCCGTCCGCATCCACCGCGCGGCGGAGTTCCCCGACGAAGCGCCGAACGGTGCCCTCGACGTCGCGGGAGATGCGTACGTCGCGCGCAATCTCGAGTTCGAGCTGGCGCACCCGTTCGATCATTCGGCCGCGATCGAAGACCTCCTGCTGCTGGCATCGCACCATGAGAGCGGCTCCCACCTCGCGCACCAGTCCCCACAGGTCCAGCGGCACGAGTCCCGGCTCGTCGTGGTGACACGCGATCAGCCCCCAGAGTTCGCCGTCGAGCATCAGCCTCGCGGAGAAGGTCGACTCAACCCCCATGTTCCGCAGGTAGGCCGTGTGCATCGGCGAGACCGAGCGAAGCGTCGAGTACGTCAGATCCAGCTCCTCGACACCCTCGACCGCCGCGATGCGAGCGGTGTCGTCGTGGACTTCGGCGACGCAGCGGGTGGGGACGAGCGAGTAGAGGTGGCGGGCCTGGCGCGGAATGTCCGACTCGGGAAAGTAGAGCCCGAGGTAGGAGGACATGCGTGGCTCCCGGCTCTCCGCCACGACCCGTCCCGACCAGTCCGCCTGGAACTGGTAGATCATGACCCGACCGAACCCGAGGATGCTCCGCACGCCGTCCGCCGCGACCCGGAGGGCGTCGTCGAACGACTCCGCGCGCTGGACCATCGCGGTGGTCCGCTGCGTGAACCGGAATCGGCCTCGGATCTCGCCGAGCGGGAGCGCTGCCGACGGGAGGAACTCGAGGAAGATCCCGCCGACGGTCGCGGCCGCCAGGACGTCCCAACTGGACCCGTCGGGCGAGGTCCACGGATCCGGGAGGGTGACGCTCACGTCCCCGTGGTCGATCCCGGTCAGCGCATCGATCGTCGCGTCGAAGAGCTCGCCGGGGACCGTCGCCCCGGGTGCGAATCCCGGTCCGAGCAGCTCGCCGGCGTTCTCGGAGGCCGCCACGGAGGTTCGGGTGCTGCCGTCGAGCACGATGAGGACGCCGACGGCCTGGATGCGCCCCGACAGGTGGATCGGCTCGCTGGCGCAGCTGTCGAGCGTGGCCGCTTCCTGGTCCAGGAAGCGGGAGAGGGACTCCTGCATGGCACCGGTCGGCGAGAGGAAGAAACCTAAAGGGATCTTCAGGAACCCGGTCCGAGGAACGAAGTTCCGCCGACGAGGGAACGTGCCCTCACGGTGCTGCGGCTAGGTACTCCTAAGCGCTTGTCAGCAGACGCACTACCTGCGTCAGCAGGAAGGTCGTCGTCAGCCCCATCACCACCGGCGCGATCGAGGCCAGCGCCGTCCACTTCGCGCTCTTCGTCTCCTTGTAGATCGTGTAGATCGTCGTGGAGCAGGGGTTATGGAGGAGGGAGAAGAGCATGACGTTGACCGCCGTCAGGAGCGTCCAGCCGGCCCCGCGCAGCAGCTCCTCGATCGCCGCCATCGAGTCGGTTTCGAACATGACCCCGGCGCCCTCCCCGATCCCCGTCACCCCGGTCACCATCACGGTGAGCATGAGGATCGTGGGGATGACGATCTCGTTCGCCGGAATCGCGACGACGTAGGCGAGGAGGACCACGCCGTTCAACCCGACGAGGAGTCCGAAGGGGCCGAGCCACTCGATCGCGTGCTCCGCCAGCGACGTTCCGCCGAGGGTGATGTTCCCGCTCAGCCAGATCACCGCACCTGCGGGAATCGCGAAGACGACCGCCCGCCACAGCACGATGAGCGTCCGATCGATGAGCGAGGTGTAGAGCGTCTGCAGGATGCGGGGCGGGCGGTACGGGGGGAGCTCGAGCGAGAAGGTGCTCGCCTCGCCGCGCAGCACGGTGCGCGACAGCACCCACGACGACAGGAACATCACCACGACCCCGAGCACCGCCACCCCGACCACCGCCCCGGCGGAGACGAGCCCGGCCAGGTGCGCCGGTGCCAGCGAGCCGATGAAGATGCTCGCGAGGAGGATCTGCGTCGGCCAGCGCCCGTTGCAGAGGGAGAAGTTGTTCGTGAGGATCGCGATCAGCCGTTCGCGCGGGGAGTCGATCACCCGCGTCGCCACGACGCCCGCCGCGTTGCACCCGAAGCCCATCGACATGGTGAGCGCCTGCTTCCCGTGCGCCCCCGCCCGGCGGAAGAGCCCGTCCAGGTTGAAGGCCACCCGCGGCAGGTAGCCGAAATCCTCGAGGAGGGTGAAGACGGGGAAGAAGATCGCCATCGGCGGGAGCATCACGCTGATGACCCACGCCGTGGCGAGGTAGACGCCGTCGAAGAGGAAACCGCTCAGCCACCACGGCATCCCGACCGCCTCCCCGAAGCCCTGCAGGAGCGGCCACCCGTTGTCGATCAGGAGGGTGGCGAGCATCGACGACGGCACATTCGCCCCCGCGATCGTCAGCCAGAAGATCGCGGTCAGGATCAGGAGCATCACCGGGAAGCCGGTCCACGGCGAGGTGACGAGCCGGTCGAGAGTGCGATCGAACCCGGCCTTGGCCTGCGCGAGCGTGGAGGAGGTCGCCGCCCCCGCGATCCGTTCCGCGACCCGGTACGTCGAGGCGACGATCGAGTCGTGGGTGTCCGGCGGGAGGGTCCAGCGCAGGTCGCTCGCGGCGCGGAGGACCGCCTCGCGCGCCGCTGCTCCGGCGGCCGCCGGAGCCTCGAGGACGGCCACGGCCCCCGGGGCCTCCGACGGCGCGACCTCGGCCCCTCCACGCTCCGCTGCCGGAGCGGAGGGCGGCTCCCCCGCCGGGTGGCCCGCCGTGCCACGGTCGCCTCGCTCGCCCCCGACTCGGAAGCCGGTCACGGGGGGCGGCGCGGCGTCCGGGGAGAGCTGACCGATCTCCCCGCTCCGAACCGCCTCCTCCACCCGGGCATCCGCGTTCAGGAGCCGAAGAGCGATCCAGCGCTGGTTGGGGATTCCGGGGAAGGCTTCCTCGATCTTCGGCGTCAGCTCGGCGACGGCCGCCTCGACGGCGGGTGCGTAGCGTTCGATCTGGACGGGGGCGGTGCGGCGCGCGCCCGTCGCCACCTCGTGGACCGCGGCGAGGAGCTTCTCGGTCCCCTGTCTCTCCCGCGCCACCGTGGGCACGACCGGCACACCGAGCTCCGCCTCGAGGCGCCCGACATCGATGGTGATCCCGTGGCGCTTCGCCTCGTCCATCAGGTTGAGGCAGACGACCACCCGGTCGGTGATCGAGAGGATCTGGAGGAGAAGGTTGAGGTTCCGCTCCAGGCGCGTCGCGTCGACCACGACCACCGTCACGTCGGGCTGGCCGAAGAGGAGGAAGTCGCGCGCGACCTCCTCGTCGGTGCTCCCCGCCTGCAGCGAATAGGTGCCCGGCAGATCGACGAGCTTCATGCGGTCATCGCCGTAGGCGAAGGCGCCCTCGGCCCGCACGACCGTCTTCCCGGGCCAGTTCCCGGTGTGCTGTCGAAGCCCGGTCAGCGCGTTGAAGACGGTGCTCTTGCCGGTATTGGGGTTCCCGGCCAGCGCCACGAGGTAGTCCCACCGGTCCGGGCGCAGTCCGAGCCGGACGAGGCTCCGTTCGCGCTGGGGGCCGCACCCTGCCGAGTTCGACATCACGCCGCGTCCTGGACGTCGGTGGGGGCGATGCGGATCCAGCGCTGCTGCTCCCGGCGGAGCGCGACGAGGGCGCCGCGGACGAGGAAGGCCCGCGGATCACCCCCGGCGGCGTGCAGCTCCGAGCGCACCACGGTTCCCGGCACGATCCCCAGATCCAGGAGTCGGCGTCGCTGACTCCCCTGGCACACCGGCGAGATGCCGAGCACCCGTGCCTCCTCGCCATCCGCGAGGTCCTCGAGGGTGCGAACCGAGGCGGGGTCGACGGCCGGCTCTTCCACCCGCTCGACCGTGACGTTGAGCGCCGCCGCGCCGTCGATGGCGAGGCGCGCTCCGGCGACCTCGATCCCGACCGCCCCCGGCTCTCGATCGCCGGCGAGCGCGGAGCCTCCTTCGTCGACCGGATGGTCGAGCACCCGCAGCGTCATCCCGGGCGAGAGACCGGCCTTGACCAGCCGGTCGTAGAGTTCGCGGGGCTCGTCCTCCAGGTGGACGATGCGGGCGACCGTCCCCGGAGGCAGGTGCGAAAGCGGCACGCCCGCGACCGCGGGGAGGTCTCCGCTCGCCGTGGGGATCGGATCGCCGTGCGGGTCGTAGCGGGGATGACCGAGGCGCGCGTCGAGGCGATCGGTCTCGTCCTCGGTCAGAAAGTGCTCGCGGTCCTCGGCGCGCTCGTGCCACTCCCCGGGCTGGATCCCCGTCCGATCCGCCAGGAATCGCTCCCAGAGCCGGTGCGTGCGGATGATCCGGAGGGCGTAGGCGCGCCCTTCCTCGCTCAGGACAGCCGTTTCCCCGGGGCGCGTCAGCCCGGCCTCGCGAAGCTCCGCGAGCAGACTCGACGCCCGCGTGCGGCCGATCTCGAGTGCCCCGGCGAGCGACTCCACGGAGGCGTCGCCGCCCCGGTACTCGCACTTGTAGAGGTGCTTGAGCGCGTCCTCCAGCTCGATCCGCTCCCGAGCCGACCGGCCGCGGACGAGGCGCGCGAAGAGCCCGCGCCTCGGCCAGACGAGGGCGACGGCGAGGGTAGCGACGAGCGCGAAGACGAGGAGTGCGAGAGCGGGATCGACCATTGGATGAATTTAGGTGAGCCTAAAAATAAATCTTGGTCGCCGTGGAGCAAGTGTTTCTGCTAGCTTTCGTGGGCTCATCCTTTCCGGACGACGGGTCGAAGCTACCCACGACCGCGTCAAACGCCCCGCACCGCTCGCCGGATGCCTGCACCCCGTCTCCTGGTCATCGACGATGACGCCCCGACCTGCACGCTCTTTCGCCGAATCGGCGAGCGGGCCGGGTACGAGGTGCAGACGTGCCAGTCGGCCCCCTCGGGCCAGAAGGCGGTGGGGGACTTCGATCCGCACGTGGTCCTCCTCGACCTGGTCATGCCGGACGTCGACGGCATCGAGATGGTCCGCTGGCTGACCGGGGTCGGCTTTCGCGGCAGGGTGATCATGATTTCGGGGTACTCGGACAGCTACCTCGACGCGGCCGTCACGATGCTTCGCGCGCGGGGGATCAACGACAGCTTCTCCCTGCCGAAGCCGGTCGACCTCGATCAGCTCCGCGAGCTCATCAAGGACCCGCCGGAGCTCTCCCCGGGCGACGTGGTGCGCTGACGCGGAAGGCGTCGATCGAGCCCCCGCGGTTCATCGAACGGCGGCCCGCCGACTCAGGGCCCTCCCTCCTCACCGTCGGCGACCGGTAGCCGAAGCTCGAACCGGGTCCCGGACGGAGAGGTGTCGAAGCGGACCTCCCCGCCCGCCGCGTCCGCGAAGCCGTGAACCTGGGCCAGCCCCAGTCCACTCCCTCCGGCCTTCCCGGACACGAAGGGCAGGAAGAGGTCGGGGAGGATCTCCTCGGGGATCCCCGGCCCGTCGTCCTCGACCTCGACGACCGCCTCGTCGCCCTCCCTGCGACTGCGGACCACCACCGACCCGCCCCTCCCGCCCGCGACCGCATCCCTCGCGTTCCCGACCAGATTGAGGAGCGCCGCCTCGAGCTGCGTCGGCACGATCCGCACCGGAACCGGAGACGCCTCGGTTTCCACCCGGCCGGCGGCGGGTCGGGCCGCGCCGATCAGGAGCTTCTCCATCCCCCTCAGGAGCTGCTGGAGGTCGACCTCCCGAGTCGGTCCGTCCTCCTCCTGCGCCAGCGCGAGGAGCCGGCGCGCCGTCCCATCGATCCGCTCGACGGAGGCGAGCGCCTCGTCGGGGCCGGTCGTGTCCATCCCCTCGGCCTCGAGGTCCTCCCGGAGGAGCTGGAGGTTTCCCTTCGCGACCCCGGTGTAGTTCTTGAGGTCGTGGGCGACGTTGCTCGCCAGGAGCCCGATCTGGTGCAGGTGCTGTGCGCGGCGGAGCCGATCCTCGCGCTCGAGGAGCGTCTCCATGGAGTGCTGCAGCGTGCGCCCCATGGGCGCGAAGATCGCCGCGCCGGTCGCCGCGATCGCCATCAGAAGGACCCCCGCGAGGGCGATCTGGACCCGGATGGTCCGCCCGATCGCGCGGTCCCCCACCGCCTGGTAGGCGTTCACCACGGAGTCGAGGCCGGGGAGGAGCGGGCCCTCGGCCTGATCGACGATGAAGTCGAGTGCGCCTCGCACGCGGGGAGGCGGCGCCCGGTCCGAGGGCCCGGGAAGATCGGCCGCGGATCGCGCGTTCGACTCGAGCCAGCCGAGGACGACCTCGGCCGAGTCCAGGTAGGCCTCGACTCGCGCGCCGATCTCCTGCTGCTCGCCGTAGAGGGCGCGGAGCTCGTCGTGGAGGCGACCGGAGAGGTCGGGGTCGACGGTCGGATCGGAGAGTCGCGCGTGGCTCTCCCGCATCAGGTCGACGGCCTCGCGCAGGATCGTGCGGTCGGGCCCGACCGGGAGGGCCACCGCACGGGTCGCGGTCAGGGCGATTCGCTGCGAGAGCATCCGCTGCCGACCCGAGACGTTCACCTGCGCGGCATTCCCTTCGTCCAGCCGGACGGTGACGATCGCCGTGATCGCGGAGCCGACCGCCGTCGCGGCGATCAGTGCGAGGGCGACGCGATAGCGGGTCCGGAGAACCTGAACGACCCCGGCCGGGGCGTCGGTGGAGCCCTCCGGCGTCGCCCTCACTACTGCGACCGGACCAGATCGAGCGTTGACTGGACGATGTCGGGGGTCTGAATCAGGACCGCGTGGGCCGCGGGTCCCAGCGGCACGAAGGTGTCCGGTGCGCGCAGGCTGCGGACCCTGCCGTCGAAGCCGCTCTCCGCGAGGTGGGAGACGACCGCCTCCGCGATCCCGCCCCCGGTCCGGCGACATTCATCGACCACGAGCACCTGCTTCGCGCCGTCGACCGCGGCCTCGAGTGCCTCGAAGGGGAGGGGGTTCAGCCACCGCAGGTCGACCACCTTCGACTCGATCCCGTGCGCCTCGCGAAGGATCCGCCGCGCCTGCAGCGACATGCGGAACCCGTTCGCGTAGGAGACCAGCACCACGTCGCCCTCCCCCTCGATCCCGATCTCGCCGGGGAGGCAGATCTCCCCGGGGAGCGGATAGTCGAAGAGCCAGCCGCCGTCGCCCTCCTCGTGCAGGTCCTTCTGGTGGTAGAGGGCGATCGGCTCCAGGAAGGCGACCACGCGACCCTGGCTTCGGGCCGTCGCGATCGAGCCGCGCAGCATTCGCACGGCGTCGTCGCCGCGGCTCGGTGCCGCCAGGATCAGCCCGGGGATGTCGCGCAGCCCGCCGATCGAGTGGTCGTTGTGGAAGTGACCGCCGAAGCCGCGCTGGTAGGCGAAGGAGGCGATGCGGACGACCATCGGGTTCCGGAACTGACCGTCGCTGAAGAAGGAGAGCGAGGAGGCCTCCCCGCGCAGCTGGTCGACGGCGTTGTGCACGTAGGCCAGATACTGGATCTCCGGGATCGGCAGGAGGCCGAGGAGTCCCGCGCCCTGCGCCAGCCCGAGGATCGAGGTCTCGTCCAGGTGCGTGTCGATGACCCGAGTGGTCCCGAAGCGCTTCTGCAGCCCCGCCGTCACGTAGTAGACGCCCCCCTTTCGGGCGACATCCTCCCCGAAGACCAGGATGTCGGGGTGCTCGAGCATCTCGTCGGCGAGCGCCGAGGAGAGGTGAGCGGCGAGCGTCCGGCGGATCGGGTTGCGGTTCTCCTCGGGCGGCTCTCCCGACCAGAAGACGCGCCGCGCCTCCGGATTCACCCTCGGCCGTGCCGCCTCGCGCACCGCCTCCTCGTCCCACGGTGCCATCGGCGCGACGATCTCCCCGATCGTGGACAGGTGGCGGCGCGACGACGCCTCGATCCCCGCCTCCCGCACCTCGTCCCGGATCGCCTGGACGCGCGTCTGGAGATCCTGGGCGGTCGTCACCCCGTGCTCGAGGAGGAAGCGCGCGTTGCCGAGGATCGGATCGCGCGCCTCGGACTCCCGGATCTGGTCCGGCGAGCGGTAGGCGGATTCGATGTCGCTCCCCGCGTGCCCCCAGAGGCGTACGGTCACCAGGCGGAGGAAGACCGGCGATCGCGTCTCGCGGCAGCTCCGGATCGCCTCCTCGACGGTGTTCCAGAGGTGGACCACGTCGCCCTCCGCCTCCATGTAGCGGAGGTGGGAGTGACTCCCGAAGGTGTCGGAGATCCAGCGCTGCGGAGTGTCGGTCGAGATCCCGAGCCCATTGTCCTCGCAGACGAAGAGGATCGGGATCGGATTGCCCCGGCGGCTTCCGTACCGCGCCGCCTGAATCCCGCTCAGCGCGGTGGCGTGGTTGGCGGAGGCGTCGCCGAAGGTGCAGCAGACGACGGCGTCCTCGGGGAGCCCGGTCGCCACGTCCATCCGCCGGGCCCGACCGATCGCGAAGGCGGCCCCGACCGCCTTGGGCAGGTGCGAGGCGATCGTCGAGGTCTGCGGCGGTACCCAGAGGTCGCGGCTGCCCCACACCTTGTGACGACCGCGCGCGACCGGGTCGTCCTCGGAGGCGCAGATCGACAGCATCGTGTCCAGGATCCGGCTCCGAATCCCGCCGCGCCGGGCGCGCGCCATCATCAGCCCCCCGGAACGGTAGTGCAGGAAGCAGGGGTCGTCGGTCCGCAGCTGCGCGCCGAGGATGGCGTTCTGCTCGTGGCCGGCGGAGGAGATCGTGTAGAAGCTCTTCCCCTCGGCCTTCAGGCGCCGGGCCTCGACGTCGATCGAGCGCGAGGTCGCCTGGTCCTCGAAGAGCGCGAGCGCCTCCTCGGCGGACAGCGAAGTCCCCGGAACGATGGGCTCGGTCGGGGCGAGCGGGGTGGCCTGTGCGACCGCTGCCGCTGCCCCCTCGCTGCGAAGAAGGTGGTCGAGGTTTTCCTGGACCACGCGGACTCGGTCGGTCGTCACGGTACGGCGCTGCAGCAGATCACGGCTGGGGGAACCCCCCGGGGACACTTCCGCGAAGCTAGGCGGCGGGCTGGGCTGCGGCTACCGCCCAGATTCCCAGGAGGACCCCGCCCACACCGAGGAGGACGGAGGCGACGGCGTACGCTGCGCCCCGGATCCAGCCCCCGTCCTGCGCGAGCCGCACGATCTCGACGGAGAAGGTCGAGAAGGTGGTGAAGCCGCCGAGGAGCCCGACGCCGACCACCAGCCGAAGGCGCTGGCCCTCCGTGGAGCCCTCCAGGAGGGCGAGGAGGACTCCGAGCCCCGCCGCGCCCAGGACGTTCACGACGAGCGTCGCCCACGGGACCCCGCGGCCCGCCTCCGCAAGCCACTCCCCGACCGCGTGTCGGAGCACCGCCCCGGCGCCTCCGCCGAGGCCGATGAGGAACCAGTCGAGCATTGTGGGGAAGGAGCGTGGGGAAGTGTGGCCGGGCGGCGAAGCTGGCGGGAGAGCCGGGGCTCCCGCAACGTCCTGTCGCCCGGATCGACCGGGCCATGCGTCCTCCCCCCGTGCCGGAATCCCAACACGATGTCCAACTCCTCGATCCGAGCGGTCGTCCGCGCCCTCCGCGCTCTTGCCGTACTCGCCGTCTTCCCGACCGGTCTGGTCGCCCAGGACGCGATGGCCGAGGCCGAGCCGACCGCCTGGTCCTCGATCCCCGCCGCGATGCAGATCCAGCTCGCCGTCCAGGCCGCGCCGCCCGCGATGCGCGAGGCCGCCGTGGTCCAGGGCTACGACGCCGACGGCACCTTCGTCACCCTGCGCGACGGGGAGGGCGAGATGATCTGCATGGCGCCGAACCCGGCGTCGGAGCGCTTCGAGGTCTCCTGCCACCACCGCGACCTCGAGCCCTTCTTCGAGCGCGGGCGGGAGCTGGTCTCCGAGGGGATCACCGGGAACGAGCGGACGCTGGCGCGCTGGGCGGAGGTCGACGCGGGCACGCTCCCCCTGCCGGCCGGTCGCACCAATCACATCCTGACGGGGAGCGGATTCGACCCGGAGACGGGGGAGATCGTCGACGCCTTCACCCGCTGGGTGGTCTACATGCCGGGGAAGACCGGAGCCGAACTGGGCCTGTCCGAGCAGCCGGCGGGTCCGGGCGTGCCGTGGGTCATGTTCCCGGGCACCGCCGGTGCGCACATCATGATCACGCCGCCGCGGGGCGGATGACGCGCGAAGCGTTCACGGGCCCTCCCCCGGAGTGGGTCCTCGCTCACATCGACACCGGGATCGTGGTGCAGGACCCCGAGCTGCGGATCCTCTACGCCAACGAGGCCGCCAGTCGCCTGCTGGGGCGACCGGAGGACGAGATCACCGGGATGACCTCGATGGACGAGGCGTGGGGGGTGGTCAACGTCGAGGGGCAACCGATCGACTGGTCCGAGCAGCCGGTCGGTCAGGCCGTGTCCACCGGCCTGCCCGTCCGGGGCGGCATCATCGGCGTCCGCCGACCCGGGGCGGGGGAGCGGATCTGGCTCGTGGTGGACGCACTCCCGATCCGGGGAGAGAGCGGCGAGGTCGAGCACTACCTGTCGACCTTCACCCAGGTATCCCCCATGCTCGCGGAGCGTCACGACCTCGCCACCGTCGCGCGCGAGCTCGAACACGTCGTCGACAAGCGAACGACCGAGCTCTCCGAGGCGAACATCGCGCTCCGGGAGGCCACCTCCCGCTACGAGGCGGTCATCCGCGCGATGGCGGAGGGCGTGACGGTCCTGGGCGAGGGCGGCCAGATCCTGACCGCCAACCCGGCGGCGCTCTCCATCCTGGGACTCTCGCTCGAACAGATGCAGGGGCTGCGCGTGGCCGATCCGCACTGGGCGATGACCCGCGAGGACGGGACCCCGCTCCCCTACGACGAGGCGCCGTACGAGGTCACGCGTCGCACCGGTGAGCCGTGCCTGAACCGGATCATCGGGGTGCAGCGGGGCGTCGACGAACGCGCCTGGATCTCCATCAACACCGATCCGATCCGCATCGACGGGGAGATGGTCGGGGTGGTGGCCACCTTCACGGACGTCACTCGCGAGCGGGAGACGCTCCGGCGCCTGGCGGAGGCCAACCGCCAGATGGAGTGGATCAACGAGATGATGCCGGGCGTCGTCATCGAGAGCTTCGAGGGCGACGACGGGGTGACGCGCATCACCTACGCATCCCGGAGCGTGGAGCAGCTGTACGGGATCTCCGCCGAGGAGATGATCGCGGATGCGACCGCGGCGTGGGGCCGTCTGCACCCGGAGGATGCGGCTCGGCTGATGGAGCAGCGTGACGCGCTCGGGACGGACGAGGTGCGCGGGGAGCTCGAGCGCGAGATCCGCATCGCGGACGGCGAGGGCGGTTGGCGCTGGGTGAGGTCCACGACGGCGGCTCCGCTCCGCGTGGAGCACGGCTGGCTCATGCACACCATCCAGCGCGACATCACCCACGAACGGGAGATCTCCCGCAAGTTCCGCGAGGCGCAGCGGCGGGAGTCGATGGGGACCCTCGCCTCCGGGATCGCCCACAACTTCAACAACATGCTCGCCGCGATCCTGCCGAGCCTGGAGCGGGCGCGGGAGGAGATCGGAGGGGAGCTCGGGGAGGAGCTCGATTCCGCCTTCCAGGCCGCCTCCGCCGCCTCCGAGCTGGTCCGCCGCCTGGCGCGTCTGGCGCGCAGAGAAGGGGCGGGCGAGCGTCGTCGGATCTCGGTCCGCGAGGTGGCGGAGGAGGTCGTGCAGATTTCGCGTCGCACCTTCGACCGCCGGATCGAAATCGACCTCGATCTCGCCGACGGGCCGGTCGAGGTGGTCGCGCCCCGCGCCGAGCTTCAGCAGGTCTTCCTCAACCTCCTCCTGAACGCCCGCGACGCCCTCGCCGACGCCGGGACTCCCCGTATCGGCATGACGGTGCGCGAGTCGGACGATCGCGAACGGGTCCTCATCGAGGTCGCGGACAACGGCGAGGGGATGGCGCCGGAGACGGTGGCCCGCCTCGGGGAGCCCTTCTTCACGACGAAGGAGGTCGGGCAGGGGACGGGTCTCGGGATGGCGACCGTGATCGGCACGGTGGAGGAGCTCGGCGGCGAGATCACCTGGGAGTCCTCCCCCGGAGAAGGGGCGACCTTCCGCATCGCCCTCCCGGCGGCCTCGGGGACGGCGGACGGCGCCGTGCCGACCGAGGAGCGGAGTCCCGACCGCCTCCTGGAGGGGGAATCGGTCCTCTGCGTAGACGACGAGCCCCTGGTCCGCGCCTCCCTCGCTCGGATGCTCCAGCGGATGGGCGCAACGGTCCACGTCGCGGATTCGGGAAGGGCGGCGCTCGAGCACCTCGCCGAACACGGCGACATCCGGGTGCTCCTGGTCGACCACTCGATGCCGGGGATGGGCGGCGACGAGGTGGCGCGCCGGGCCCGCGAGCAGCACCCTGGGCTCCGCATCGTGCTGATGTCCGGCTACCTCCCGGACGAGGTCCCCGACACGGTGGACACCGTCCTCTCCAAGCCCTTCACCTCGCACGCCCTGGGGGCGTCGCTCGAGGGAGTCCTGAGATGAGTCCACTGACCGCCAAGCAGCGGGCGCAGCTGCGTTCGCTCGCGCACCCGCTCAAGCCCGTCCTCCAGGTTGGGGCCGCGGGCGTGTCGGACGCCTTCGTCGCCTCGCTGGAGGAGGCCTTCCACACCCGGGAGCTCCTCAAGGTGAAGGTGCTCGAGGGCGCGCCGGACAAGGCGAGGGGGACGGCTCGGGCGATCGCCGAGCGGATGGAGGAGGTCGAGGTCGCCCAGACGATCGGGCGCACCATCGTCCTCTATCGCCCGCACCCCGAGTCACCCGAGATCGATCTGGGCTGATCGAGCCGGGGTGACCCGGGGCGGGCGGAGGACTCCTTCGTCAGCCGGTCGGCTGAACGTCGAGGAGTTCGATCTCGAAGATCAGCGTCTTGTCCGGCCCGATCGTCTGCCCGGAGCCCCCGGAGCCGTAGGCGATGTCCGAGGGGATCACGAGACGGTAGGTGCTCCCCACCTGCATCAGCTGGAGGCCCTCGGAGAACCCGGCGATCACCTGGCCGGCGTTGAAGGTCGCCGGCGGGCCTTCGCGCGAGGAGTCGAAGGTCGTTCCGTCGATCAGCGTCCCCGTGTAGTGGATCGTGACGTTGTCCGTCGCGCTCGGGGTGGCGCCGTCGCCCTGGACGAGCACCTCGTACTGGAGACCGCTCTCGGTGGTCGTCACCTCCGGTCGGGCACCGTTCTCCGCGAGGTAGGCCTCGCCCTCGGCCCGGTTCGCCTCCGCCTCCGCCTCGCGCGCCTCGGAAAGCTCGGCGCGGACCGCCTCCGAGAAGGCGTTCATCACGACCTGCCGCTCCTCGTCGGTGAGCGCCTGATCGCGCGTCTCCATCCCGTCCCGGATCCCGCGGACGAGCGCCGCCATGTCGATCCGGTTCACGGCCGGCTCCAGCTGCCGGCCGAAGTCGAGGCCGAGCGAGTAGCTCGCCTTCTGGTTCTCGGTGTTCAGGGCGGCGTCGTCGTAGGCGAGGCCGTCCGAGGCCGGCTGACAGCCGACGACCAGGAGGGCGGCCGCGAGGATCGGGGTGGAGCGGGAGAAAGCGCGCATGCCGGGGTCCAGCGTTCGGGGGTGCAGGGCGGGAAGCCCCCCAAGCTACCAGCCCGCCCGCACCGTGTCAGCCGCCGCTCGCTTCGGGGGCGGAGGTCGATGACGCGGCGCCCTCCTCCGAACCGATGTGGTGGACGCGGGTCTCGGCGACGGTCTCCCCGGTGATCGAGGCCCACGCCTCCGCGTAAAGCGCGATCTGGGCCTCGTACGCCGGGCGACGTTGCTCGAAGGCCTCCCGGGTGGCCGCGGTCTTCCAGTCGACCAGCACCCACCCGGCCGACTCGCGGAAGGCGAGGTCGATCACCCCCTCCACGATGGTCTCTTCGTCCCGTCGCCACATGAAGGGGTGCTCGACGAGTCGGAGGTCGGCCGCCTCGGCGCGCCGCCAGAGCCGCGTTCGCCCCAGCCGGCCGACCAGCTCGAGGAGGAGGTCGAGTTCGATGGGCTTCCCCCCGCGGACCGGGCGGTCCTGCT
>JANQLR010000135.1 GCA_028280525.1 Longimicrobiales bacterium
GGGAGGGGTGGGGGTGGGAGAGGACCGAAGCTACGAGTCAGGGGCGGACCGCCGCCAACCGGGGAACGGGGGCTCGGGTGCGCCTGCGGAGTGTGGACCGACGTCCGGCGCGCGCCGGGGCGCGTCGTGGACCCGGGGAGGCGACCCGGGCCCGGGAACCGGTTATCGTTTCACGCCGCGTCCGGGGCGTCCGGACCCGGCCTCACCCTCAGCTCCAACGACCACCCATGGCCAACCGCGTCGCCACGATCGAGACGAACCACGGCACCGTCAAAGTCGAGCTCTTCGACGAATCCGCCCCCAAGACGGCGGAGAACTTCGCCTCGCTCGCCGGGAAGGGGTACTACGACGGGATCGTCTTCCACCGCGTCATCGACGGCTTCATGATCCAGGGCGGCTGCCCCGACGGCCGCGGTACCGGTGGGCCGGGCTACACCATCCCCGACGAGTTCGGAGCGGGTCTGGCCCACGACGGCGAGGGCGTACTGTCGATGGCGAACGCCGGACCGAACACCGGCGGTTCGCAGTTCTTCATCACGCTGGCGGCGACGCCGTGGCTCGACGGCAAGCACGCCATCTTCGGCAAGGTCGTCGAGGGGATGGAGGTCGTCCGCGAGATCGGCAAGGTGCCGACCGGGGCGGCGGACCGTCCGATGAACGCGGTCGTCATGGAGAAGGTGACGATCTCCGAGGGCTGACGCCCGACGGACCCCCGTGTGGTGCGGGGTGCTCCGATCAGTCGTCCTCGGTGAGGAGCTCGACGGTCGGTGCACCCCCGCTCCAACGGAGCCGCACCCGCCAGGGGCGGCAGCAGACCTCGCAGTCCTCGACGTACTCCTGCTCGGTCCCGCCGCCGGCGTCGACCAGGATCTCGACCTCTTCGCCGCAGTAGGGGCAGTTGGCCCACGCGGAACCCTCGGCGACGCCGTCACCGAGCGGGAACTCCTCATCGAGGGGGTCGGGAAACTGTACCATGTCCCAGGGTACCCGAAGGTGTTCCCCGGCGGTCCCGCTCGACCCGCCGGCCCGACCCGACCTCCGGACTCCTCCGATGACCGACCACGTTCTCATCTACGACGGCGGGTGCAGCATGTGCATGCGCTGGATGGGGCGGGTGCGGCTGTGGGACCGGGACGGGCGGATCGAGATGCTCCCTCTGCAGGATCCGTCGATCGACTCGCGCTTCTCGCAGCTCGACCGGTCGGCGCTGATGGAGGCGATGCACCTGGTGGAGCCGGACGGGCGGGTCAGCGCCGGGGCCGAGGCGGCGGAACGGCTGCTCCGAGTCCTCCCGCTCGGCGGGGTGCTCGGAGCGCTCTTCCACCTGCCCTTCGCGCGCCCGATCGCGGATCGGGTGTACCGGCGGATCGCCGCCAGACGGAAGCGGGGTGGGTGCGGAGAGCACTGCTCATTCGAGCAGGAGGGCGTCCCGATGGACGCTGGGAGCGCCCGCAGGGGAGGGTGATCTTGGGGGTGGCGGGAGGGGGGTCTGCCCGTCGCCC
>JANQLR010000159.1 GCA_028280525.1 Longimicrobiales bacterium
CTGGTGATTGAGCGCGCCGTTCAAGCGGTAGAAGCGGCGGTGAAACAGGGTATAGATGGCCGCCATGCTGAAGATGGCAATGGTGCCCGCCAGCGCCAGGGTTGGGGAGAAGGTGTACAGGACGATCACGGCGATGGTGAGCTGCACCGTGGCCGCCATGGCCTCGGGTAATGTCTCCTCCAGGAAATCCACCAACTCACGCCCCCTCGCTGCGACAGGCGCGCGTTCGCGTTCTCGATCGCCTGGCCGATCAGTAGCGAGACCGGTTCGGCGTCGACCTCGACGCCCCCACCCAGGCGGAGGTGGCGGATGAGCTTCCCCGTCCCCTGAAGCAGCCCGGACGGGGCGTCGAGCTCCGTCCCGCGGTTGAAGCCCAGATTCACGTGCTTCTTGTAGACCGCGACGTGGCAGAAGGCGTCCGCGAGCTCCTCGGTCAGGGAGAAGGCCGTCGAGAGCGCGTAGGTGTCGTAGATGAGCTCCCAGCAGTCGCCCGCCTGGGCGAGGATCGCAGATCGAGCGGCGAGCGCGAGCTCTCGCAGCGCGGGATCGCGGGTGGACAGGAAGGCGGTCAGCTCGGGGTCGGGGTCTCGGATCACGGAGGGCCTCCAGGAGGGGGAGGAGACAGGCTAGCCCCTCGAGCATCGTCGCGCAGCAGCTCCAGGAGCGCCCGGCGTAGGGAGATTCCGCGACGAAGAAGGGGGGAGGTTCCCCGACGGCTCGATTGGCGATGCTGAAACATCTTGCAACAGTCGGGTGCGACGCCGCACCCGATCTCACCGCTGCGAGGTGCCTGATGTCCGTGCCGACCGAATCGATCCCGCTCGAACGACTGGCCGAGGTGGCCGGCTTCGGCCTCTTCCAGGTGGACGCCGACCGCACGCTGGTCGCCGTCAGCCCCGAACTCGAGGCGATCACCGGTTTCTCGCGTGACGAGGTCCTCGGCAAGTCGTGCCTGACCATGGTCCGTTGTCCGCAGTGCCTGAAGGGGTGCGGCGTCTTCGAGCGAGGCCAGGTGCGCAACATCCCGCTGACCCTCTTCCGAAAGGACGGCTCGGAGGTTCGGGTGCTCAAGTCCGGTACCGTCCTTCGGGACGAGTCGGGCGAGATCACCGGGGCGGTGGAGACGGTGCGCCCCTTCGACGACGCCGACCTCGGCGCCGGCACGGGCGCGATCGATGCGGGGCAGATTCTGGAGGGGCTGGGGAGGATGTACCTGGCCACGGACGCCGACCGTCAGATCGTCTCGGTCTCGAACGCCTTCGCGCGGATGGTGGGGCGCTCGGCCGAGGAGCTCCGGGGCACCGCACTCGCCAGCCTCTTCGGGGAGGATCTCTTCGGCGTCGAGGGCACGCTGACGCGTGCGCTGGAGGCGGGGGAGCGCCGCGAGGGGTGGCGCGCACGGATGACCACCGCGGAGGGCTCCCGGATCGACGTCTCGCTGAGTGCCGGCCCGGCCCCGGGCGCCGCGTGCGGCGGTGCAGGAGACGCCCGCTTCGTGCTCATGCTCCGCGCGGAGTCGACCCAGGGTGAACTCGCGATCGGCGGTCACTACCACGGGATGATCGGGCGCTCCCGGCCGATGCAGGAGATCTTCCGGCTCATCGAACTCCTTCGGGGCAACGATGCGGCGGTGCTGATCGGCGGGGAGAGCGGGACGGGGAAGGAGCTGGTGGCCCGAGCCGTGCACGCCTCCTCCCACCGCGCCGACCGTCCCTTCGTGGCGGTGAACTGCGCGGCGATCCCGAACGAGCTGATCGAGAGCGAGCTCTTCGGCCACGTGCGCGGCGCCTTCACCGGCGCCCTGCGGGACCGCGCCGGCCGTTTCGAGGCGGCGGACGGGGGTACGCTCTTCCTCGACGAGATCGGGGACCTCCCGCTGCAGCTCCAGGGGAAGCTCCTGCGAGTCATCCAGGAGAACGCCTTCGAGCGGGTCGGGGAGAACCGCACCCGTCGAGTCGACGTTCGGGTCATCGCCGCCACGCACCGCGATCTGGCGCACGAGGCCACCGTCGGGTCCTTCCGGCAGGATCTCTACTACCGGCTGCGGGTGATCCCCATCCACGTCCCCGCGCTGCGCGACCGGCGCGAGGACATCCCGCTCCTGATCGATCACTTCCTTGCGCGGATCGGAACGCGGCACCACCGGGCGCTGCGCCTCTCCCCGGGCGCCAACCGCGCGCTCCTCTCCCACGACTGGCCGGGGAACGTACGGGAACTCGAAAACGTCATCGAGTACGCGACCACGGTATGCGAGGGGCAGACGATCCACGTCGACGAGCTCCCGCCGGAGGTCATCGGGCACGCTCCGGCGGCGCACCGCACCGTGGGGGCGGAGTCCCCGCTCTCGCCGCCGGACGGAAGCCGCGCCCCCGCCTCCCCGGTCCGGCTCCCCGGGTCCGGCGGCACAGTAGTCGGAGCTGCGACCGCCTCGGCCAGGGCCGCGGACGATCTCGCACACCTGGCCCCGTGCGAGCGGCGCGAGGCGGAGGGCATCCTGGACGCCCTTCGGCAGGCGCGCTTCCACCGGGGACGGGCCGCCGAGCGCCTGGGGATCTCCCGGACGACCCTCTGGCGGAAGATGCGGGAGCTGGGGCTCTAGAAGGCACCCCGGTCCTTCGACGGGTCCTCCACCCCTGCCCGGGGCCCCACCCGGCCTGTCGTCGAGCCGGCTCCGTCGTGAAACGATTCGGTTCACCCACCTGAAACAGGGTGAAACGATCGGTTTCCCGCTGTGACACGGGAGCGGTGCCGCACGTCGTATATGTCGTTTGACGACAACGACTTGGGCCATTGATCACCGTTCGGCACGATCGCTGCACCTCTTCTCTGGCGTAAGCGGGCATCGCCCGCACGTCCACTCCTGACCAGAGGGAGTGCAAGATGAAGAAGCTGGTGATCCTGGGCGGCGGCACGGCCGGGACGATGATGGCCGCGAAGATGCGGCAGCAGCTCGATCCGTGGAGCTGGCGGATCCAGGTCGTCGATCGCGACAACCGACATCTGTATCAGCCGGGCCTCCTCTTCCTCCCCTTCGGTACCTACACCCATCGGCACCTGCACAAGCCGCGCTCCCGCTTCATGCCCGACGGGGTGGAGCTGGTGCTGGGCGAGGTGGACCGCATCGAGCCCGAAGAGAACCGGATCCGCTTCGCGGACGGCACGCGGCTCCCGTACGACCAGCTGATCGTCGCCACCGGCTCCCGCATCGTCCCCGAAGAGACCGAGGGGCTGACGGGCGAGGGGTGGGGACGCAGCGCCTTCGATTTCTACACCGTGGAGGGTGCGACCGCGCTCCGTGACACCTTGGCCGGATTCCGGGGCGGGCGTGTCGTCGTCAACCTGGTCGACATGCCGGTGAAGTGCCCGGTCGCACCCCTCGAGTTCCTCTTCCTGGCCGACGCCTTCTTCACCGAGCGCGGGGTGCGGGACGACGTGGAGCTGGTCTATGCGACCTCGCTCGACGCCGCCTTCACCAAGAAACGCTGCTCAGACGCCCTGACCGGACTGATCGAGAGCCGCGGCATCGAGCTGGCGCCGAGCTTCATGCTCGAGAAGGTCGACGGCGAAAACCGCGTCATGCACAGCTACGACGACCGGACGATCGACTACGATCTTCTCGTCTCGGTCCCACTCCACCGCGGCTCCCCGGTCATCGCGCGCTCCGGACTGGGTGACGAGCTCGACTTCGTCCCCACCGACCGCCACACGCTTCGCGCCGAGGCGTGGGAGAACGTCTGGGTGCTCGGTGACGCGACGAACCTGCCCTCCTCGAAGGCCGGGTCCGTGGCCCACTTCCAGGCCGAGGTCCTCACCGAGAACCTCCTCGCCGCCATCTCCGGTCTCGAGCCGCCCGCCGCCTTCGACGGGCACGCGAACTGCTTCATCGAGACGGGGCACGGCAAGGCGATCCTGATCGACTTCAACTACGACACCGAGCCGCTTCCCGGGCGCTTCCCGGTCCCGGGCGTGGGCCCCTTCACCCTGCTGGAGGAGTCCGAGGCGAACCACTGGGGGAAGATGGCCTTCCGGTGGGCCTACTGGAATCTGCTGCTCAAGGGGGCCGACCTGAGCTCGATCGGTCCGTCGATGTCCATGGCCGGAAAGTGGAGCTGACCGATGATCAACGAGACCACGAACCGGAACGGCTTCGAGACGTCCGAGCCCTGGGAGGCATCGGGACGACTTCCGGCCACGCCCCCTCGCGACGAACTCGAGGCGCTGCACGCGAAGATCGACGCCCTCACCGAGACGGTCGGGCGGATCGACCGCCGTCGCGAGGAGCTGGAGGAGCTGGTCGAGGACCTGATGCCCGCGGTGAACGGGGCGATGGTCCTCCTGCGGGATCGCCTCGATCTCCTCGATCGCAGCGGGGCGTGGGCGAACGGTCGCGGAGCGCTGGCCGCGGCCGAAACCGCCCTCACCGCGCTCGACCCGCACGACCTCGAGGCGCTCGCCGAGTCGACGCCCGAGCTCCTGCGGACGCTGCGCGTCTCCACGGCGCCGGAGATCACCGGTCTCGCGGATCGGTTGGCCGAGTCGCTCGCCGAGGCCCGGCACGGTCCGGCCCCTTCGCTGTGGCAACTCGGCCGCTCCGCCCGTTCGCCCCGCGTCCGCAGGGGGATGGGGGTCGCGCTGACGCTCCTGCGGGCGCTCGGAGAGGGCAGTCGCGGGGCGTCGGTCCCGCCGCCCCCTCGCCGACGTGTGGCCCGCGGTCCCGGCAACACGACCGGCGCCAGCTGCCAGACGCCCGTCGGAGTGGCGACGCCGTCGCCCGTCGCCGGGTCGATCTCCGCCGCGGACGGATCGAACTGGGAGCTCGATGCGGACGGCTTCCTCGCCGACTCGACCACCTGGTCGCGCGACTTCGGTGAGGCGGTGGCGGTGCAGGAAGGGCTGGCCCTCACCGACGTCCACTGGACGGTCCTCGACTTCGTCCGGCAGGACGGCGCCGGCGCCGGGTCCGCCCCGGGGGTCCGTCGCATCGTCGCCGAGACCGGGATCGCCCAGAAGGAGCTGTACCGACTCTTCCCCGGCGGACCGGCCCGCCTCGCTGCACGAATCGCCGGACTGAAGAAGCCCAAGAGCTGCGTCTGACCCCGAGAACGGGGTCGACCCGGGCCCCCTGAGGAGAACCACCATGAGCACCACCGACTGGACCGCCACCGACGCCGGCACCGCCCTGGCCGCCGGCCCGCAGGCTCCCCCGCGTCGCAAGATCGCGATCATCTGCTCCAAGGGGACGCTCGACATGGCGTACCCCGGCCTCGTCCTCGCGAACGCCGCTCGGATGATGGGGATCGACGCCGTCGTCTTCTTCACCTTCTGGGGGATGGACATCATTCGCGAGAAGACGGTGGACAAGCTGCACGCCGGGATCGTCGGCAACCCCGCGATGCACATGCCGAATGCCCTCACCCCGATCCCCGGGATGGAGGCCTTCGCCACGAAGATGATGAAGAAGAAGATCGCGGACATCGACATCCCCCCGATCCGGGAGATGCTCGAGACGCTCGACGACGCCGGAGCCGAACTCTACGCCTGCAAGATGGCGATGGAGATGATGGACATCGCCGAGGACGAGCTCATCCCGCAGGTCCACGAGGTCATCACTGCGATGGACTTCTACGACAAGTCCGAAGGCGCCCAGATCGTCTTCATCTGACGCCCGCTCCACCCGCCGCGGCCCGCGTCGGTCGCGGCGGCCGTTTCACGCCACACACGCGCAACCTTCGATCCGCCCAGGATCGGGCGGGAAGGGGAGGTCATGAATAGATGGACGCTTTCGGCGGCGACCGCCGCCCTGTCGCTCACCCTGCTCGCCGCCCCGTCCGCGGCCCAGACCAACGGATTCGTGATGCAGTGCATGTCGGCCCGGACTGCCGGGGCCGGTTGCGTCACCCGCGCCCAGGAGGCCACCCCGACGAACCTCTTCCGTGATCCCGCCAGCCTCGTCGACTTCGAAGCCGCCTCCTTCGAGGTGAATCTCAGCTCCTTCACCCCGTCGCTCACCTTCGAGAATGCGGCCAACCCCTTCCAGGTGGCCGGGACGCAGCACACCTATCCCATGTTCTCGGCGGCGTACATCGCCCGTCCGAGCGGGAACTTCGCGTGGGGGATCGGGCTCGAGCCGATCGGCGGCTTCGGCGCCGACTTCGCGCTTCAGCACGACCTCCTCTCCGGGCCCAACGGGACGGCGGTCGACTACGAGACCTTCTTCATGGCGATGAAGGCGGGGCCGGCGGTCGCGTGGCGCTTCGCCGAAGGGTGGAGCGTCGGCGCGAGCGCCTCGGTGATCTACTCTCAGATCCGCGACTTCCGCATGCCCTTTACCATGCCGGCGACGACCCCGCTCGGGATGGGCGCGATCGCGCAGCTCGACGGGGCGGTCTACGGCCCGATGTTCAGCCACTTCACCGAGCTGACCGCCTACGGAGACTCCGAGAGCTACGCCGGCTTCGGGTGGACCGCCGACCTCGGCCTCCGCTACACCGCCGATAACGGCTTCGTCTTCGCCGCGTCGTGGGCGCCCGAGCGCCCCATCACGCTCGACGGCGGCACCGCCACCATCGACATGACCGCCCAGTTCCAGCAGATGCTCGGCGGCATGGTCATGGCGCGCGCACAGGCGTACCAGGAGTCGCCCCAGCAGGCGCAGGGTGCCGTCATGCAGCAGCTCGGCATGGCCGGTTTGGACCTGCAGGCCGGGGTCGTCTCACAGTACGACGCCGCGACCGAGCTCACCCTGCCCATGACCTTCGGGGCCGGGATCCGGACGCCGCTGACCGAAGGACTCCGCATGTCCGCCGAGGTCGAGTGGCGGCAGTGGTCGAACGCCCAGAGCGTCATGCCCTTCCGGCTCACCAACGGGACCAACGCGAACATCAACCTCATGATGAACGCCGACCCCACGAACTCCGACTTCACCTACCCCTTCCCGCTCGAGTGGCAGGACAGCTGGACGGCCAAGGTCGGGGCGGAGTACGCCCTCTCCGAGACGCTCGCCCTTCGCGGCGGCTTCCTCTACGGGGAGAACCCGGTTCCGGACCACACCGTCTTCATCGCCTTCCCGGCGATCTCGACGAACGCCGCCACCTTCGGCCTGACCTTCGACGCCGCAGGCGTCCCGCTCGACGTCAGCTACGTGCGTGCGCTCCAGACCGACTTCGACGGGTGCGGTGAGAATCACCTCATCGGCGCGGAGTATCTCAACAGCCGCAGCGGCATGTCGCAGGACGTGATCACGCTCGGGACGAGGTTGAGCTTCTAGAACTCGGCTCCAACCTGGACCACGGCGGGGTGGGGGCTGCGGGCCTCCACCCCGCTGGTGCGTTCGGCCGGGGAGGTGGTCCGGGCTTCCCGCCGTGTCCGCCTTCCTCTAGCTTCGGCGTCCCGGGCGCTTAGCTCAGCTGGTTCAGAGCACCTGCCTTACAAGCAGGGGGTCGGGGGTTCGAATCCCTCAGCGCCCACTGGGTAGGCCCTATCGCTGTCGGCTTTGCGAGCCGGTGCGAGTGTGGCGGCCTGTCGGAAGCTCCATTGCTGCCGAATCCCTCACGGCCGATCCCGACGGGAAACACGAGGCGAAGACGAGTCCCGCCTGGTCAGTCGAGAACAGATCGGACAGTTCCGCGTAGCGTTTGGCATCAACGGGCCCGTGGCTCGACGCAGCCTTCATCAGAACGATCCATCCGACCGGCCTTGTGTGGGCGCCGGACGAGCAGATCGGGGATTTACCCCGACTTCGATCACCACACCGAGTCGTTCCAGAGCTTCCCTGATCATCCCGTCTGGGACGGGGGCGAGGCTCGTAGCGCCATGGCATCGTCGCGCACGGACTTGAGCTCGCGTTCCTCGCACCACCGCACAATTGCGTCGGGGGCGGATCGGGCTGATCGCTCCAGTCCCCCGAAGTACACAGCTACCTCGGATTCGCCGTGTAGCAGCCGCTGGAGGAGCGGGATCCTGGGCTTGGCAGTGTCGCGAACTCGCAAACGAAGGGTGCCGCGTGCGTTAGCCCGAGCGGCCAAGACGTCGCTCCAGCCTACGAAGGTGGGCTCTGGGCTCATTCCGAGGATTCGTCGTAGTCCACCCCGCTTGATGTGGATCCCATCGTCCGTGATCCGAACGCCCGGGCCGCCGAGGAGCTGTCCGCCGAAGTGTAGGCCTAGAAGCAGAGAAGGCCCGGCGATCGGTATCAGGTAGGGAAGGTATCCGGTCGGACCCACGCCAAGTCTATGCGCTACGACGTGCAGAAGGATACCAAGGCCACATGCAATGACCAGACCGCCCCCGGCGAGAGATAGAGAGAGAGCGGCGCCAACTCGGTAGTCTCCGACTGGAGGTCTGGTCATGGCTCTCTTTCCTGGACCGTTCCTAGAGGATCTGAGGCATGATCTCGACAGGCTGTTGCTGAATGGGGAGGTCGTAGGGGATAGCCGTCCATCACTTCACCGGTAGGTGGCTCGATCGGTCCAACGTGAGCCTCCGCGCGCCCCCAACCGGCAGCGATACGGTGGGGGCGCGTAGGGGTGTCAGCAAGCTCCGCGACACATACTCGCTAGCCGCACCTCTCTTGCGTCCAGCAATACTCCCAATTGTTGTCGTAGTCGATGAGGCACCAGCGTTCCTGTTCACAGCCGCCGTCAGGTAAGACATCCTCGCCGCCGCCCGGAGACTCAGACCCCGTCTCGGAGCAACTCAGTTCAAATTCCCTTACCGCGAGCTGCCACTGACTCCACTGGGCGATCAGGAGCACACCCTCGAAACCAACGACCCCGAGGCAGATCAGCCCCGCGGGCCACGCTGTTGCGCAGGTGGTAAGGGCTGCGAGATCGGTGATTCCGAAGGCCCCTGCCATCGTCCAGAAGGTGAATCTCTCGAGGGATACCCTGTCTGCGAGGATCGCGCACTGCTCTGGCGGGGTCTGCATCGCCGAGAGAGGCTGCGGCAGAACGGCCGTTCGCAAGCGACAGTATCCGTCTTCGGCAGCCGCCAAAGCGCGTTCGAGGAGACCAGCTGACGGGGAACTGGCTGTGATTGCCCTTCGGCGGATCCTCACGACGCTCACCCGCGTTACGATTCCATCCTCGTCGTACGTGGAGATCCGAGTCCGAGGGCCTGACCCGCCCATTCGATGGACACGAATCCCGCCACCCTCCGGCAATGAGACGTGCATCGTTCGGGCGTCGCGGGAGACATGAGCCGTACCCCCAAGAGCACGGTCCCCCAGCGTCCCACCGCCGCCGAATCCCCTGAATACGGCCTTGGCCTTTCGGCCCCCGGACTCTGCCCGGAGCCTCTCGAGCATGTAGTCGGCGCTCACGCGCTCGGGAGCGACATCGGAGAACGACGCTTCGGCTGGAGGAGCTTCGTCGAAAGCGACCATGGGCCCTTGGTCCGCGTGGACAACGGTGCCGGAGCGAGCCTCGGTGAAGTTCATGGTCCCTGTGGACGGGTCCAGCTCCCAAGTCGCGACTTCAAAGGCCAGCGACTTCATCGACTGGGTCTGAGCGTCGGGGGCCATCGGGGGCCCTTCGGCACAAGCTGCGACGACCCCCACGAGGACAGCTATCGCGAGACGAACACGGAATGGTTTGGCGAAGTCCCTCATCGGCTGCTCCTTGTCGGGGATCACGAAGGCGGACGGTACGCCCGGTGGCGTCAGGAGGGCGTCAGGATGGGATCAGGATGGCATCCGGAGCCGCCGGGCCCCACTGGTTCTCCTCAGTCGCCGGTAGGCGGTCACGCACTAGCGCCCACTCCCCGGAACTCCGGAACTGGCGCGTCGCCCCGCCACTGCACGATACTCGCGTCTTCGGCCGACCCCTCCCGACCGGAGATCGCATGCCCGTCTCGACCGCGACCGTCCCTCGTTTCCGGGAGGTCTCCGCGTGAGTCTCCCCTCGTCCGCACCGCTCGCGACCGCCTCGCTCGCCCAGGATCTCACCCCGGAGATGTTCACCGTGAACAATCTCTGGATGATGATCGCGACGGCGCTCGTCTTCGTGATGCACCTCGGCTTCGCCGCACTGGAGACGGGGCTCACGCGTCCGAAGAACTCGGTCAACGTCCTCTTCAAGAACACGGTCATCCCGGCGATCGGTCTGCTGACCTACGCCCTCGTCGGCTTCAACCTGATGTACCCGGGCGACGCCTGGCTCGCGGGAGAGTGGCTCGGCTTCGCGGGGGTCGGGGTGGCGCCGTCCAGCGCGGCCGACCTGACGGCGGCGTACAATCCGGGCTACACCTACTGGACCGACTTCCTCTTCCAGGGGATGTTCGCGGCGACCGCGGCCACGATCGTGAGCGGGGCGGTAGCCGAACGCGTCCGGCTCGGGCCCTTCCTGACCTTCTCGGCGCTCTTCGTCGCCCTCTTCTACCCGATCGCGGGGAGCTGGCACTGGGGAGGGGGGTGGCCCGCCGATCGCGGCTTCCACGACTTTGCCGGCTCGACGACCGTGCACGGCGTGGGCGGGTGGGGCGCGCTCGCCGGCGTCCTCTTCCTGGGGCCGCGGATCGGTCGCTTCGTGAACGGGCAGAGCCGTCCGATCTTCGGCCACTCGATGCCGCTCGCCACGATCGGGGTCTTCCTCCTCTGGTTCGGGTGGTTCGGCTTCAACGGCGGCTCGGTCCTCTCAGCGGACCCGGCGGCCGTCTCGCTCGTCCTGGTGACCACTTCGCTCGCGGCGAGCGCCGGCGCGATCGGGGCGATGATTGGCTCAGCCCTCTTCATCGAGAAGCCGGATCTGTCGATGGTGCTCAACGGCATCCTGGGTGGGCTGGTCGGGATCACGGCGGGCGCCGATCTGATGAGCGCCAACGAGGCGATCGTGATCGGCGGCATCGCCGGGATGATCGTCGTGGGGGCGGTCATCGCCCTCGACCGGCTGCGCCTCGACGACCCGGTCGGTGCGATCGCCGTCCACCTGGTGTGCGGGGTTTGGGGGACGCTCGCCGTGGGACTCTTCGGGGTGAAGGCGGGGCTGGGGCAGCTCGGCGTCCAGGCGATCGGCGTGGTGGCTGTGGGCGCCTTCGCCTTCGCGGGGGCCTCGGTCCTCTTCCTCGGGCTCCGCTCGACCGTCGGGATCCGGGTCAGCGCGCGCGAGGAGCTGACCGGCCTCGACATCGAGGAGCACGGCTACCTCGCGTACCCCTACTTCCAGGAGGCCGACGCCCTCGGCGGTCTGGAGAGCCTCACCATCGGCGCTCCGGTCGTGGTGGCTTCCGGTCCCTCGGCTTCGGCCGGACCGCCCCCCTCCGCAGGCCGGCCCACTGCCGGGCCCCGACCCTCCGACCCGCCGGCTCAGGGAGACGACCGATGAAGATGATCACCGCCATCATCCGGCCGGAGAAGCTGGGCGACGTGAAGCGAGCGCTCTTTCGGGCCGGGGTGAAGGGGATCACCGTCAGCCGGGTCGCCGGTCACGGCGGGGAGCGCGAGATCGTCGAGTCGTACCGAGCCTCGACGGTGGTGATGGAGTTCCGCGACAAGGTGAGGCTCGAGATCGCGGTCTCCGAGCCCTTCGTGGAGACGACAATCCGCGCCCTCTCGGACGCCGCCCGCACCGGCGAGGTGGGCGACGGCAAGATCTTCGTGCAGCCACTCGAGCGGGTCATCCGGATCCGGACGGGGGAGGAGGACAACGACGCCCTGACCCCGGTCCAGCCCGACGGCGACCCGGGCTGACATCCCCGTCCGGGGCTGGGGGGCGGGTCGTCTCGACTGCCACGCGTATGCCCCCGGCTCGCTCTCCGAATCGAATCTCCCGGCCCCCTCCTCCGTAGTCTTCGGTAGACGGGACCGGGCCCCGAGCCGGGCCCGATCGACCCGTCGCTCCACCTGCACACAAGGACCTGATCCGTGGAACTGCTCCTCTCCTGGGTGATTCTCTCGCTCTCCGTCTGGATCACGGCGGAAGTTCTCCCCGGCTTCCACGTGAAGAGCTTCGGCGGCGCCTTCAAGGTGGCTGCGATCTACGGCGTCTTCAGCGTCCTCCTCGGGTGGATGATCTGGAGCGTGCTTGCGATCGCCACCCTCGGGATCGCCCTCCTCTTCGCCTTCCTGACCCGCTGGATCGTCGCGGCGATCATCCTCACGATCACCGACAAGGTCAGCGATACCCTGACGATCGACTCCTTCGGGTGGGCGATGGGCGGGGCGGCGCTGATCTCCCTCCTGGGGACGGTCGGCGAGTGGATGCTCGGCCGGGCCTTCTGAGCCGACCGCCCCTCAGCGGGCCCCGGCGGCCCGCTCCAACCGGTTCATGATCGTGGCCCCGAGCCCCTCTTCGGGGACGCGGACCACGTAGACGCGGGAGACGCCGAGGGCGTCGGCCTCGCGGAGCCAGGCGTAGAGGTGTCGCGCGAGCTCCGCGAGGTCGCGCCACTCGCGCAGGATGACCTGTGGGCTTCCGACCGCGCCCGCATCCCCCGAGAGCCTCCCACCGCCCGGATACGTCGCGCCACCACCCGCGCCTCCCGTGGCCTCCTCGTGGTCCGCATCGGCGGGCGGCGCCCCCCCTGCCGGCGCGATCCACATCCCCGCCGACCCCCTGACTTCCGACCCGGGCTCCACCAGCACCACCTCCGCGCGCGGTCGATAGTGCGGGTGGCGGGTCCCCGGGCTCGCCGCGTCGCTCCCGCCGGCGAGGCCTCCGGCGATCCGGTCGATCTCGACCTCGGAGACCGGACCGGGACGCAGCACGACGGGGAGGGGTCCGGTGGCGTCGACGACCGTGCTCTCCAGCCCCTCCGCGCTCGGGCCCCCGTCCACGATCAGCTCGACGCGCCCGTCCAGGTCGACGAGGCAGTGCGCCGCGGTGGTGGGACTCGGTCGCCCGGAGCGATTCGCGCTCGGCGCGGCGAGGGGCCCGACCGCCTCGATCACCTCGCGCAGGAGCCCGGTCGCCGGCACGCGCACCGCGATCGTGTCGTGCCCCGCCTGCACCCACGGCCAGTCGACCGCGCTCCGCAACACCAGCGTCAGCGGGCCGGGCCAGACCGTGGCCCCGAGTTCGCGGGCCCAGACCGGGACCTCGCGTCCCAGAGCGAAGGCGTCGTCCGCGTTTGCGAGGTGCACGATGAGCGGGTTGTCGGCGGGCCGCCCCTTCGCCCGGAAGATCGCGGCGACGGCCTCCGCGTCGTCGGCACGGGCCGCGAGCCCGTAGACCGTCTCGGTCGGGAGGGCGACCAGACCTCCGGAACGGAGGACGGCAATCGCCTCGCCCACCCCTTCGGCGGAGACGACGCGCGTGACGCGAGACTCGGGGCGGTCGGGGGGCGGAGGAGTCGAGGGCATGGTCCGGAATCTAGGGCCTGTTCACGCGATGGGGATCCCGCTGTTGCGACGAAAACGGTGCCCATCCAGACCGCAGGAGCGAGGCTTGGCAGCGTCAGATGAGCGACGCCCCTACGCCCGCGTCGGGGATTTCCCGACTGGACGCCCCTCCTCGATTCCGGCTAGATGGAGGGCGTTTGCGCACCCCCTCCCAACTGACCGAGCAGCAACCACATCCGATGAGCATCACATGGCAGGACGGCGCGGTCGACGCCGCCGAGGTCGTGTCCCATATCCGAAGCGGTGACAAGGTTTTCGTCCACGGCGCCGCAGCCACCCCCACCCCCCTCCTCGCCGCGCTCGCCGCGCGTACGGATCTCGAGGGCGTCGAGCTCTACCACCTCCACCTGAACGGGGACTGCGCCTTCGCAGCCCCGGAGCAGGCGGGGCGCCTCATCTCCAACTCGCTCTTCACCGGGCCGGCGCTTCGGGCTCCGATCGCGGAGGGGCGGGCGGACTTCATCCCGATCTTCCTGAGCGAGATTCCGGTCCTCTTCACGACGGGGCGGGTCCAGCTCGATGTCGCGATCATCCAGCTCACCCCGCCGGACCGCCACGGACTCTGCTCGCTGGGTCCTTCGGTCGACGCCGCGCTCGCGGCCGCCGAGACGGCGAAGACGGTCCTCGCCGAGGTGAACCCGCGGATGCCGCGCTCGACGGGGAACTCCTTCGTCCGCTTCGATCGGGTGACCGCCTGGATGGCGTCCGACCGCCCGATCCACGCCATCCCGGCCCGAGAGGAGACCGAGGTCGAGGGGCGCATCGGCGAGCTGATCGCCGATCTGGTCGAGGACGGCTCGACGCTGCAGATGGGGATCGGCGCGATTCCGGACGCCGCGCTGACCCGGATGGCGGACAAGCACGAGCTCGGGATTCACACGGAGATGTTCTCCGACCGCGTGGTCGACCTCGTCGAGGGTGGCGTGGTCACGAACCGGCAGAAGAACGTCCACCGGGGCCGAACCGTCACCAGCTTCGTCATGGGCTCGCAGCGGCTCTACGACTTCATCGACGACAATCTCTCCGTCGAGTTCTACCCCTGCGACCGGACCAACGACCCGTCGCTCATCCGGAAGAACCCGAAGGTCGTCGCGATCAACTCCGCCATCGAGATCGACCTGACCGGCCAGGTCTGCGCCGACTCGATGGGACACCGGATCTACTCCGGGATCGGCGGCCAGATGGACTTCATGCGCGGCGCCGCGCGGTCGATCGGCGGGAAGCCGATCATCGCGCTGCCGAGCACCGCGGCGCGTGGGACGATCTCCCGGATCACGCCCGAGCTGAAGGCCGGGGCCGGAGTCGTGACGACACGGGGCCACGTCCACTGGATCGTGACCGAGTACGGCGCGGTGAATCTGCAGGGGCTCGGACTGCGCAAGCGCGCCGACGCCCTCATCTCGATCGCGCACCCGGACTTCCGCGAGGAGCTGCGCCGCGATGTTCGGGAGATTCGCCACTTCGTGATCTGAGGCGGCGAAGCCGGCCGCAGAGTCTCAGCCGCGGTCCTTCAGGATCTGCCGCGCCGCGACCTCCCCGGAGATGATCGCGGGGGGCACCCCGGGACCCGGTACCGTCAGCTGGCCGGTGAAGTAGAGGTCGCGGACCCGCTTCGACCGGAGACGCGGCCGCAGGATCGCCGTCTGGTCGAGGGTGTTGGCGAGTCCGTACGCGTTGCCTCCGAGGGCGTGATAGTCGGCGCGGAAGTCGGAGTGGGCGTAGCTCCGCTTGACGACCACGCGGTCGCGGACCGGGTGACCGACGTGGGCCTCCAGACGATCCATGACGATGTCCCAGTAGCGTTCGCGCGTCTCGTGGTCGTCGGGGAGGTCGGGGGCGAGCGGGATGAGGAGGCAGAGGTTCTCGTGTCCGTCCGGCGCCACGCCGGGGTCCGTGGTGGAGGGCGCGGAGACGTAGAAGAGGGGGCGCTCGGGCCAGCGCGGGTTCTCGTAGATCGCGTCCGCGTGGTCGTCGATCGGCTCGTCGAAGAAGAGGGTGTGGTGCGCGAGCCCGTCCACCCGCCCGCGCACGCCGAGGTAGAAGAGGAGGGAGGAGGGGGAGAGGGTGCGTCGGCTCCACCACTCGGCCGAGTACTGCCGGTGTCGACGTCGCAGGAGTCGGGTCTCGACGTGGTGGTAGTCCGCGTTTGCGAGGACGACGTCCGCCTCCATCAGTCCGTCCTCGGTCAACACTCCCGTGGCCCGACCGCCCTCGACCGGGATCTCCAGGACCTCGGTCCCGGTGCGGATCTCGGCGCCCTGCGACTCGGCCAGCCGGCGCAGCCCGTCGACGACCGCGGCCATTCCTCCCTGCGGGTACCAGGTGCCGAGCGCCATGTCGGCGTGGTTCATCATGGAGTAGAGGGCGGGCGTCTTCGGGGCGGTGGCTCCCAGGAAAAGGACCGGAAACTCGACGATCTGCCGGAGCCGCGGATGGGTGAAGTGCCGCTCGACGTGTCCGCGGAAGGACTGCAGCATCTGCAGCCGGAAGAGGGCCACCAGGAGGCGCGGATCGGCGAATTCGAATGGGGAGAGCGACGGCTTGTGGACGAAGTCGCCCATTCCCGCCTCGTACTTGTACGCGGCGTCCGCGAGGAAGGCGCGGAGCCGGGGGCCCGAGCCGGGCTCGGCCTCGTCGAAGAGCCGGACCAGCGCGTCGACCCCGGCGGGGAGGTCGACCGCGTCGCCCGGGGCGAAGACGACCCGGTACGAGGGGTCGAGGCGCTCGAGGTGGTAGTAGTCGCGTGGATGCTGATCGAAGAGCTCGAAGAAGCGCTCGAAGATGTCGGGCATCCAGTACCAGCTGGGCCCCATGTCGAAGTGGAAGCCGTCGCTCGACCAGCGACGGGCGCGGCCCCCCACCTCGTCGTTCTTCTCGACCACGGTCACGCGGGCGCCCTCGCGGGCGAGGAGCGCGGCGGCGGAGAGGCCGCCGAATCCGGCGCCGACCACGACGACGCGAAGGGGGCTCATCGACATGGCCGAGGGTACCCGGTCCAGTGAGCGCGGATCCGGAACTCGCCCTCCCGCTTCGGGTTCTCGCGTGCGCGCATCCCTCCCGCCTCCCTGGTTCTGAGCCTCATGTCCGTCACCCTGCACTCCGCCTACGAGCTCTCCGGCCTCCGCGTTCCGAACCGGATGGTCATGGCTCCCATGACCCGCTGCCGCGCCCTCGGCAACGTCCCAAACGAACTCATGGCGGCGTACTACCGCCAGCGCGCCGGTGCCGGGCTGATCATCACCGAGGGGGTGTCGCCCTCGCCGAACGGCCTCGGATACGCGCGCATCCCGGGCGCCTTCTCGGCCGAGCAGACGGAGGGGTGGCGGAAGGTGACGACGGCCGTCCACGAGGCGGGCGGTCGCATCTTCATGCAGATCATGCACACCGGACGGGTCTCCCACCCCGCCAACCTCCCGCAGGGCGCGCGGGTGCTGGCCCCCTCCGTGGTCGCGCTCGAGGAGACGGAGATGTGGGTCGATGCGGAGATGGGGACGCTGCCGATGCCGGCGCCCGAGGCGATGACCTCCGAAGAGGTCGAGGCCACGATCGGCGAGTTCGTCGCGGCCGCCTCGAACGCCATCGACGCCGGGTTCGACGGGGTCGAGCTTCACGGGGCCAACGGGTACCTGATCGAGCAGTTCATCCACCCGCACACGAACCGTCGCGACGACGAGTGGGGCGGGAGCGTGGAGGCGAGGCTCAGCTTCGCCCTCGAGGTCACCCGGCGGGTGGCCGACGCGGTCGGCGCGCACCGGGTCGGGTTCCGGATGTCGCCGTGGGGCGTCTTCAACGAGATGCCGCACTACGACGAGATCGACGAGACGTACCTGGCTCTCGCCCGCGGACTCTCCGATCTGGGCATCGCCTACGTCCACCTCCTCGATCACTCGCCGCTCGGCGCGCCCGAGGTCCCGCAGTCGACCAAGGACGCCGTCCGCGCGGCCTTCGATGGCACGCTGATCCGCTGCGGCGGCTTCGACGCCGCCTCGGGGGAGGCGGAGGTCGAGTCGGGCCGCGCCGACCTGATCGCCTTCGGACGCCCCTTCCTGGCCAACCCCGATCTGCCGGCCCGCTACGCCACCGGTGCCGAACTCAACGAGCCCCGACCCGACCTCTTCTACACCCACGAGGCCGAGGGCTACACCGACTACCCGGCGCTCGAAGGTGGGGCCGAGGGCGACGGTGAGGCGTAGCGCCGAGCCGGTCGCCCGGAGCTCGCGGCGCGTTCCCGGGGGACCGCGACGACGCGGAGGCGGACCCCTCCTCCTCCTGCTGGTCATCGCCGGGGTGCTGGGCGTCGACGCACGACCCGTGGAGGCCCAGCTCCTCGCCTCCGGAGTCGCGCGGGGCCCCTTCCAGTCGATGGAGCGGAGCCCCGTCTACCGCGCCTCGCACACGCCGTCGGCGCAGCCGGGGGAGGTCACCTCCGCCGGGCGCGTCGAGGTCGGGTTCGCGACGACCTACTCGAACATCTTCGAGTGGGTGGACCGCCCGGGCCTCCAGCACTGGCTCGATACGGAGCGGTGGATCAACCAGGTCGACCTGCGCTGGGGGGTCGCGGAGGGGTGGGAGGCCGGGGCCCGACTCTCTACCCGAACCGACTGGGGCGGCTTTCTGGACGGGCTCATTCAGTGGTGGCACCACCGCCTGGGGCTGCCGAACGGCGATCGCGAGCAGGTCGACGACTACCTCTTCAACGCCTCGATCGAGCGCGAGGGGGAGGCGATCTTCGAGCAGACGTCGGGCACGCGGCTCGAGGACCCGGTCGTCTTCGTGGGTCGTCAGCTCTTCGCGTCTCCGGAACGTTCCCTCGCGCTGCGCGCCTCGGCGAAGCTCCCGGTGGGGAGTTCGGGGACCCACTCCGGGAACGCCGACGTCTCGGTGCAGCTGGACGGACGCCGCTCCTGGACCCGCTGGCACGCCTACGCGGGGCTCGGGTGGACGACGGTCCGGCTCCAGCCCTCCCTCGAGCCCTTCTCGACGGGCGGGGCGTGGGTCGGCCACCTCTCCGTCGAGCGCGAGACGGGTCCGATCGACGTTCAGCTCCAGTTCCAGGGAGGGAGTGCCTACCTGGAGGGCGTCGGCGACCGGGAGCTCGATCGCTTCCCGCTGAACTTCGGTGTGGGCGCGAGCTTCGACCTGGCGGGGTGGCGCTGGGAGGCGGTCTTCGTGGAGGACATCCGCCCGAACTCCCCGTCCGTCGATTTCACCCTGGACATCCGGCTGCGGCGCGCCTTCGGCGGGTGAGGGCGAGCCGGGTGCGCCCGAGCCGAAGGCCGAAGGCGCCGCGGCCGCCGCTGGAGGGGACCGGCCTCAGCCGACGGGCCTCTCCGGCAGCAGGGTGACGATCACGAGGTTCTCCGTGCCCAGGTAGAGCCGGGCGTCCGCCTGGACGTTCTCCACCGTGATCTCGTCGAGACGGCCGTCATCGACCAGGAAGGCCGGGTCCTCCCCGGACTCGATCGCATAGCGGAGCTGGCTCGCCCACCAGCCGTTGCTCTCCCGGCTCGTTTCGTTCCCCCGGCGCTCCCCTTCGACCGCCTTCTGCACGTCGAGGTCGGTCGGCCCCTCCGTCTGCAGGCGCTCGATCTCGGCGAAGACGGCGGCCCGCAGCTCCTCGGCCCGCTCCGGGTCCGCCCCGAACTGGATTGCGATCGAGAAGGTCTCGTCCGGCACCTTCTCGTACGAGGCGTTGACCCCGACGCTGTACGTGCCGCCGAGCTCCTCGCGGAGCGTCTCCCGCAGGCGGACCTGGAGGATCTCGGCCATCGAGCGGATGCGGAGGCGGTTCAGGGCGGTGTACTCGAAGTCGCCGGTGAAGACCATGACGGTCTGCGACTGGGGCTCGACCCCCTTGAGCACCGTCTTCTCGACCCGACCCTCCGGCGGATCGATCCCGAGATCGCGCCAGCTCTCCTCGCCCTCCACATCGGGGAGCGCGGCGAGCCACTGCTCGACCCAGGGTCGCATCTCGTCCAGCTCGAACGCGCCCACGAAGACGAAGTCGAAGTCGCCGCCGTCCGCGAAGCGCTCCCGGTAGAAGGAGACCATCTCCTCGATCTGGAGCGCCTCGATCTCCTCCACGGTCGGGGTGGCGGACCAGACGCTCCCGCTCGAGAGCGTCGTCGTCAGCGTATCGATCAGGTTCGCCTGAGGACTCGCCCCCCGGTTCGAGAGGACCGCGCCGAACTGCTGCTTGAGCGCGGCGACGGCGTTGTCGTCGACTCGCGGGGCCGTGAAGCGGAGCCAGATGAGCTCGAAGAGCGCGTCCAGGTCCTTCCGCGACGCCTGTCCGGAGAGGACCTCCCGCGTCTCGGCGATCGAGGGCGAGACGCTCGCGGAGCGGCCGGCGAGCACCTTCTGGAGATCGATCGCGGAGAACTCTCCGACGCCGCCCTGGGTGACGAAGGCCGTCGCATTGGTGGCCAGAACCGCCTCCGACTCGTCCGCGAGCGAGTAGCCGCCCGGCGAGGTGGCCCGGAAGACGACCTCGTCGTCCTTGTAGTCGGTCGGCTTCAGCCAGACGCGCGCGCCGTTGGAGAGCGTCCACCCCGTCAGGTCGACCGACTCGATGTAGATCTCCTCGACGATCGACCCCGGGGTGGGCGGCTCCGCCACCAGCGCCTCCGCCACCACGTCGTCGACGTACGGTTCGATCTCCGCCGCGGCGACCCGGGCGAGGGTGTTCTCCAGCGCCTCCTGCGTGGGCAGCTCGACCCCTTCCTTCTCCGGTCCCGCCGCGAGGACCACCCGGTTGGTCGAGGCGAGGTTGGCCTCGGCGACGCGGGTCACGTCGTCGAGGGTGATGGTGGGCACGAGTCCCTGCGCCGCCTGATAGCCGAGCTCGGGGGAGAGGACGACCTCGCCGGTGAGGAAGTGGTTCACGTAGCGCGACGCCAGCGCGGCCGACGGCTGGTTCTCCCGCTCGTCGTACTGCCGCTCCCAGGCGCGCAGGAGGTCCGCCTTCTCGCGGGCCAGCTCCCCCTCGGTGAATCCGTGGCGCGCCGCGCGCTCCATCTCGGTCAGCAGCGCCTCGAAGGCGCGCTCGTGTCCGGTCTCCGTGACCCCCGCGCCCATCTGCCAGAGGCGGGAGGTGCGCACGAACGATCCACGGCTCGTACCTGCGCCCAGGAAGGGCGGGTCCGCCTCCTGCGCGAGCTCCTGCAGCCGGGTGTTGAGCATCCCGTTCACCAGCTGGTCGATGATCGACTCGCGCAGCTCCGCCACCGTCGTGGTCGGCGCCGGCTCCTGCATGGAGAGGACCACGATCTGCCCCTGCGGCATCTCCGGGTCGGTCACCAGGGAGAAGTAGGTGTCCGTGTGGTCCGGGACGTGGAAGTAGGGCCGTTCGAGCGGCGTCGTCGGCGCCGGAATCCGGCCGAAACGATCCCGGATCAGGCTCTCGATCTCCGCCGGATCGAAGTCGCCGACGGCCACCACCGCCATCAGGTCCGGGCGATACCAGTCGGCGTAGAAGCGCTCGATCTCCTCCTGGGGGAAGCTCTCGAGGATCTCGGGATCGCCGATGGGAAGCCGGTCGGCGTAGCGCGAACCGGAGAAGACCACGGGAAGCTGCTGGTCCTGGATGCGGGCGCCAGCCCCGCGCCCGAGCCGCCACTCCTCGATGACCACCCCGCGCTCCGCATCGACCTCGGCGGGGTCCAGGGTGATCTGGTGCGCCCACTCCTCGAGGATCTGGAATCCGGTGGAGAGCATCTCGGCGTCGTCGGTCGGCACGCGAAGGATGTAGACCGTCTCGTCGAAGCTCGTGTACGCGTTGATCGACGGACCGAAGGCCATCCCGATCGACTCGAGGTAGTCGACGAGCTCCTGCTTCTCGAAGCTCGCGGTCCCGTTGAAGGCCATGTGCTCCAGGAGGTGCGCGAGCCCCTGCTGGCCGTCCTCCTCCAGGACGGAGCCCACATTGACGACCAGGCGGAGCTCCGCCCGATTCTCCGGGCGGGAGTTCTGCTGCACGTAGTAGCGGAGGCCATTGTCGAGCTCCCCCTGCACGACCGCCTCCGTCATGGGGAGGGGCGGGTCCTGTCCGGCGACCGGAGCGGAGAGGGGGAGGAGGAGGACGGCGGCGAGAGCGAGGCTTCGGAGTCGAACGGGATTCGGCAGCATCGGGGTCCAGTCGTGCGAGGGCGGTCGTCCCGCGAGGTTGCCACGGGACCGGGTCGGACGGGAAGAGATACGCCTACGTGCGTACTCAACTTCAGCGGTCGAAGTGCCGATACACTCCACTGCCGGCGCTATCGCCCCGTCGCGGATCAACCTCGCAGACGCACAACCGTTCCAGCACAGTCCGGCGAACGTGCGCGGAGCCCGGCCCTGGAACCCCCGTCCTCGACCCTTCGAGGCGGGGGTTTCGTGCGTGGGGGCCCGTTGACCCCGTCCGGGGGTTCGGGCATGTTCGGAGGTGCCCCAGGTCCGCAGGGCGGAAGCCCGCCAACCCCGTCAGGACCTCGCCGGTAGCAGCGGTACGTGTGGTGACTGCAGCTGCGGGTAGCCTGGGGCACTTTTTTTCTCCCCCCCGGTCGTCGATGTCGCACCAGGCTCTGGCACGGAAGTACCGCCCTCGCGCCTTCTCCGAGGTGGCGACTCAGGAGCACGTCTCGGAGACGCTGCGACGCGCGGTGGCCGGGGACCGGGTCGCCCACGCCTACCTCTTCTGCGGTCCGCGCGGCGTCGGCAAGACGACACTCGCCCGCGTTCTGGCGATGGCGCTCAACTGTCCGGACCGGACCGAGGACGGCGAACCGTGTGGGGTGTGCGACTCGTGCACGCGCATCTGGTCCGGGAACACCGCCCTCGACGTGGTGGAGATCGACGCCGCCTCGAACCGCGGCGTCGACGATGCGCGCGACCTGCGCGAGCGTGCGATGTACGCCCCGTCCGAGGAGGGCCGCTACAAGGTCTACATCGTCGACGAGGCGCACATGCTCACCCGGGAAGCGTGGAACGCCCTCCTCAAGATCCTGGAGGAGCCGCCCCCCCGGGTCATCTTCGTCTTCGCGACGACCGAGCCGCAGAAGATCCAGCAGTCCGCCGCGCCGATCCTCTCCCGCTGTCAGCGCTTCGACTTCCGGCGGATCGGGGTCAGCGACATCGCCGGTCGCCTCGGGGAGGTCCTCTCCCGCGAGGGTACGTCGGCGCCCGAGGACGCCCTCGTGACCCTCGCGCGGAAGGCGGACGGGGGGATGCGCGACGGCCTCTCCCTCCTCGATCAGGTGCTCTCCCTCTCCGGGGGCGAGATCGACGCGGAGGCGGTCCGGCGCGTCCTGGGCCTCGTGGCGGAGGAGCGCTACCTCCAGCTCTTCGCGATCCTGACGGAGGGCCGGCACGGCGAGGTCTTCGCCTTCGTGCAGGAGCTCCTGGACGAAGGGTACGACCTCGTCGAGTTCTACCACGGCCTGGTCGACGCGCTGCGGATGCTCCTGCGCATCCGCCTCTCGCCCGACGCCGAGATCCCCGAGATGCCGGGTCATCTGCGGGACGACTTCATCCGCGCCGTGGAGGGGCTGCAGCCCGGCGATCTGGTCCGGATGCTGAGCATGGCCTCGGAGCTCGAGGCGACCGGGAGTCTGCGCCGGAGCGGGCACCCGCGCTTCCTCCTCGAGATGCTCCTCCTTCGGCTGAGCTACCTCGACCGGACCGTGGAGCTTCGCGAGCTCCTCGAGGGGCTCGGAGGTGCCGCCCCCGGGGACCCTCTACGGGCGCCGGGTAGCCCGGCGCCGACTCCGCCCGCATCCCGGCAGCCCGAGACGAGCCGGCCGCATGCGGAGGCCACGCCCACGGCGACTCCCCCGCCGGACGACGCAGACCCAGCCGAGCCCGATCCCGAGGCAGTCATCGCCGCGGCGACCGTCCCCCAGCCGCCCTTCGAGTCGCTGGACCAGGCGTGGGGGTGGCTCACCGCCGGGCCCGGCCGGATCGGCGGTGGGCTGGGTACGCTCCTCGCCGGCGCTCGGGTGTCGGAGCCCGAATCCGCCCACGTCCGGGTCGAGATCGGTCCGCCCGCTCTCGACCGCTTGCACGAGCCGGAGGTGCACGCGTCGCTCGAAGCGGCGGTGTCGAAGGGGCTGGGGCGCTCGGTGCGGGTTTCGATCGTCCCGCCCGGCGGCGGGGACGGGGGTGCCCGCATGACGCAGGAAGACGTGCAGAAGGGCCGCCTCCGGGAGCTGATCCGCGAGGAACCGCTCCTCGAGGTGGCGGTACAAGAACTCGACCTCGAACTCCTCGAGTAGACGGCCCGATCGGGGCCCGGAAGGACCGGAATGACCGACCTGAAGCAGCTCATGCAGATGGGGCAGCAGCTCCAGCAGCGCATGTCGAAGATGCAGGAAGACCTTCAGCACCAGACCGTTACGGCCACCGCCGGCGGCGGGATGGTCACGGCCACGGCCGATGGGAAGGGCGACCTGAAGGAGATCAAGCTCGACCCCACCTGCGTCGACCCGCGCGACGTCGAGATGCTCGAGGATCTGATCCTGGCCGCGGTGACGCAGGCGCAGCAGAAGTCCCGCGAGCTGATGGAGTCCGAGATGAAGAAGGCAGCGGGCGGACTGCCGATGGGAGGCCTCCCCGGCCTCTTCGGCTGAGTGTCGGTCATCGACCAGCTCACCCGGGAGTTCTCCAGGCTCCCGGGGGTCGGGCCGAAGACGGCTCTCCGCCTGGTCCACCATCTCATGAAGGGGTCGCCCGACGATGCCCGTCGCCTCGCCGGGGCGATTCGGGAGGTGGCGGACCGCATCCGGCCCTGCGCCGAGTGCGGGAACTTCTCGGAAAACGAGCGGTGCGCGGTCTGCCTGGATGCGCGCCGGGACCCGGCGGTCCTCTGCATCGTGGAGGAGGCGTACGAGGTCGGGGCCGTCGAGCGCACCGGCTCCTTCCGGGGTCGCTACCACGTCCTCGGCGGGCACCTGTCGCCGCTCGACGGGATCGGACCGGACGAACTGCGCATCCCGGCGCTGGAGCGACGACTCGACGGAGCGGGCGGCGGCGTGCGGGAGGTCATCCTCGCGACGAGCGCCGGGATGGAGGGCGAGGCGACCGCGGTCTACCTGGAGGGACTCCTGCGACCGCGGGGGATCCGGGTGACGCGGCTCGCTCGAGGGATCCCGGTGGGGTCGGATCTGGAGTATGTTGATGGAAGTACGCTCGCCGAGGCGCTGGCGGGCCGACGAGAGATGTAGCGCGAGTCTGGAGCGGCCGATGGATCGGAGATGGAAGATCGCGGGGATCACCCTCCTCGCCGCAGGTGCGGCGGGCGCGGTCGCCGCGTGGATCGTGCGTGATCAGGTCGAGCGACGGGGGAGGGACCTCTTCTCCCCTCACGTGCTGCGGCGCCTCGCCGCGCTCGCGCACCTGGACCGGCTCCCGGCCTCGGTCGACCACGTGACCCTTCTGCGCGACTTCATCGCGTGGGAACCCCGCAGCCTGCTGCGCAATCGCGCCCGCACCATCCTCGATCGGATGGCGGAGGAGCTCGAATCGTCGGCGGACGGCCCTTCGCTCAGCATCGGCTGAGTCGAGTCCCGGAAACGACTTGCCCGATTCGACCCCGCTCCCGACTTTAGCCGCTGCCCGCAGGGAGGGCGTTCCGGAATCCGATCGCCGGGACCGACCCGACCCTCCATCGCTCGAGGATCGATTGAGTCTCCGACTGCAGCGGACATCCAGGCCTGAAGCCGCATCCGCGCGCGTCGTCCACGAGGAGGTGAACGCCTCGTGTCGATGATCAACTACGCGTCCCGCGAGATCAACTGCAAAGTGGTCTACTACGGGACGGGACTCGGCGGGAAGACTACGAACCTCGAGCACATCTACTCCCGGGTGAATCCGGACACCAAGGGGAAGATGATCTCGCTCGCCACGGAGACGGAGCGGACGCTCTTCTTCGACTTCCTCCCGATCGATCTCGGCGAGATCCGCGGCTTCAAGACGCGCTTCCACCTCTACACCGTCCCCGGGCAGGTCTACTACAACGCCTCGCGGCGCCTCATCCTCAAGGGTGTGGACGGGATCGTCTTCGTGGCGGACTCGCAGCGGGAGCGCGCGGAGGCGAACATCGAGGCGATGCACAACCTGTACGAGAATCTGGAGTCGTACGGTTACGACCTCGCCACGCTCCCCTTCGTCATCCAGTACAACAAGCGGGATCTCTCGAACGCGATGAGCGTCGAGGAGATCCGTGCTCAGCTGAATCCGATGGGCGTACCCGACTTCGAAGGCGTGGCCATCGAGGGGAAGGGTGTGTTCGAGACCCTCACCGCCGTCAGCAAGCTGGTCGTCAAGGCGCTCAGCTGAGCCCCGCTCGGATGTCCGAACAGAGCTGGACCCTTCCCAACACGATCACCGTCGCACGGATCGTGGCCTGCCCACTCGTGGCGTGGCTCGCCCTCTCCACCGGCACGACGGCGCTCTTCGCGGCCTTCGTCCTCTTCCTGGCTGCGGCGCTCTCCGACCTGTGGGACGGCTGGCTCGCGCGGAAGTACGACCTGATCACCGATGTCGGCAAGCTCCTCGATCCGCTCGCCGACAAGCTCCTCCTCGCCTCCACGCTCATCCCCATCTACATCATCTCCCACCGCCCGGGAGAGGTGAACGACGTGCCCTTCTGGGGGCCGCTCCCGCTCTGGGTCCTCGTCGTGATCTTCGCGCGCGAGCTTGGCATCACCCTCTTCCGCTCGTGGGCCACGCGGCGCGGCGTCGTGATCGCGGCGGGGACGTCGGGCAAGCACAAGGCGCTCGTGCAGAACCTCTTCGTCGGCGGGCTCCTCCTCTGGTACGCGGTCGCCCAGTGGGGGGCGGACCTCGGCTTCGACGGGGTGCTCTGGGGCGGGTGGACCTTCTTCCACCGTCTCTGGGTCGGGGTGACGCTCCTCGTGGCGCTCGTACTGACGGTCTATTCGGCCCTGGACTACCTCTGGCGGTACCGTTCGATGGTCGTCGGCGCGTGACGGAGGGGGTCCGCCGACCGACGGCGATCCTCCTCTCGATCGGGGACGAACTCCTGGTCGGTCGGACGGTCAACACGAATGCGAGCTGGCTCGGGGCCGCGCTCGCCGACCTCGGCCTCCCGGTTCGCAGGGTGGAGACGCTCGCGGACGACGACGACGCGATCGCGTCGGCCCTCCGGCGGGCCATCGCGGAGGAGCCCGCCCTGATCGTCCTGACGGGTGGCCTCGGTCCGACCCCGGACGATCACACCCGCGAGGCGGTCGCCGAGGCGCTGGGGGTGGCGCTGCGTCCCCACCCGGCGGTCCAGGCGCACCTCGATCGCTTCTACGAGGGGCGCGACGGCACCCCGGCGCCCGCCAACGTCGCGCAGGTGGCGCGGGTCCCGGAGGGCGGGGAGGTCACGCTCAACCCGCGCGGAACGGCCCCGGCGATCCGGCTTCGCCACGGGGCGACCACCCTCCTCCTCCTCCCGGGCGTGCCCCGCGAGATGCGGGCGCTCTTCGAGGAACTCGCCCCGGCGCTCCGTCCGCTCGCGGGTACCGTCGCGGTTCGGCTGTGGGCAACCACCGGGATCCCGGAGTCGCGCCTCGCCCCTCGGGTCGAATCGGCGCTGGAGGAGGCGGGGATCCGGGAGCGGGTCGACGGACACCCGTGGGCGCTCGCCTACCTGCCGAACCTGCGGGGCGTCGGGCTCCGTGCCACCGTCGAAGGGCTCCTCCACGACGCCGCCGAAGCGCTCCTCGCAAGGGTGGCCGAGGTCCTCGATCCCCTCCTACAGCCGTGGCGGATTCCGGACGCGGCGTCGGGGGAACTCGTGCGCGCGGTGGCGGACGGACTGCGGGCCCGCGGATGGCGGATGGCGACGGCGGAGTCGTGTACCGGCGGACTGGTCGCGAAGCGGTGTACCGACGAACCGGGTTCGTCCGCCTGGTTCGAGGGGAGCGTGGTCGCCTACGCGAATGCGGTGAAGCTCGACGCTCTCGGGGTGGACCCGGGCGCGATCGAGGTGGAGGGCGCGGTCTCGGAGGTGGTGGCGCGGGAGATGGTCGAGGGGGTGACGAGCCGCTTCGGAGTCGAGGCGGGAGTCGCGCTGACCGGGATCGCGGGCCCGGAGGGGGGGACGCCGGAGAAGCCGGTGGGGCTCGTCTACTGGGCGGTGCGGGCCGGCGATCGCCTCGAAGTGCGTCGACACCGGTTCCACGGAGACCGGGAGGCGGTCCGAGAGCGGGCGGCCCAGGCGGCGCTCGCCGACCTGTACCGTCTCCTGGAGGAGGACGAGCCGCAATGAGGGGCGGTGGGGCACCGGCGGTCCGCGAGGGCCAGCTGCAGGGGGCGGAGGGGGAGCTCTACCTCCGGATCTGGGACGCTCCGGCTCCCCGGGGGGCGGTCCAGCTCTGCCACGGCCTCAGCCAACACGTCGGCATGTACGACCACGTCGCCGCGCGGCTCGTCGAGGCCGGGTGGACGGTGGTGGGGCACGATCTGATCGGGCACGGTCGCTCGGAGGGACCGCGCGGGGTTCTCCGGCGCTTCGACGCGCTCGTGGAGGACCTTCGGACCGTTCGGAACGCTCTGTCCGAGTGGGCCGACGTCTCCACGCCACCCGTCCTCCTCGCCCACTCGCTCGGCGGCCTGGTCTCGATCCGCATGCTCCAGACCGGGAGCGAGCCCTTCGCCGGGCTCGTCCTCTCCGCGCCGTGGCTCGGGACCGCCGTCCAGGTCACACCGGGCCGACGCGCGCTCGCCTCGGTTCTCGGCTGGATGGCGCCGGACTTCGCGATCCCCAACGACTTCGATGTCGCCGCTCTGACGCGCGATCCGGCGATGCAGGAGCGGCGACGGACCGACCCGCTCGCACACGCGCGCATCTCCGCCGGGCTGTACCAGCGCTCGCAGGTCGCGCAACAGGCGGCTCTCGCCGGTGGGCTGCCCCACGGTCTCCCGACCCTCGTCCTCCTCCCGGGCGCCGACGAGGTTGCGGACGCCGAGGTGACGCGCGGCTGGGTCGGGAAGCTCCGGGAGGCCGGGCACCCCGTCGAGACGAGGGAGCTCGAGGGCGTCCCCCACGAGCCCTTCAACGACACGGCTCGGAACGAGATCTTGGACCAACTCGTACATTGGATGGATCTCCTTCCGGGGCCCGGTCTTCGACCGACGACCGAACCCGGCGGGACCTCGCAGCAGGATCAGGAGAACGACCCCGAATGAGTGAGAACGAGCGACCGATCGTCGACGAGACCTCGGACCCCGTGGACCCCGCCACCGCCCCCCCGAGCGAGGGTGCGGACGGCGCGGTCGCGGATGTCGGTCCGGTGCCGGAGGAGCCCCGCGACCCGGTCTCCGAGCTGCGCGCCGAGTACGACACCCTGAATGATCGTCACCTCCGGCTCGCGGCGGAGTTCACGAACTTCAAGCGGCGCGCCGAACAGGAGTCGCTGGGCACCTGGGCGCGCGCCCAGGCCGATCTGGTGCGGCGCTTCCTCGACGTCCTCGACGACCTTCAGCGCGTGAGCGGCCTCGACCCCGCCGACGAGGCCACCACGGTCGAGTCGATCGTGGAGGGGATCGATCTGGTGGAGCGGAAGTTCCTGCGCACCCTGCAGGACGCCGGCGTCGAGGTGATCAGCCCGGAGGAGGGCGCGCCCTTCGATCCCGAGGCGATGGAGGCGATGATGCGCGTGCCAACGGGAGACGCCGATCAGGACGATCACGTCGCAATGTGCTTCCAGAAGGGGTACGGGCTCGACGGCAACCTCATCCGGCCGGCGCGGGTGAGCGTCTACAAGGCGGACTGAGGCGACCATGTCCGGGAGCAAGGACTACTACAAGATCCTCGGCGTCTCCGAGAAGGCGTCGGGGGACGAGATCAAGAAGGCGTACCGGAAGCTCGCCAAGGCGAACCATCCGGACGCCAACCCGGACGATGCCCGAGCCGCGGAGCGCTTCAAGGACATCGGCGAGGCGTACGGCGTCCTCTCCGACGCCGACAAGCGCAAGAAGTACGACCAGATGCGCCGCCTGGGGGCCTTCGGCTTCGGGGGCGGCGGAGCGCGGCCGGGCGGGAGCCGACCAGGACCGGGAACCGGGGCGACCGGCACCGGGGGGATCTCCTTCGAGGACCTGCAGGGCTTCGGGAGCGGGATCGGCGACATGTTCTCGTCGATCTTCGACTTCGGGAAGGGGCGTCCCGGGGCGAAGCAGGAGGCGAAGCGGGAGAAGGGGGCCGACGTGGAGTACGTCGTCGACATCTCCTTCGAGACGGCCGCCCGAGGTGGGAAGATCGCGATCGCCGTGCCGATCACCGAGCCGTGCGCCACCTGTGACGGTACCGGGGGCGAGCCCGACTCCAAGGTCTCGCTCTGCCCGGAGTGCAAGGGCTCCGGTCAGGTCTCCTTCGGTCAGCGCGGCTTCGCGGTGCAGCGGCCCTGTCCCGCCTGCTTCGGCCGGGGGATGATCCCCGAGAAGCCCTGCGCCTCCTGCAAGGGGCGGGGCGAGGTTCGGCAGGAGCGGAAGATCCAGGTCTCGGTGCCGAAGGGCGTCGACACGGGCTCCAAGCTGCGGCTGTCGGGGCAGGGGGAGCGCGGCGCAAAGGGCGGCCCTCCCGGGGACCTCATCCTCTCCTTCAAGGTGAAGTCGCACCGCTTCTTCCGGCGCGACGGGCTCGACATCCACGTCACCGTTCCCGTGAACATCGTCCAGGCGACGCTCGGCTCGAAGCTGAAGGTGCGGACGATCGAGGGGAAGCGGGTCGTGCTGCGGGTCCCGCCCGGTACGCAGTCGGGCACGCGCTTCCGGATCCGGGGGCAGGGGATCGAGAAGGGCGACCGCGTCGGCGATCAGATCGTCGAGGTCGAGGTCAGCGTCCCCGAGGAGCTCTCCGAGGAGGAGAAGGCGGCGATGGAGTCGTTCGCGGAGGCGTCGGGCCTCAAGCACTGAGGCGGGGTCAGCGCCCGCCGGATTCGACCCCCGCCGAGCACCCGCTCACCGTCGAAGATCACCGCCGACTGGCCTGGGGTGACCGCCCGCTGCGGCTCGACGAAGCGCAGCGTCAGCCGGTCACCCTCGCGCGCCTCGACGACCGCGGGGACGTCCGGGGCGCGGTAGCGGATCTGCACGGAGAGCTCGGCCCCCGGCTCGGGCGCGTCGCCGTGCCAGTTCACCTCCGCCACCTCCATCGCCGGCACGTCGAGCTCGTCGCGCGTCCCGACGACGACCTCCCGGCTCCCGGGGCGCACCTCGAGGACGAAGATCGGCTCGGCGAAGCCCCCGGGGAGCCCCTTCCGCTGCCCGACGGTGAAGCCGGCGTACCCGCCGTGCTCCCCGATCACCGTCCCGTCGCGGCGGACGATCGGGCCCGGCTCGAGCGCGGGGTGGACGCCGGGGAGCCGCTTCTGGAGGAGGTCGCGGTAGTTGCCGGTCGGGACGAAGCAGATCTCCTGCGACTCGGGCTTCTCTGCGGTCGCGAGGGTGAGAGAGCGCGCGCGGTCCCGCACCTCCGGCTTCGTCAGCTCGCCGAGGGGAAAGAGGAGGGAGGGGAGCACCTCGCGCGGCAGCCCCCAGAGGAAGTACGACTGGTCCTTCCGCCGATCGAGACCGCGCAGGAGGTGGCTCCCGCCCTCGTCGTGCGCGATCCGGACGTAGTGGCCGGTCGCGATGGCGTCGCACTGCAGCTCGCGGCCCCGCGCGAGGAGGTCCGGGATCTTCGTGTTCGAATTGCAGCGCACGCAGGGATTCGGCGTCCGTCCCTCGGCGTACTCGGAGACGAAGTCGTCGATGACGTCGCGGGTGAAGTCCTCCTCCACGTCGAAGACGTAGTGGGGGATGCCGAGGGTGTCGGCGACCCGGCGCGCATCGACGATCCCGTCGAGCCCGCAGCAGGTCTTCCCGTGGTCCCCGGTGCCCGAGTAGCAGAAGGTCTTCATCGTGACGCCGACGACGTCGAAGCCCTGCTCCACGAGGAGGGCCGCCGCGACCGACGAGTCCACGCCGCCGGACATGGCGACGAGGACGCGGGACCCCGCGCGGATCACGCCGTCGCCCCGGAGGGCCGGAGTCGCTCGACGACGCGGGCGGTGATCGCGATGGCGCGGTCGATCTCCTCCTCGGTCGTCGTGCGACCGAAGGAGAAGCGCACTCCGGCGGAGGGGCCGTCCTCGCCGAACATCGCCCGCAGGACGTGCGAGCCCGCGGTCGAGCCGGAGGTGCACGCCGAGCCGCCGGAGACGGCCAGCCCCTCCAGATCGAGGGAGATCATCAGCATCTCGCTCGCGCCGCAGGGGAGCCCGACGTTCACGACGTGACCGGCGCGCGGTGCGTGCTCACCGTGCACCCGGACCTCCCCATTCAGCCGCTCGCGCAGTCCGCCGACCAGGCGATCACGGAGGGCGGTGACCCGCGACTGGTACGCCTCCTGCTCCTCGACGGCGAGGCAGACCGCCTCGGCGAGCCCGACCACCCCGACGGTGTCGAGGGTGCCGGGGCGCAGCCCGGACTCCTGACCGCCCCCGTGCAGTCGGGCGTGCACCTCCGTCCCCTCGCGCACGAAGAGGACGCCGACGCTCTTGGGGCCGTAGATCTTGTGGCCGGAGAGAGAGAGGAGGTCGACCGGAACCTCGTCCACGCGGACGCGGATCTTCCCGACCGCCTGGACCGCGTCGGTGTGCACCGTGATCCCGGCGGCGTGTGCCCGCTCGACGATCTCGGGGATCGGCTGCATCACCCCGGTCTCGTTGTTCACCCACATGCACGAGAGGCAGCAGAGCCCCGCCTCGAGGGCGGAGTCGAGCGCCGCCATCTCGATCCGGCCCTCGGAGTCGACCGGGAGGATCGTCGTGGTGCCCCCCATCGACTGCACCGCCGCGGCCGCCTCGAGCACCGCCTTGTGCTCCGTCGCAGGTACGGCGACCCGCGGAGCGGTCCCCTGGGCGCGCGACAGCTCCGCGCGGCCGAGGATCGCCAGATTGTCCGACTCGGTCCCCCCGCGGACGAAGACGATCTCGCGACGCCGGGCGCCGAGCGCCTCCGCGATCCGCGATCGACTCTCCTCGATGGCCGCCCCGGCCTTTCGGCCCCAGCGGTGCGCGGAACCGGAGTTGCCGAAGTGCTCGGCCCAGTACGGCTCCATGGCGGCGACGACCTCCGGTCGAACCGGGGTGGTGGCCGCGTAGTCGAGGTAGATGGGGGGTGCCGTCATCCGATCGTTTCCTGGGGGAGTGGAGCCCCGTAGTTTAGTCTCCGAAGCGCCCCTCGCACACCGGGAGTCGATGCCCGCCACACCCCTGCCGTACCCGGAGGGTCGACCCCGGAGCTTTCGCGCCACGGTGCACGGAACCGTCTTCGGCGGGCGGGCGGAGCTGGTCGACGAGATGAAGGACGGAGACCGGGTGCTGCTGGTCGCTGATCCCCCCGGTGACGAGGCGCCCGGCGTCTGGATCCACCTGGAGGCGGGAGACCCGGTCGGACACCTCCCGCCGGAGATCGCCTCCTGGCTCTGGCCCTGGCTGCACGCCGGAGGGGGTGCCAGCGCGACCGCGCTCCGGGTGCACGGCGAAGACGTTCCGAGCTGGCGCCGGCTGGTCGTTCAGGTGGAGTGCCGCGGAGCGGCGTGAGCCCGCGGAGCGACGATTCGCCCCCCCGGGTGAGGTCGCGTCAGAAGCTCGACACCGGGAGGGTGCCCAGCGTCGGCCACGCCATCGTCTCGCGGGTCCGGAAGGGTTCCCCGTACGCGACCCGAATGCGCGAACCGTCTCTGGCGGCGATCGCACGGACCTGCTCCGGCAGGAGGCGATCTCCGGCGGGGAAGACCTCCCCCAGCCCCCGCGCCCCCTCGACCTGCGAGCCGTAGCAGGCGATCGCCGCCAGCTTCCGCTCCATCTGGTCGGTGACGTCGACGACGAAGGTCGGCGGGTCCGCGTCCTCCCGGAAGGCGGTCGCGTGCACGAGCTTCTCCGGTCGAAAGGCGTCGCCGGGGAGGTCGAGGGAGCGAAGCCCGGCCAGGAAGCAGGCGTCCCACGCGAGCGCCGCAGCCGCGCGATGATCCGGGTGGCGACCCTCGCGCCAGTGCGTGACCACCACCCGCGGCCGCAGTTCACGGAGGATCGCCGCCACGCGCCGTCGCTCCTCCATCGTGTTCTCGAGGGCGGCGTCGGGGAGACCGGCGTTCCGACGCACCGCGAGCCCGAGGATGTCGGAGGCG
>JANQLR010000210.1 GCA_028280525.1 Longimicrobiales bacterium
GGGCGACGAGTACCTCTTCGACGACCTCCGCTCCGACCGCGCGTGGAACGCGGTCTGGATCTCCGCCGTTCAGCGGGACGACGAGGGGTGGACCGCGGAGATCAGGATCCCCCTCTCGCAGCTTCGCTACGAGGCCGCGCCCGGTCCGCAGTCGTGGGGCGTGAACGTCCAGCGGAGCCGTCTCGCGAACAACGAGATCTCCTACTACGCGCTGCAGTCGCGCACGCAGGCGGGGGTGGTCAGCCAGTTCGCCCGGATCGACGACATCTACCTCGAGCGTCCGGTCCGTCGGATCGAGGCCCGGCCGTACATCCTGTCGAGCGTGGAGCGAGCGCCGGCCGAGCCGGGGAATCCCTTCTTCGACGGGTCGGCGGGCGCCTCCCGCGTAGGAACCGACCTGCGGGTCGGCATCGGGAGCGCCTTCACGCTGGACGCCACGCTGAACCCCGACTTCGGGCAGGTGGAGTCGGACCCGGCGCAGATCAACCTCTCCGCCTTCGAGCTCTTCTTCCCCGAGCAGCGACCCTTCTTCGTGCAGGACGCCAACCTCCTGGGGTTCGGGTTGTCGGGTCGGAACAACGGGCTCTTCTACTCGCGACGGATCGGTCGCCGCCCCTCCGGTTCTCGCCCCTCCGGCTCGGACTTCGTGGACGCGCCCACCGCCGCCACGATCCAGGGCGCGGCCAAGCTGACCGGTCGCACCTCGGGTGGGCTCTCCGTCGGGGCACTCTTCGCGGCGACCGCCGACGAGCAGGCGAACGCCTTCTTCGCGGACGAAGGGCGAATCGAGAGTTACCGCGTCGAGCCGGCCGCCCAGCATGGGGTCGTGCGGGTCCAGCAGGACTTCAACGGCGGCGCCTCGCAGGTGAACGGGATCGTCACGGGGATGCGCCGGTCGCTCCCGGGAGACGGGTCCTTCGACTTCCTGACCTCGTCGGCGATGAGCGCGGGGATCGCCTTCGAGCACCAGTGGGACAACCGGACGTGGGCGCTCGAGGGGACCTTCGCCGGGAGTCACGTCCGCGGCGACTCGACGGCCATGATCCGGCTCCAGCGCGCGAGCAACCACTTCTGGCAGCGCCCGGATGCGACGCGCGAGGCGATGGACTCGACCGCGACCTCCATGACCGGGGGCGAGTGGCGTCTGCAGCTGGAGAAGCGGCGCGGGCAGCACTGGACCGGAGGAATCTGGGCCGGACAGGTCAGCCACGGCTTCGAGATCAACGACCTCGGCTTCTCCCGGAACCGCGAGCGCCTCGACCTCGGTGGGCGGGTCAGCTACCAGGAGATCCAGCCGATCGGGCCGCTGCAGAGCTACAACATCACGGTCTGGTCCTTCCACAACTGGAGCCACGACGCCCTCGACGACATCGGCTCCCTCGACTCGTGGCGGCGCGCCTACACGAACGGTCGGGTCACGCTCTCCACGAACGCGACCTTCCTGAACCAGTGGGGCTTCAACTCGAACATCCGCTACATGGGGACTCGATTCTCGCGGGCGGAGACGCGGGGCGGGCCCGTGATGCAGCAGCCGGGTGAGGTCTCCGGCGACTTCCGCTTCAACACCGACCGGCGGAAGCCCTTCAACGTTTCGGGAGGCTTCGACTGGCGGCAGAACTTCGACGACCAGGGGCACTCCTTCGGGGTGGGCGCCGGGGTGGAGTTCCGACCGACGCCGACGGTCGAGGTCCAGGTGAACCCGCGCTGGTCGTCCGAATACCTGGCGGCGCAGTACGTCACGCAGACCGGGGCGATGCCCTTCGAGCCGACCTTCGGACGGCGCTACCTCTTCGGCGAGCTCGAGCGGCGTACGCTGTCGATGGAGACCCGGGTCGACGTCGCCTTCAGCCCGACGCTCACCTTCCAGCTCTTCGCCCAGCCCTTCATTTCGACCGGGGACTTCCTCCAGTACCGGCAGCTGGCCGCACCGGGGACCTTCGACTTCATCGACTTCCAGTCGGGGTTCGCGAGCGCCGGGGACGAGGGGACGGTGGAGTGCCTCGGCGGCTCCGTCTGCCGGACCGGCGATGGCCGCCAGCACTTCGACTTCGACGCGGACGGGGTGACGGACTGGTCGACCCGCGACCGCGACTTCAACTTCCGCTCGCTCCTCGGCAACGCGGTCCTGCGGTGGGAGTACCGCCCCGGCTCGACGATCTTCTTCGTCTGGCAGCGCCAGCAGCAGCTCGAGGTGAACGTCGGGGACTTCGACGTCGGCCGGGATCTCGGCGCGCTCTTCGGAGCACCGGCTCAGAACGTCTTCATGATCAAGATCGACCTCTGGATGGGGCTCTGAGCCGAGCGGCTCCCTCCTCGCCTGACCCGACGCCGATGACTGAGCGCTCGCCGCTGACCTGCCGCCGAGACGACTTCTCGATCCCCGCGGGAATCCACTATCTCAACTGCGCCTTCATGGGCCCGCTCCCTCGCTCTGCGGAAGCCGCGGGTCGAGCCGGCGTGGAGCGGAAGGCGACGCCGTGGACGCTCGGACCGGGT
>JANQLR010000259.1 GCA_028280525.1 Longimicrobiales bacterium
CTACTCGAAGTCGGAGCGGGACGAACTCGACGCATCGCTGCGGACCGAAGATCTCTCGGCGCTGATCGACGAGGTCGCGGAGGCGTTCCGGCCCCTCGCCGACAAGGCGAAGGCGGAGCTCGTCGTCACCTCGTCGCCCGGTCTCCAGGCGGACATCGATCGGGAGCTCCTCCGGCAGGCCCTCCTCAACCTCCTCGACAACGCCGCCAAGTACGGTCCGGTGGGGCAGACGGTGCTCCTCGGACTCGGTCGCGTGCCCGGGGGGCGCGTGCTGGTCTGGGTCGAGGACGAGGGGCCCGGCGTCGCGCCCGCCGATCGCGATCGGATCTGGGAGCCGTACTTCCGCTCCGACGCCCATCGCGAGTCCGCGATTGGCGGTTCGGGGATCGGGCTCGCCGTGGTACAGCGAATCGTGAACCGCATGGGGGGACGCGTCCGCGCCGAGGAGGCGGAGCGGGGCGGCGGACGATTCGTCATCGACCTCCCGGAGGCCAGGAGCGGGGCGGCGGCCTCGGGTGCGCGCGGGGTTGCCGCGCCCGGGCTGGCCGCCGAGGTGGGCGGCTGATGGCGCGCATCCTGGTCGTCGAAGACAACGCCGACCTCGCATACGGACTCCAGAACAACCTCGAGATCGAGGGGCACACCGTCGTCGTCGCGGAGGACGGGATCGACGGACTCGAGGCGGCTCGGACCCGAGCGCCCGACCTCATCATCCTGGATCTGATGATTCCGGGGGTGGACGGCTACGGCGTACTGCGAACGCTTCGCGCGGAAGGCGTGAACGCGCCGGTCCTCATCCTGACCGCGAAGGGGGAGGAGACCGACAAGGTGCTCGGCTTCCGTCTCGGCGCGGACGACTACGTCACCAAACCATTCGGGCTGATGGAGCTGATCGCCCGGGTCGAGGCGCTCCTCCGCCGCGGTGGGGCCGGTCGAAACGGCGCGGGGGACGCCGTCTGCTTCGGAGAGGTCCGGGTCGACGTGGCGGCGCGGCGTGTCGAGCGGGCCGGCGAGGCGGTGACACTGACCCCGAAGGAGTTCGACCTCCTCCTCGCGCTGGTCGGCCGGGACGGCGCGGTGGCCCGTCGGCACGAGCTCATGAAAGAGGTCTGGGGACATCGCGCGGCCGTTGCCTCTCGCACCGTCGACACGCACGTCGCCGAGCTGCGTCGGAAGCTCGAGCCCGGCACGGAGACCCCGCGCCACATCCTCACGGTCCACAAGGTCGGCTACCGCTTCCAGCGCTGACTCGCCCCTCGACCGGCGCCCCTGACATCTCCCTGACATCTGGCTGACGTCGCGCGGACCAAAACCCGAAGCGCGACCGGCATCCTTGGTTCGTGGACAGGACCGAGACGGGATGAATCGGGAGGCCGGGATGGGACGGTGGGTCTGGCTGGCAGCGGCGCTGGCGATCGCGGGTGGAGCGGAGGCGCAGGAGGGCGGGGAAGACGCCGGTCGAGTCGCGGCTCCGTGGGAGCTGCCCGCGATGTCGCTCACCCGGGTGACGGGGGAGATCGCCATCGATGGACGGCCCGACGAGGCGGCCTGGGCGAGCCTCCCGATTCTCCCCGTCGTTCAGCACTGGCCCGACTTCCGCGGTTCGATGACCGGCACCACCGAGATCCGCGTCGGCTACGACGACGAATACCTCTACGCCTCCGGTCGCTTCCGCACCGTCCCCGGCGGGGTGAGCGCGAACTCGCTTCAGCGCGACACCTGGGACGGCGACGACGCCTTCGACCTGATCGTCGACTCCTTCAACGACGACCGTACGGCGCTGCAGTTCACGACGACGCCGAACGGCATCATGATCGACCAGGAGATCACGAACGACGCGCAGCCCGGTGCGGGGACCCCGGTCAACGGGGACTGGAACACCCAGTGGCACGCCGCCAGCGCCTTCGACGACGACGGGTGGAGCTCCGAGATCCGCGTCCCGCTGGCGAGCCTCGGGTTCTCCGTGGAGAACGGGTCGGCCACCATGGGGATCATCGTCGGCCGGTACCTGGCCGCGCAGGACGAGCGGCACCTCTTCCCCGCGATCCCGCCCGAGTGGCCGATGGCCGCCTTCAAGCCCTCGCTGGCGCGCGACGTCGTACTGGAGGGGATCACGGAGCAGACCCCCGTCTGGGTGACGCCCTACGTTCTGAGCGGAGCCCAGCGACTGCGCAGGACGGCCCGCGCGACCGGTGCAGCGCTCGCGACCGAGCTGCCGCGTGAGATGGGCATCGACGTGAAGTACGGGCTGTCGAGCAATCTCACGCTCGACGTGACGGTCAACACCGACTTCGCCCAGGTCGAGTCGGACGATGTCCAGGTGAACCTCGATCGCTTCAGCCTCTTCCAACCCGACAAGCGTCAGTTCTTTCAGGAGCGGTCCTCGGCCTTCGCCTTCAACGCGGGGCAGAGCCTGCTCTTCAACTCGCGACGCATCGGGCTGTCGGAGGGCGGCGACCCGCTGCGGATCCTCGGCGGCGCACGCCTCGTCGGCCGCGTCGGTGCCTGGGACCTCGGCGCGCTGAGCATGCAGGTCGGGGCGG
>JANQLR010000277.1 GCA_028280525.1 Longimicrobiales bacterium
CTTCGCGATGGCGGTCGGGGCGATCGGCGTCATCGGCCAGCTCCTCCTCTGGGCCGTCCTCCTTCTGACCGCCCTGGGCTCGCTCGGCGTCGACGTGACCGCGCTCGTGGCCTCGCTGGGAATCGGTGGGCTCGCCGTCGCCCTCGCGCTGCAGACCGTCCTCGGCGACCTGCTCGGCTCCCTCTCGATCATCTTCGACAAGCCCTTCGTCATCGGCGACTTCGTGACGGTGGGCGACATGTCGGGGACGGTGCAGCACGTGGGACTGAAGACCACGCGCATCCGCTCCCTCTCCGGCGAGCAGCTCGTCTTCTCGAACTCGGACCTGCTCTCGTCACGCATCCGCAACTACGGCCGCATGCAGGAGCGCCGGGTGGTCTTCCAGCTCGGGGTCGTCTACGGCACCCCCTCGGAGAAGCTCGACGCGATCCCGGGAATGGTGGAGGAGGTGGTCGGCGCCGAGGCGAACACCCGCTTCGATCGCTGCCACTTCAAGGCGTTCGGAGGGTCGTCGCTCGACTTCGAGACCGTCTACTTCATGCAGGTCCCCGACTACGCCGCCTACATGGATACGCAGCAGGCGATCAACCTGGCGATCTACCGCCGCTTCGAGGCGGAGGGCCTCGAGTTCGCCTTCCCGACCCAGACGCTGCACGTCGATTCGCTCCCGGCGGAGCGGATCGTCGAGGGCGGGGGAGCGGCGGAGGCGAGCGCCCCCGTCTGATCTCGCGGGCGCCTCTTCAGTCGCCGGCTGCCGCCGGGGACTCCGCTGGTTCGAAGACCGCGTACTCGATCCGGCGTCCGCGCATCCGGGTGATCCGGAAGGCGCCGCCCTCGGTGGTGACCACGTCGCCGACGCGACCGACGCGAGAGATCCGACCGAAGAGCCACCCGCCCAGGGTATCCGCGGAGTCGTCGTCTTCGAAGTCCAGGTCGAACTTCTCCGCGACCTCGCGGAGGGGCACCCCGCACCAGATGCGCCAGGCGTTCTCGCCCTCGATGCGGTGGAAGTTGTCGGGCTCGTCCTCCTCGTGCTCGTCCTGGATCTCCCCGATGATCTCCTCGATCAGGTCCTCCAGGGTGACGAGCCCCGCGGTGCCCCCGAACTCGTCGAGGACGATCGTCATCTTCGCCAGCGTCGCCCGCATCTCGGGGATCAGGTCCTCCACCGCCTTGGACGCCGGTGCGAAGCGGACCGGTCGGAGGATGTCCCCGAGGTCGGACACCCCGTCCCGCTGGGCACGCCACAGGTCGCGCGCCACCACGATCCCCACGACGCGGTCGACGGTCTCCTCGTAGACCGGAAGGCGCAGGTGCCCTTCGTCGAGCATGATCGCCTGCGCCTCCTCGACGGAGGCGGTGATCGGGACGGCGATCATGTCGGTTCGGGGCGTCATCACCTCGCCGAGGGTCACCTGGTCGAGTCGGATCACGTTCGACACCACCTGCCACTCGTCCTCATCGAGCGTCCCCTCGCGTCGCCCGATCTCCGCGAGCACCTCGAGCTCGGTGCGGGAGACGGTCGGATGGTCGTTCCCCGACGCGATCGCCCGTGAGAAGAGGGAGAGCGGGACGATGATCGGCTTCATCACGACGACCAGCGTTCGCAGGGTGTACGCCGTCGGGGCGGCGAGCTCCTTCCAGAAGGTCGCACCGACCGTCTTCGGGACGATCTCGGTCGCGATCAGGATGACGAGCGTCAGGACGGCGGAGAAGACCGCGACCCACTCCTCTCCGAAGACGGTGTAGGCGAGGGAGCCGCCCATCGCGGCACCCATGGTGTGGGCGATGGTGTTCAGCGTCAGGATGGCCGCGATCGGTTCGTCGATCTGCGCCTGCATCTGCTCGAGCATCGGACCCGCTGGCTCGCCCCGCTCCTTCATCACGGCCACGTGCCCGTGCGTGATGGAGAGGAGGACGGCCTCCAGGATGGAGCAGAGGAAGGAGATCGAGAGCGAGGTCCCGAGGACCCAGAAGAGCGTCGTCATCGTCCCGGAGAGTTCGAGATCCGGTGCGACGGCGGCGAGCAGTCCAACCAGGGGCACGTCCAGCGTCGGTTCTCCCATGTGGGGTACGTGTCGGTTCCGGGCAGCTCGGGGCCGCCCGGATCGGAAAAATAAGCGGATCCGGCCGAATGTCGCCTCCGGCGGGTCGGAGTCGCGGCGACGTGCCTTCGGAAGAGCGCTCCGCTATTCTTTGGCGCGTTGGCTCCCTTCGATTTCCGCTATGGATCCCGTTCGCGACCCCCACTCCTCGACCCCGGCCTCCGTACAGGTCGAGCGGATGCTCGGCATCCGAGACGGCGACCTCGCCGCGGCCCCCGGGCTCGTGCGGATGAACACCGTCGTGATCCCCCGCGTGCGCGCCCTCTCCTTCGCGCTCGCCTGGCTGATGGTCGTCCTGCACAACCTGATGGTCTTCGATCGGGTCGACTGGGCGGTGATGATTCCGTGGGGGCTCTTCCTGGCCGGATGGGCCTTCGGGTCGTGGTGGATCCTGGTCCGCTGGTTCGAGACGACGCCGGTCCACCTCGGAGATGTCTTCGTCTTCCTGGAGATCCCGATCCTCGGCTCGGTCGTCTGGGCGAGCGGGGGAGGGGAGTCGATGATGTGGCCGATCTTCTTCCTCCGGATCGCGGACCAGATGTGGATCTCCCGCGAGCGGGCCGTCTGGGCCACGCTCGGCGGGGTGGTCGCGCTGGCCGTCGCCTTTCACCTCGGAGGGATGTCGGGGTACGAGCTCGACTGGGGGATCGAGGGCTTCAAGCTCCTCGCCCTCGCCTCCCTCGGCGGGGTCCTCGCCGCGGTGGCCGGTGCGCCGTGGGAGGTGCGGGAGCGTACCCTCCGGGCGCGGGATCTCATACTGGAACTCGAGCGCAGGGCGGCCGAGCTCGAGGAGGAGCATCGCATCGCCGCCCGCGCCAATCAGGCGAAGAGCGACTTCCTCCGCAGGGTGAGCGGGGAGCTGCGGGGCCCCATGAACGCCATCGTCGGGCTCGCCAACCTCCTCGGTCGTTCCGAGCACCTCGAGACCCGGGACGTCCGCCATCTGGAGCGCCTCCGCCACAACGCGCTCCACCTCCTCGCCCTCCTCAACGACGTCATCGACCTCTCCCGCATCGAGGACGGCCGCCTGAGCGTCGAGACGGGTCCGGTTGCGCTCGGCGCGCTGGTGCAGGAGACGCTCTTCCAGATGGAGCCGAGGGTCGAGGGGACGCCGGTGATGCTCCAGACGGTGATTCCGGAGGGACTCCGGCCGATCGAGGCGGACGAGGCCCGGCTGCGACAGATCCTCATCAACCTGGTCGGCAACGCCATCAAGTTCACCACCGAGGGGCACATCGACGTCCAGGTCGAGGCGGGACCCCGCGGACGACCGATCGCGGTGCACGTGCGCGACACCGGGCCCGGGATCGAGCCCGCGGTGATCGAGGGGCTCTTCGACCCCTTCGAGCGCCTCGGCCACCACGACATCCCCGCCGGCACCGGCTTCGGACTCGCGGTCTCCGCGGCGCTCTGCAGCCTGATGGGATTCCACCTCACCGTGCACAGTCGACCGGGGCTCGGATCGACCTTCTCGGTCCACTTCCGGGAGGCGCCGGAGAACTCGTCCGAGGACCGGGAGGAGCCGGTGCCCGAGCCGGCAGCGGGGGTGTAGCGGCAGGACGCCGACGTACATCGACGCCCCCTGCGAGCTCCCCGCATACGACGAAGGGGGGAGGGGCCGTTCGACCCCACCCCCCTCGTCCGCTGCGGAAGAACAGGCCGTCAGGCGGCCAGCGCTTCCTCCCGCTCTTCCCGCGCCTTCGGCGTCCGTCCGACGACCGCGTTGTAGCGGGCGCCGTGGGCGATGGCGGGTCGCAGGTACTGCCGCCCGATGTGCTCGAGCTGAACGAGCTGCAGGTCGCTCAGCATCGGGTACCGGCCGGCCATGTAGTCCATCGTCTCGTCGAGCCACTCCACGCGGTGCTCCATCTCCGCGTCGAGCACGCCGCAGCGCTGCACGTGGCTCATGAGTTCGTCACGCGCGATCTCCAGAACAGTCGTCTTGCGTCGACCCACGAATCCTCCTTCGTAGTCTCAGGTGTGAATAGGTATCTCTTTACCCTAATGAAACTTCGGTGATCACCGAAGGGGGTGGGTCGGCCGGCGGACCGCAGGGTGGCGACCGGTCTGAGGGAGGCCAGTTGCGGCCCGAGGCAGCCGCACGAACCACGAGCGGCCGACCCCCCGGAGGAGGTCGGCCGCCCGAGTCCGGCCCCGCGTGAAGGAGCCGATCCTGCCTGGAGTCCGTCAGCTGATCGGGCGCCTGCGCGGCTGGATCCGGATCGACCAGAGCCCGGAGTTGAAGTCCGAGAAGAAGAGGTTGCCCTTGTGCGGCTGCGGGCCCCACGCCATCGGCGCATTCGCGACGTACCCGTTCGGGTCGTACGCCTTGAAGACCGCCATCTCACGACCCTGCGTGGCCAGGTTGCCCATGAGCTCCCCGCTCACGTCGACCACGCGGACCCCGCCCTCGTAGTAGGCGACGTAGAGCACGTCGTCCTCGACCCAGAGGTTGTGCGTCCCGAACTCGGGGACGTGGTAGCGCGCCACGTCCTTCGGGTTCTCCGGATCGGTGAAGTCGATGATGTGGATGTAGCCGTCGGTAACCGAGGGCGTGCCCCCTTGCTGCGGGATCCGACCGAGCCCCGCGCCGGCCCACGCCGCCCCCTGCCGGTTCATGATCTCGTCCCCGAGGAAGAGGTACACCTTCCCGGTCGACTCCTGGTAGTAGGGGAAGGCCGCGTGGGTCGCGCCAATCGGGTACGGCACGTTCGTCACGAAGACGGGGTTCTCGAGCGATCCGCCCCACCCGCCGTTGCCGACGTCCACCACCACCACGCCGTTCCCCCACTCGGAGGAGTAGGCGAGCCCGTTCGCGACCCAGACATCGTGAATGCGGGAGTTCGGGTGGTTGTACTCGGAGACGAAGGTCGGGTTGGCGATGTCCGTCATGTCGAGGATGACGTACTTGTCCCCGCCGGAGAGGGCGAAGAGGTAGTCGTCCATCGGGAACATGTTGTGGACGCCCCCGGTCAGCCCGTCGTCGTACGTCGAGGCGATCGTCGGGTTGGTCGGGTCGGCCAGATCGATGATCACGACGCCGTTGCGGCGGTTCGAGGCGCCCTCGCGGGAGAGCGCCGCCCAGGTGCCGTCGGGCGACACCTTCACGTCGTTCACCGTGCGCGCGTCGACCTGAATCGAGGCGATGCGCATCGGCATGGCCGGGTCGGTGACGTCCCAGAAGTGGGCGTAGCCGTCGCCGCCCCACGTCCCGGTCACCGCGTAGTCCCGTCCGTCGACGCCCTCGTAGACCCAGAGGTCGGAGGTGTGGACGTCGTCGGCCGAGCCCTGGCCGAGAATCTCGACCTCGCGGATGACGTCGCGCGGGCGGACATCGACCATCGACCGGGCGACGAGGTCGCCGGCGGAGGCGACCACGGTGTACTGCCCGGGCATCTCGCCGACGAAGGCGCCGCCGTCGACGATCCCGGCGGCACCGGGGGCGT
>JANQLR010000288.1 GCA_028280525.1 Longimicrobiales bacterium
AGGCGGAGACGAACGCCAACTTCACCGCCCTCGTCGACGTCTCCGCCTCGATGAACTACCGGTCGGATCCGGAGGGGGTGACGAAGCTCGACTACGCCCGCTTCCTGGCCGCGAGCCTCCTGCACTTCTCCCGCCGGCAGCGTGATCGGGTGGGGCTAATCACCTTCGACGCGGACGCGGTGGAGTGGGTCCCGCCCGCCGCGCGACACCTCGACCGGGCGCTGCACCTCCTGACCCGGATCGAGGCGGGAGCCCCGGGTTCACTCCGCCCCTCGATGATGACCGCGGCGGAACGGCTCGCCCGGCGGGGCGTCGTCGCCCTGATCAGCGACCTGTACGAGGAGCCCGACGAGGTGCTGAGCGCCGTCCGGCTGCTGCGGGGACGAGGGCACGATCTGATCGTCTTCCACGTGCTCGATCGGGCCGAGGTCGAGTTCCCCTTCGAGGAGACGGCGGCCTTCCAGGATCTCGAGACGGGCGTACAGCTGCCGATCATCCCCGAGAAGCTGCGCGAGGCCTACCTCGAGCAGATGAAGGCGCACCGCTCGGCGCTCGCGGACGCCTTCTCCGGCGACGGCGTGGACTACGTCCCGCTGCAGACGGACCAGCCCCTCGACCTGGCGCTCTTTCGCTATCTGACGATCCGCGAGAAGAAGGCGCGGGGGCGGTAGGGGCGTGGTGACACGATGAGCTTCCTCGTCCCCGCCTTCCTCGCCGGGCTCCTCCTGGTCGGCGTACCGATCTGGATTCACCTGACGCGTCGGCAGCGCCAGAGCCCGGTCGCCTTCCCCTCGCTGATGTTCCTGCAGCGGACGCCGTACACCGAGGAGAATCGGCGGCGGATCCAGCACTGGGCGCTCCTCTCGGTCCGCTTCCTGGCGATCGTCCTCCTCGTGCTCGCCTTCGCGCGGCCCTTCCTGGACCGGAGCGAGGAGGTCGCGGCGACGGGGGGCGGCCCCACCGAACGAGTGGTCCTCCTCGACCGGTCCTGGTCGATGGGCTTCGACGATCGGCTCGAGGAGGCGCGGCGGGCGGCGCGCGATGCGATCTCGAGCCTGGGACCCCTCGACCGAGCGAGCGTGATCGCCTTCGGCCAGGGGGCGAGCGCGGTGGTCCGCTCGACGGCCGACGGAGCGCGGCTGCGGGCGGGCATCGACACGATCTCGCTCTCCTCGGAGGCCACGCGGTACGGCCCGGCGCTGAAGCTGGCGCAGACGATCCTGGAAGAGACGGAGCTGCCGGGCCGGGAGCTGGTCGTGATCTCGGACTTCCAGCAGAACGGGTGGACGGGGGACGAGGGCGTGGTCCTCCCGGCGGGGACCCGCCTCCGCCCCGTCCGCATCGGCGACGGGACCGCGCCGGCCAACCACGCCGTCTCCGCCGTGTCGCTGGCGCGCGAGGAGGTGCAGGGCCGCGAGCGCGTCACCCCGACGGCCCGGCTGACCCGCATCGGGGGCGACTCGGAGGTGCAGCTGACGGCCGAGCTCCGCATCGACGGGCAGCTCCTGCAGACGCAGACCGTCTCACTCCCGGCCAACGGCGCCGCGGCACTCGCCTTCCAACCCTTCACCCTCTCCCAGCCGCACACGCAGGGCGAGATCCGGCTCGAGGGCGACGCCCTGCCCGACGACGACGCGCTCCGCTTCGTTCTGTCGGCCGGCCGGGCCCTCGGCGTCCGCCTCCTCTCGGGACCGACCCGCGGCAATCAGGGCGATCTCTACCTCCGGCGTGCGCTCGCGGTGTCCGACGGGGGGAGCTTCGACGTGGTCGGGTTGAACGCCGTCCCCTCCGCCGAGGTGCTCGACCGCGTCGACGCGGTCCTCTTCACCGACCGACCCGTCCCCGGGGGCGTGGAGGGCGGACGACTCCGCGAGTGGGTTGCCGCGGGCGGGGGCGTCGTCCTGATCGCGGGGGAGCGCGGGCGGTGGCCGGAGGAGCTCTCCGACCTCTTCCCGGGCCCCCTCGGCGGCGCCGTGGATCGGGAGGACGGGCGCGGCGAGCGGCTCGCGAGCGTCGACTTCGCGCACCCCGTCTTCGAGCTCTTCGCGGGGCCGCGCAGCGGCGACTTCACGGGGATCCGCTTCTATCGCGCCCGTCGCCACCAGGTCGAGGAGGACGAGGCGACGCGGGTCCTCGCCCGCTTCGATGACGGCGGCCCGGCGCTGACCGAGCGGAGAGTCGGCGAGGGTCGCGTCCTCGTCTTCACCTCCACCCTCGACGCCTTCTGGACCGACTTCGCCCTCCAGCCCGTCTTCCTCCCCTTCGTGCACCAGCTCGTACGCTACGCTTCGGGTCGAGGGGAGGAGATCGACGCCTTCACCACGGGGCAGGTGCTCGACGTCTCCGACGCCCGCGCAATGGAGACCGCGGGGCTGGGAGAGGTCGCGGAGGCGATCGCGGCCTCGGAGGCGCGCGTCGCCTTCACCCCGTCGGGTGCGGCGATCCCCCTGGACGACCCCTTCCTCACCCTCGATCAGGCCGGCTTCTGGGAGATCCGTCCCCCCGGGGCGGACGAGGTACGACCCGTCTCGATCGCGGTGAACGTCGATCCGGAGGAGGCGCTTCTCGATCCGCTCGACCCGGAGGAGTTCGCGGCAACGCTCGGGTCCGCCTCCCGCGACACGGGGACGGAGGGTGCGCGGGCCACGGAACTTCGCCGGGCCGATCAGGAACAACGACAGAGCTGGTGGCGCCTGCTCCTCTTCGCGGCGTTCGCGCTCCTGGCGGTGGACACGATATGGTCGAACCGCGTGGCGCGGACGACCAGGAGGCTGAAGGATGCGCAGGCGACCGGGTAGCGGGCGGGGGAGCGGGGTGGAGCTGAGGCGGATCCTCGCGCGGGTCCGTCGCCGCTGGCGCATGCGTCGCGTGGCCGGGGGCGCCGCCATCGTCCTCGCGGTCGCTCTCCTGACCGTTGCGGCCACGACCTGGGGGCTCGAGGCGACCCGGTTCAGCCCGGTCGCGGTGCTCGGCTTTCGCGTGGCGAGCTGGAGCCTGGTCGCCCTGCTGACCGCCTTCCTCGTGCTGCGCCCCCTCTTCCGGCGCGTCTCCGACGAACAGATCGCCCTCTACCTGGAGGAGCACGAGCCGACGCTCGAGGCCTCGATCCTCGGGGCGGTCGAGGCGGAGCGGGCCGGTGCCGCACACCCCGAGGCCTCCCCTCTGCTGAACCAGCTCGTCGCCCGAGCCGTGAGGCGGGCGGCCCGGGTGGAGGGCGGAGACCGGATCGACCGGACCGGGCTGCGACGGGCCTTCGGATCGCTGGCGACGGTCGGGGTGGCCGCCGCGCTCCTCCTCCTGCTCGGCCCGGCGGACCTGCGGCGCGGTGCCACGGCGCTACTCCCCACGGCCGACGCCGCGACCCTCAACCCCTACTCGATCGCACTCGAGCCGGGCGACCTGACCGTGGCGCGGGGCTCGGACCAGCTCGTTTCGGCTCGGCTGCTCGGCTTCGACTCCGACGCCGTGACCCTCTTCACGCAGTCCGCCGACGGCGCCTCTGCCCGGCGGCTCTCGATGATCCCCGCGGGAGAGGTCGGCGCCTTCGATCTCCTCCTCCTCGGACTCGACGAGAGCGTCGAGTACTTCGTGGAGTCGGACGGCGTGCGATCTTCGACGTACCGGATCGAGGTCGTCGACCTTCCGTACGTCGACCGGATGGACCACACCTACCGCTTCCCGGCCTACACGGGCCTCGCTCCGCGCGAGATCGAGGACGCGGGTGACGTCGCCGCCCTCGCCGGGACGGTGGTGGAGCTGTCGATCCTCCCGACGATCCCGACGCCTGCCGGGCGACTTCTGCGGGACGGAGAGATGTTCGCCGACCTGGAGGTCGACGCGGAGGGGCGGCTCACCGGCGAGCTCGAGGTGCGGGAGCGCGGCTACTACCAGATCGAGCTGGCGCTTGGCGACGGTCGCTTCATCGCCGGCTCCCCCGAGTACCGGATCGACCTCCTCACCGATCAGCCGCCGTCGATCACGATCACCAAGCCCGGCCGTGACGCCCCGGTCTCCCCGATCGAGGAGGTCTTCTTCGAGGTCCGCGCCGACGACGACTACGGGATCGACGAAGTCACCCTGATCTACTCGGTGAACGGGGGGCCGGAGGACTCGGTGCGGATCTTCGGGGGCGGCGGGCGGTCGCTCACCGACGTCACCGCGGACCACGTCCTCTACCTGGAGGACTTCGAGGTCACACCCGGCGACCTGGTGACCTACTGGGCCGAGACCCGGGACGGCCGAGCGGGAGGCGGGCAGCGGGTCGTCAGCGACATCTACTTCCTGAACGTCCAGCCCTTCTCCCGCGACTTCCGCGAGGCGGAGCAGCAGGGCGGCGGCGGCGGTGGGGGCGGCGGAGCCGAAGCCGGCTCCCAGCTCTCCGAGCTGCAGAAGCAGGTGACGGCCGCGACCTTCAACCTGCTGCGCGACCGGGAGCGCTGGGACGAGGACGAGTTCCGGACCAGCACGCGATCCGTCGCGCTCGCCCAGGGCCGGGTCTCCGAGCAGGTGCGGACGCTCGTGCAGCGGATGGGGAACCGCGGAGTGACCGGGGACGACCAGTTCCAGGAGATCGCCGAGATGCTCCCCGAGGCGCTGGCCGCGATGGATTCGTCCAGGGTCGCGCTCGAGCGGGTCGACCCGCAGTCGGCGCTCCCCCCTCAGCAGCAGGCCCTTCGCGTCCTGCTCAAGGCGGAGGAGACGTACGAGGTCTACGTCCGGCAGCAGAACGAACAGCAGATGCAGGGCGGCGGCGGGGGTGGCGACCGCCCGAACGCCGAAGACCTCGCCGACCTCTTCGAACTCGAACTCGACCGCCTGCAGAACCAGTACGAGACCGTCGAGCGGGGGGAGCGCCAGCAGGAGAACGAGCAGGTCGACGAGCTCCTGGAGCGGCTCGAGGAGCTGGCGCGGCGACAGCAGCAGGAGGCGGAGCGTCAGCAGGCCCGGGCCCGGCAGCAGGGCGGCAGCTCCGGTGGAGGGAGTTCGGCGGCGGCTCAGCGGGAACTCGCCGACGAGGTGGAGGAGACCGCCCGGGAACTGCAGCGACTCTCCCGCGAGTCCGGCGACCCCGAGCTCTCCGAGACGGCGCGGGAACTCCAGGCAGCGGCGGATGCCATGCGGCGCTCGGCGGCGAATGCCGGAAACACGGGGGTCGCGGAGGCCGAGCGGGCGCTCGACCGGCTCGAGGAGGCGAGCCGTCGACTCCAGAACGACCGGGAGGACCGACTCGAGGAGGACGCCCAGGCGGCGGTCGAACGGAGTCGCCAGCTGCGCGAGCAGCAGAGCCGGATCCGGGAGGAGCTCGAGGAGCTCTCCGGGGATCCCGCGGGACGCCGGGAGCAGATCCGGGAGCTACAGCAGGAGAAGACCGACATGCTCGCCGAGGTCCTCGATCTGGAGCGGACCCTCGACCGACTCGCGGCCGACGCGCGCCAGCGGGACCCCGAGGCCGCCCGGGCGATGACCGAGGCGGCGGAGGCGATCCGCGGACCGAGCCTCCCCGAGAAGATCGCCTGGTCGCGCGGGGTGATCGAAGAGCGGGACGAGGCGTACGTCCGGATCTTCGAGTCGGGGCTCGAAACCGACCTCCAGCGGCTCGAGGAGGCGGTCGCCAACGCCTCCCGGGAAGCGGCCCGCGTGGCCGAGGAGGACGGACTCCGCGAGGCACTGGAGCAGGCGGAGGACCTGGTGCGCGGGACCGAATCGCTCGATCGGCGCCTGGAGGACCGGCGACTGGGGGGCGGGCCACGCGGATCCGGCGGCGAGCGGACCGGGGAGGAGGGTTCCGATGGGGATCCGTCGCAGCAGGGCAGTGAGGCGGAGGGCTCGGGTGATGAGCGCTCCGGCGAGGAAGGCGAGGGATCCGGAGAGCGCTCGGGGGACTCGGAGAACGAGGGCCGCGCCGGGCAGCAGGGAGGTCGAGCCGCCTCCGACGCCGGTCTAGCGGGCGGTCGGGGGGGCGAGAACCCGATCGGGGCCCCCGGAGCCCAACGCGAGGGTCCGACCGGAGGCGGAGCGGTGCGCGGCGACGCGCGGCCCTTCACCGAGGACGAGATCCGACAGTTCCGGCGTGCCTTCCAGGAGCGGCTGCAAGGAGCGGTGGCGCTCCGCGAGCTCCTCGAGGACGAGGGGGCCGACACCGGCGACCTGGATGAGGCGATCGCGGCCCTTCGCGATCTACAGGACGGGCGGGTCTGGTCCGACCTCCCGCAGGTCGAGGCGCTCCAGGAGACGCTCCGTCAGAGCCTCGGGCGGCTGGAGTTCACCCTCCGACGCATCGTGGAGGGCGAGGACTCCGACCGGGCGGCGCTCTCCGGGAACGCCGCCGTGCCCGAGGGCTACCGACGCCTCGTCGACGAGTACTACCGCGCCCTCGCGAGGGGCGGGGGCGGCGGGCGCTGACGCCGATCTCGCGGCGGGGGAGGGGGAGCGCAGGGGATCGGTCAGGCCGCCGGAGCGTCGGGGTCCGCTCGGGCCGCCGGAGCGTCAGGGTCCCGTCGGGCCGCGGGATCCGTCCCGGGCCGCATCCGCCTCCGCCAGGACCTTCCGCACCGCATCCGCCAACCCGTCGAGGGTGAAGGGCTTCGGCAGAAAGTTCACCTCCGCGACCCGAATCCCGTGCAGGATCACCTCGTCCTCGGTGTACGCCGACATGAAGAGGACGGGGAGGTCGGGGTGACGGCTCTGCACCTCCTCCGCGAGCTGCCGACCGTTCATCCCCGGCATCACGATGTCGGAGAGGAGCAGGTCGGGCGGGGCGGGCATCGACTCCAGGAGGTCGAGCGCCGGACGTCCCCCGTTTGCCTGGTCGATCCGGTAGCCGAATCGCCGGAGGATCTTCACCGCGACCTCGCGTACCGCGTCGTCGTCGTCGACCACCAGGACGTGCTTGGGCCCGGAGGCCTCCGCCGCGGTCGAGTCGCCCTTCGCCGCCGCGCCACTCCGGTCGACGAGGGGCAGGTCGACCCGGACCCGGGTGCCGTCCGCCTCCGAGCGCACGGAGATGCGGCCGCCGGCGCGCTCCACGATCCCCCGCGCGGTGCGCAGCCCCAAGCCGAAGCGGGCGGTCGGATCGCGATCGTTGCCGAGGGGGTCCAGGAGCGCCGCGAGTTCGGCGGCGGAAACCCGCTCCCCGGTGTCCGCGACGGTGAGTACGGCCCAACGGGAGACCCTCCCATCGTCGGCCACCTCTCGATCCCGCTCGAGGGAGAGGTGGAGCATGCCGCCGGAGGCCATCCGGTCGAGTGCGTGGGTGGAGAGACCGAGGAGGAGTTGCCGGCACTCCCCGGCATCCATCTCGACCCGGGCGGACTCGAGGTAGTCGAGGTCGACCGCGACCCACTCTCCGGCAAGAGTCCGGATGATCGGTGCCGTGGACTCGATCGCCTCTCCGAGCTCGAGCTCTCCGACACCCGAGTCGGCCGCGCCGAAGACGGTCCGGAACCGACCCACGAGCTCGCTGACCGCCTCGGACGCGCGGTGGATTCGCAGGAGCGAGTCCCGGTCCGGATCCCCGAGCGGCTTCTCCTCGAGGAGGAGGCGCGCGTGACCCTGCAGCCCGGTCAGGTGGTTCCGGAGTTCGTGGGCCGCCGCACCTGCCACGCGCGAGGCCACTTCGTGCCGTCCGGCGCGCTCGAGGAGCTGCTCGGCGCGTCGCACCCGGCGCTGGAGAGCGTCGTCGGTCACGTCGCCTGCGGTGGTTTCGGTCGGGGGGAAATCGGTGCGGCTGGACATATCCGAAGGTTCGGGTGTTCATGGAATCGCTTGAGTGGTCATCCACCCCTCCCCACCCCACGCCCATGTCCGATTCGGAAGGGCTGGACGCGCCGCCCTCGCCGGAGCCGTCCGGCGAGCTGCTGACGCTCGATTCCGCGGCGGGCCGACTCGCCCTCCTCGCGTCGATCCTCGGGTCCGCGATGCCCTTCGTGGACGGGACGGCGGTCAATGTGGCTCTCCCCGCCATGGCGGCCGACCTGGGCGTCGACTTCTCGGGCTTCCAGTGGATCCTGAACGCCTACCTGATCACGCTGGCGGCCTTCGTCCTCCCGGGTGGATCGCTGGCCGATCTGTGGGGACGACGACGGGCCTTCGTCTGGGGCGTCGTGGGCTTCGCCCTCGCCTCCCTCCTCTGCGGCGTGGCTCCGGACTCCACGACGCTCATCGTGGCCCGCGCCCTCCAGGGACTGACGGCGGCGCTCCTCGTGCCCGCCTCGCTCTCCCTCCTGCAGAGCTGCATCGCGCCACAGGACCGCGGACGCGCGGTGGGGCTCTGGTCGGGGCTCTCCGGCCTGTCGACCATCATCGGGCCCCTCGTGGGAGGATGGCTCGTCGACCAGGCCTCGTGGCGGTGGGTCTTCCTCCTCAACGTGCCCGTCGCGGCACTCGCGATCGCCGTCGCCCTCCGGGCCATACCGAGGGACCGACTCACCGATCGCCGGACTCCGCTCGACACGCCGGGCGCGGTGCTCGCCGTCGCCATGCTCGGCGGGGTGACCTTCGGGCTGACGCAGGGGCCCGAGTGGGGGTGGACTCACCCCGGGGTGCTGACCTCCCTCGGGCTCGGGACACTCTGCGGAATCGGCTTCCTGGACGTGGAGCGGAACGCCGCGAACCCGATGCTCCCGCTGCGCTTCTTCCGACGCCGCTCCTTCCTGGGAGCGAACGGGGTGACGATCGGCGTCTACTTCGCCCTCTCGGGGACCTTCTTCCTCCTGACCATCCAGCTCCAGCGCGTCCTGGGCTACTCCGCCTTCGGGGCCGGACTCGCCCTCTCCCCCATCACCCTCCTCCTCCTCTTCGTCTCGCCGAGGGCGGGACGCTGGGCCGGGGAGCGCGGCCCCCGTCCCCCGCTGGTGGTCGGACCGCTCGTCGCCGCCGCCGGCGCGCTCCTCCTCTCCCGCGTCGGGATGGGCGCGCAGGGGGACTACCTGACTCGAATCCTGCCGGGGGTCCTGGTCTGGGGCGTCGGGATCTCCCTGACGGTGGCGCCGGTGACCGCCGCTGCGCTCGGCGCCGTCGAAGAGCGCCACTCGGGGGTGGCCGCGGGCGTGAACAACGCCGTCGCCCGCGCCGCACAGCTCCTCGCCATCCCCGTCCTCCCCCTCCTCGCCGGGCTGGCCGGGATCGAGGAGGTCGGGAGCGCCGCGTTCTCCGCCGGCTTCCAGGCCGCGTGCCGGGTCAACGCCGCCGTGCTGGTGGTGGCCGCCGGGGTCGCCTTCGTCGTCCTGGAGAAGGGTCTCGGACTCCAGGAGGGGTAGCCCGCCCCTGCGGCGACCCGTGCGGGGCCACTCCGGCCTCCTCTGGATTCGAGCGGGGGGGCTGCGCGAGTTTGGCCCATGCTCAAGCCCTTCCTCATTCTCCAGATCCGTCCCGAAGACGGTCCCGCCGACAGCGAGTTCGAAGCCATCCTGCGGCACGGGGGGCTGGCCTCCGCGGAGGTGGAGCGCGTGCGCCTCATCCTGCAGCCCTTCCCCGAGGTGGATCTGGACCGCTACTCCGGGATCATCGTCGGAGGCAGCCCCTACGAGGTGAGCACGCCGGAGGAGGAGAAGCGCCGGCCGCAGAGGGCCATGGAGGCGGGGTTCCGCGAACTCCTGGAGCGGGTGGTGGCCCGAGACTTCCCCTTCCTAGGGTGCTGCTCGGGATGTGGCCTGCTCGGCTCCTTCACCGGAGCGCCGGTGACGCGGCGCTACCCGGAGCCCGTGGGCGGGGCCACCGTCCGACTCACGGAGGCGGGCAGGCAGGATGCGCTCCTGGCGGGGTTTCCGGACGAGTTTCGGGTCCTGGTGGGACACAAGGAGGCGTGCGAGGCCGCGCCTCCGGGCGCCGTCCTCCTGGTCTCGGGCGAGGCGTGCCCGGTGCAGATGTTTCGCGTGGGCGAGAACGTCTACGCCACCCAGTTCCACCCCGAGGGCGATCCGGAGGGCTTCGCGCTTCGGATCCGGGTCTACCGGGACCACGGCTACTTCCCGCCCGAGCGGGCCGACGAGTTGCTGGCCGCCGTTCTGGACGAGCGCACGCCGGTTCCCCAGGAGCTGCTCGCGCGCTTCGTGGCGCGGTACCGGACCGAGGCCCCGGTTTGAGTCGGTTCAGTCCGACCGGAGCGCCTCCACGGGATCGACGCGGCTGGCGCGCCGGGCCGGGATGAAGGTCGCCAGCGTCGCCACGACGGTCAGGAGCACGGCCGTCCCCCCGAAGGTGAGGGGATCGGTGGCGCTGACGCCGTAGAGCAGCGTCTCGAGGACCTTGCTCAACCCGAAGGCGGCGAGCAGGCCGATCGCGACCCCGACCCCGGTCAGCCGGAGGCCCTGGCCGACGAACGACCGGAGGACCGTCCCCGCCGGGGCGCCCAACGCCATGCGCACCCCGATCTCCGCGCTGCGCCGACCGACGATGTACGAGATCACTCCGTAGATGCCCACCGTGCCGAGCAGCAGAGCGATCCCTGCCGCGATCCCCAGCATCAGGACGGTGAACGACGTTGCCGCGAGCGACTCCTGCACGATCGTCTCGACCGTCCGCGGATTGATCATCGGCAGGCGCGGATCCACCTCCCGCAGCGCCTCGCGCGCCCCGCTGACCGCCCCGAGCGGATCACCGGCCGTCCGCACCACGACGTCGATCGATGACGCGACGACGGCCTGGGACGGGTCCCGATTGACGATGGGGTAGTAGATCATCGGGAGCGGCTCGTCCTCGACCCCGTCGAAGCGCACGTCGTGCGCCACTCCCATCACCTCCCAGGAGAAGTCGCCGCCCTGGGTCCGCACCCGGCGTCCGACGGCGCTCTGGCCGGGCCAGAAGGCCTCCGCCAACGTCGCGCTGATCACGACCCCACCGAGCTGATCCATGCGGTCTTCCCACTGGAGGGCGCGCCCTTCCTCGATCTCGATGCCCATCGTCGCGAAGTAGTCGGGGGTGACGCTGCGCTGCTCCACGATCGGGCCGAGCTCCCCCTCCGGAAACGGGTTGTCTTCCGGCTCCAGCGGACTGGCGCTCTTCGCGCCGGAGAGGGGGAGACCGTTGATCATCCCCACGCGCTCGACCCCGGGGTTCGCCGCCAGCCGTTGCTCGAGGCGCCGGTAGAAGGCCTCCACCGATTCGCCGTCCGGATACTCCACGCTGGGCAGAGCCAACGAGAACGTCATGCGGTCCTCCTGCTCGAAGCCGAGGTCGACGCTGCGCAGCGCGACGAAGCTCCTCGCGGTCAGACCCGACCCGACGAGGAGGACGAGGGCGAGGGCGACCTGGGCCACCACGAGACCCGACCGGACGCGATGTCGTTCGCGACCCGCCGTCGAGCCGCGCGACCCGTCTCTGAGCGTCCCGGACAGGTCACGGCGAGCGTACCCGAGGATCGGGAACATGCCGAAGAGAAGCCCGGCGCCGAGGGAGATGACCGCGGTGAAGAGCAGCACCGACCCGTCGATCCCGATCTCGAGGAGATTCGGGAGCTGTGCCGGGGCGAGCGCCAGGAGCCCACGGACCCCGAACGCGGCCATCACCAGACCCAGGGCCCCGCCCGCTGCGGAGAGAACCACGGACTCGGACAGGTACTGTCGAACCATGTCCGACCGGGTCGCGCCCATCGCCGTCCGTACGGCCTGCTCCCGCTGTCGCCCCTCGGCCCGAACCAGGAAGAGGTTCGCCACGTTCGCACACGCGATCAGGAGCACGAACCCCACGGTTCCGAGCAGCACCCAGAGGATCTGCCGCGTGTCCTCCACGAAGACGTCCTTGAGCGGCTTGACGTCCGCGTCCAGCCCCGTCTGCTCCATGACGTCGGGCCCGAACTCGTCCGGGTAGGTCTCGCTGTAGCGCAGCAGCAGGTCATGCATCTGGGCGTGCGCGCCCTCGATCGTCGCCCCCTCCACCAGCCGGGCCAACCCGATCAGTCCCAGCGAGCCCAGCTCGGGATCGGCTTCGTCGATCACCAACGGGATCCAGAGCTCCTCGCTCTGGAACTGCGCCCCGTCCGGCGCCACGCCGACGATCCTGCGCTGGACGCCATCGAGCTCGACGAGCGTCCCGATCACCCCCGGGTCCCTGCCGAAGGACTGGTCCCAGAGACCCTCGCTCAGGACGACGACCGGCTCGCTGCCGGGCCGGTCTTCACCCTGCGCGAAGGTCCGACCCGCGACCGCCGGCAACCCTACGACGTCGAAGTACTCCCGGGTGACGCGGGTGGCCGAGAGCTGCTGGGGCTCCCCATCCGAGATCAGGTTCACATTCCCCTGACTGAGCACCGCGAAGTACGCGAGTGCGGAAGCGTGCTCCTGGTAGTGCAGGTAGAGCCCCTCGGAGTGAGGGATCAGCGGCACGTTCACACCGAGTCCCGGCGCCTGGTGGTTGTAGCTGATCAGCCGGTCGGGCTCGGGAAACGGAAGGGGGTTCAGGAGCACCCCGTCCACGACGCTGAAGATCGCGGTGTTCGCGCCGATCCCCACCGCCAGCGTCAGACCCGCGACCGCGGTGAAGAAGGGCCTCCGGAGGAGGCTCCGCACCGCCATCCGCACATCTCGGACCATCCCGTCCATCGTCCACCCGTCCATTCTGAGGTACCACGCGTCGGGCAGCGCGCCCCACGCGTCCTGGTAGAGACCACCATTCGCCAGGAGCTCGCCGAGCCACTCCTCCCTCCACGTGGCGCGGTCCTCGCGTGGCACGAGCCACGAGACGAGCCGGATCCACGCCCGGAGGATCATCACCCCTGCCCTGCCTCGGGCGCGTCGGGTACGGCGCCCAGGAGCCGCGCGATGTCCGCGAGCTTGCGCTCCGCGGCGGGCAGCGCTTCGCGCCCGCGCGCCGTCAGTTCGTGAGTGCGACGGCGAGGGCGGCCGTCGGAGTGGGCCTGCTCCGTCTCCTCCCACCTGGACACCAGGAGTCCGCCCTTCTCCAGCCGGCGGAGCGCCGGGTACACGGTCCCGCTGGGGAGACCGCACACGTGCATCACGTCGAAGCCGTACCTGTGCCCGGCCGCAACCGCACGCAGCACCAGCGCCGTCACCTGAGTCATCCGAACCGACATGGCCCTTCCCGGAGCGAGTCCGCGGCCCGAGGTCGGGCCGTCTGCAGTTTTCTACATAGGGTCCTACGGGGGGCGCCCGAATTCGGTTTCAGGAGGCCCCGCGGACGGTCGGATAGCTCCTCGAGGTGCTGGGATGGCCGACGAATCCGTCCGTCCGCGGAGCCGCGATCGGATCTGCGCGGCCGACGTTACCCACTGCCAATGCAGGAGTTAGCCTGAAGATGCCTTCCCTGACCCCCGGTGTCACTCGCGCGTTACGACCTCGAATGTCAGCCGTGACCTACACCGCGAACTATGCCAGGAGTGGCGGGTCCATTCCGGCTCCGTCGCCTACCCAGATACGAGAGGGGGCGGGACATGCGATTCGTATGTCGATGGGGAACCGCGCTGGTCGCGGTTCTCGCGATCGCTGCGTTCCGGGCCGATCCGGCCGCGGCGCAGCAAGGGAGCCTGACGGGGATCGTGACGAACGCATCCAGCGGGCTTCCCCTCGCGGGCGCCACGGTCCGGATCGTGGAGCTGGATCGGACGGCGCTGACGAACGAGTACGGGCGCTTCGCGCTCCTCGGGGTTCCGGCGGGATCCCACGAACTCGTCGTGCACTACATCGGGTACGCCGACGGGACCCGGACCGTGACGGTCGGATCCGGCGTGACCCCCGCCAACTTCCAGCTCGAGCCCTCGGCGCTCGAGATCGATGGACTCGTCGCCACCTCGAGTCGGGATGGGCAGGCCGCCGCACTCTCGCAGCAGCTTTCGGCGCTCTCCATCTCCAACATCGTCGCGGCCGACCAGATCGGTCGCTTCCCGGACTCGAACATCGGCGACGCGATGAAGCGGCTCCCGGGAATCACGGTGATCTGGGACCAGGGTGAGGCCCGCTTCGGCCTCATCCGCGGCACGGAGCCGAAGTACAACTCCGTCATGATCAACGGTGAGCGCATCCCCTCCGCCGAGGCCGAGGTCCGCGAGGTCCAGCTCGACCTGATCCCCTCCGACATGGTTCGGGCGATCGAGGTCTCCAAGACGCTGACCCCGGACATGGACGCCGACGCGATCGGTGGTGCGGTGAACATCGTCACCCGCGCTGCCCCGACGCAGCGCCGCATCTCGGCCACGCTCGGCTCCGGGTACAACTTCCTGGTCGACCAGGGCATGTCGATCGGGTCGTTCGTCTACGGCGACCGCTACGGCGCGGACGACCGGTTCGGTCTCGTCCTGAGCGGCTCGCACTTCGCGCACCGGCTCGGATCGGACAACATCGAGGGCGAGTGGGACCTGGACGGCTCCACCCCCTTCCTCTCCGAGTTCCAGACCCGCCGCTACGACATCACGCGGATCCGTCGCTCGATCTCCGGGTCGCTCGATTTCCGGCTGGCCGAGGGGTCGACGATCTTCTGGCGCTCGATGTACAACCACCGCGACGACCTCGAGAACCGGTGGCGCACGGTCCACAAGTTCGACGGCCCGGGGCTGACCGAGGCGACCGTCGAGCGTCAGTCGAAGGGCGGGATCAACGACGACCGGGTGGACAACCGCCGGCTCGAGGACCAGCGCACCCAGGCGCACTCGCTCTCGGGTGAGCACCTCTTCGGCAGCTCCTTCTTCGAGTGGTCGGTCCAGTACGCCCGCGCCTCCGAGTCGCGCCCGAACGAGCGCTACGTCGAGTGGGAGCAGGAGGACCTGATGCTCGAGGCGGACATCTCCGACCCCAGGCGCCCGCAGCTCCCCTTCGGCGGCAACGTCGCGAACCCGGCCCTCTTCAGCCTCAACGAGCTCACCGAGGAGACGCAGTTCACGAAGGACGAGGACATCAACGCCCGCGTCGACCTGACGGTGCCGATCCAGGACGGGCGGACCGAGTTCAAGTTCGGTCTCCGACTCCGTGACAAGGACAAGGAGCGGGACAACGACTTCTTCGAGTACGAGCCCACGAGCGGGTTCGGCTCCCTTGCCGAGACGGGCACCTTCCTCTCCGGTCGCGAGGGCTTCATCCCGGGCGACGAGTACGACACCGGCGTCCAGACCACGCAGACCTACCTCGGTGAACTCGACCTGGACGGAAGCGGCTTCGAGCGGACGCTCCTCCGCGAGGAGTTCGCGGCGGCCAACTTCGACGCGACCGAGCGGATCTTCGGCGGGTACCTGATGGCCACCCGGAAGGTCGGCGAGCGCACGACCCTCGTCGGCGGTCTCCGGGTCGAGTCGACGGACATCGACTACAACGGGAACTCCTTCAACGAGGACACCGAGGAGGTCATTCCGCAGACCGGCGGTCGGACCTACACCGACTTCTTCCCGTCGCTGCAGATGCGCCACGAGATCTCCTCGCGGCAGATCCTGCGGGCAGCGGTGACGACGTCGATCGCGCGCCCCGGCTACTTCGAGCTCGTGCCGTACCGGATCCTGGTACCGGACGACAACGAGGCGGAGATCGGGAACCCGGATCTCGATCCGACTCGCGCGCTCAACCTCGACCTGATGTACGAGCAGTACTTCGACAACGTCGGCATCTTCTCGGCCGGGCTGTTCTACAAGGACATCACCGACTTCATCTTCAACTTCACCCGCCAGGGCGTGCAGCTCGACGGGATCCTCTTCGACGAGGTCACGCAGCCGCTCAACGGCGCCAACGCGACCCTCTTCGGTGCGGAGGTCTCCTTCCAGCGGAATCTCGACGAGATCATCCCGGGGCTCGGGATCTACGGGAACTACACCTTCAACGAGTCGAGCGTGGAGAACATCGGGATCGAGGGTCGCGAGGACGACGACTTTCCGCTTCCGGGCACCTCCCGGCACACGCTCAACGCGTCGCTGTCGTACGACCGGGGCCGGGTCAGCCTGCGCGGCTCGCTCAACTACCAGGACGACTTCATCGATCCGGGCGAGATCGGGAGCGAGGCGTTCTTCGACCGCTACTACGACGATCAGACCACGATCGATCTGAACGGCGCCTTCGTACTGAACGACCAGGCCCGGTTCTTCTTCGAGGTGAACAACCTCACGAATCAGCCGCTCCGGTACTATCAGGGCATCGCCGAGCGGACGATGCAGGAGGAGTTCTACAACACCCGCTTCCAGGCCGGTCTCAAGATCGACATGCGGTGAGGTGACACCGGCCCGGGGCGCTCGTCGCTTCGAGCACGGTCGAGCGGCCGAGCCCGTTCGCCCGACACGACGCCCTCGTCGGTCCCCCGGGGGTCGGCGGGGGCGTTCGCGTGGGGAGGCGACGGCGGTACGGGCCGACGTCGATCGGCGGTCGGCCCGCTCGCCTCGGGGACCCGGAGCGGGAGGTGGACGGCGCCCTCGAGGCCAGCACGCGAGGGCACCCGCGTGTCGTTGCGTGGTACGGGGCCCGGATCCCAGAATGTCGGTCCCGAAAAACCCACACCCCGAGCGTCACCATGCCCCGTTCCGCCCTGCGTACCGCCGTCGCGAGCCTCCTCGTCGCGGCGGCGTCGACCGCACCGCTCTCCGCTCAGGACTTCGACCCGGAAGCCCGCCTGGCCGAGATGGGGATCACCCTCCCCGAACGGAGCGTCGAAGGGCGGATGTTCAACCAGGCGGTCCAGACGGGGAATCTCGTCTTCACCTCGGGACACGCGCCGTGCGGGGACTGGCCCGCCGAGGCGGAGAACTGGCCGGGGGGACGCCCGGGTCGGGGGAAGGTGCCGAGCGAGGTGCCCGCCGAGATGGCGGGGATGGCGGCGCGGCAGGTCGCGATCTGCACCCTGGCCAGCCTGAAGGCCCACCTCGGCGACCTCTCCCGCGTCACCCGCGTCGTCCGGGTCTTCGGGATGGTCAACTCGGACGCCGACTTCACCGGCCAGTCCGGGGTCATGAATGCGGCGTCGCAGTTTCTGATGGACGTCTTCGGCGAGGAGCGCGGGCGCCACGTGCGCTCCGCCGTCGGAATGGCCTCCCTCCCGGTCGGCCTCACCGTCGAGATCGAGATGGTCTTCGAGGTGGAGGGCGGACAGTGAGGGCGGGGCGTCACCTCGCGGTGGCCGCACTGCTCGGCCTGACGGCGTGCGGCGGGAGCGCGGGCTCCCCGGGGGCTTCGGGGGCGGCCGCTCCGGCGTCGCCGTCTCCCGCCGCCGACGCGACCCCCACGGCGTCGTCCTCTTCGATGGAGGCCCCGTCGCTCGTCGCGGGCGCCTACACCGCCCGGCAGGCGGAAACCGGCGCGACCGTCTTCACGGAGACCTGCGCCGAGTGCCACGACCGCGTCGAGATGCACGGCTCGGACTTCATGTTCGAGTGGGAGGGCTCGTCGGTCGGACGCCTCTTCCGCTACATCCAGCGGACGATGCCGGACGACGCGCCGGGGTCGCTTCCCGAGGACGCGTACGTGACCGTGGTGGCGTACATCCTTTCGCTGAACGACTTCCCGGCCGGGTCGGTCGAGCTGACGGCGGACACGGAGAAGCTGAACGCCCTCACGATCGCACGGTGAGGCGAGTGCGGATCCACGCACGGCCGACCGGAGGGCGTCGAATTCCGGGCGACCGGACTCCCGCCGTCGTTCGGCGACTCCGGAAGAGCCTCGGGTTCGGCGCGCCCCTCCTCGCCGGGCTCCTCTTCGCCGCGGCCCCCGCCGCCGCGCAGAGCGAGCACGCCACGACGCTCGACGGCGTCTACACGGCGGAGCAGGCGGAGGCCGGTCGGGCCACCTACCAGAAGGTCTGCTCCGGGTGCCACACCCTCGACTGGTACACCGGCGACGTGGTGCGGGCGTGGGAGGGAGGATCGCTCTTCGCGCTCTACGAGGTGATCTCGACCACGATGCCGCAGGACAATCCCGGCTCGCTGAAGCGACGGGACTACGCCGACCTCCTCGCCTACATCCTCGAGCTCAACGGGCTGCCGGCGGGGGAGACCCCGCTCTCTACCCGACGCTCCCGACTGAACGCGATCCGTTTCCAGTTCAAGGAGAACCGATGACCGTCCCCCTTCGCTTCCCTACCCCACGGTGGGGCGCCCCCCCGACGCTCGCGGCCCTCGCCCTCCTCGTCGCCGCTCCGATGGCGGCGCAGGAGATGGACTGGACCCACTGGGGCTCGGACGCCCACTCCTCCCGCTACTCGGCGGCCGATCAGATCACGGCGGAGAACGTCGAGGACCTGGAGGTCGCGTGGCGGTGGTGGGGCGCGAACTACGGCCCGACCGTCGACTACATCTACCGGGCGACCCCGCTCAAGATCGGCGACAAGCTCTTCACCGTGGCCGGGCAGCGGCGGGCGGTGATCGCGATCGACGCCTCGACCGGGGAGCAGCTCTGGATGTGGCGGATGCGCGACAACGCGCGCTGGGCGGCGTCGACCCGGCAGAACTACGGAAAGGGCGTCGCGTACGCCGAGGTCGACGGGCGGGGGACGATCTTCGTGATCACCCCGGGCTCGTACCTCGTCGCGCTCGACGCGGAGACCGGGGATCCGGTCCCCTTCTTCGGGATGAACGGGATCGTCGACCTGCACCTCGGGATGGGTGACTACGAGGTCGACGCCGATCGCGGAATCCTCGACTCGGGGGACATCACCTCGTCGTCGCCGCCGATCGTGGTGAACGGGGTGGTCGTGGTCGGCAACTCGCACGACCGAGGCTACTACCCGGAGAAGAAGGAGAACGTCCCGGGGCACGTGCGCGGCTACGACGTGAAGACCGGGGAGATGCTCTGGCGCTTCAACGTCCTGCCGCAGCCCGGCGAGTATGGGCACGACACGTGGGAGAACGATGCCTGGCAGTACACCGGCAACATCTCGCCCTGGGCCCCGCTCTCCGCCGACCTCGCGCGGAACCTCGTCTTCATCCCGACCGACACGCCCACGAACGACTACTACGGCGGGCACCGGCCGGGGGATAACCTCTACGGCACCTCGCTGATCGCGCTGAACGCCTCGACCGGGGAGCGCGTCTGGCACTTCCAGATGGTCCACCACGACGTCTGGAACATGGACAACCCGGACGCCCCCCACCTGGTCGACATCAGCGTCGATGGGCGGGAGATCCCGGCGGTCGCGGCGGTGACCAAGCAGGGCTTCACCTACGTCTTCAACCGCGAGACGGGGGAGCCGGTCTGGCCGATCGAGGAGCGGGCCGTCCCGCAGTCCGACGTCCCCGGCGAGAACACCGCGCCCACCCAGCCGCACCCGACGAAGCCCGCTCCCTTCGAGATGCAGGGGTCGAGCATCGACCAGCTGATCGACTTCACGCCGGAGCTCCGCGAGCAGGCGATCGAGATCGCCTCCCAGTACCGGATGGGCCCGGTCTTCACCCCGCCCTCGCTGTGGGAGGCGGAGGACGGGACGAAGGGCGCCTTCGTGGTCCCCGGTGCGAACGGGGGCGCGAACATACCCGGCGGCGCCGCGGTCGACCCGGAGACGGGCGTCCTCTACGTGGCGAGCCAGCGCGGGCACTCGGTAATCTCGCTGATCCCCGGGGATCAGCGCTCCGAGGTGATCGGGGGCGAGGACTCGAACATGGACTACGTGTCGCGCGGTCCCGGCGGGATCCGGGGCCCGCAGGGTCTTCCGCTCTTCAAGCCGCCGTACGGCGCGATCACCGCGATCGACCTGAACAGCGGGGAGCACCTCTGGCGCATCCCGAACGGCTTCACCTCGCAGACGATCGCGAACCACCCGGCGCTCGAGGGCGTCGACCTGCCGAACACGGGGAAGAACGCGCACGCGAACATCCTCGTCACGAAGACGCTCCTCTTCTACGGCGAGGGTCGCGGGCAGGACCCCGTGCTACACGTCGTGGACAAGAGGACGGGCGAGCACCTCACCACCCTCGACCTCCCCGCCCCCACCACGACGGCCCCGATGAGCTACGTGCACGAGGGGCGGCAGTACATCGTCCTCTCGGTGGCCGGCGCCGGCGAGCCCGCGCAGCTCGTCGCCTTCACCCTCCCCGAAGACTACTGACGGAGACCCGACCGATGATCGACTTCACCCTTCGTGGAACCGCTCTTCTCCGTCGCGTCGCGACCGGCTCGGCGCTCGTCCTCGCACTCGTTGCGGCCGCATGCGCCGAGAACGCCGTCGCCACGCAGTCGAACGACCGGATCGTCCGCTTCGAGCACGACGGCGACGTCAGCTGGGGCGTCGAGGTGGGCGACCAGGTGCAGGCGCTCCCCGGCGCGACGCTCTTCGAGGCCGCCGACGCCACCCCGACCGGCCCGATGCTCGACGCCTCCGAGGTCTCCTTCCTCGCCCCGGTCGACCCCGATCAGACGAGCAAGGTGATCGGCGTCGCGGTGAACACGCGCCGTCCCTCCCTGCAGGAGCCGCGCGCCAATCCGCGCTGGTTCGCCAAGTTCCCGACCTCGCTCAACCACGACGGGGGGGACATCGAGCTTCCGCCGGAGGCCGGCAACCTGAACTACGAGGGCGAACTCGTCCTGATCATCGGCCGGGAGGGGCGCCACATCTCCGAGTCCGAGGCGCGCGACTACATCTTCGGCGTCACCGTCGGCAACGACTTCTCCGAGAACACCTGGTACGGGGAGCGGAACGGCGATGCCGACCCGACCCGGATGATCTCGAAGGGGACGGACAGCTGGGCACCGCTCGGCCGCGCGATCGTGAGGAATCTGGACTACTCCGACCTCCGCCTCACCACGACGCTGAACGGCGAGATCGTGCAGGACGGCCGCACGAGCGACCTCGTGAATTCGGTCGAGAACCTCGTGAGCCACGTCTCCCGCTACGTCACCCTCAAGCCGGGCGACGTGATCTTCACCGGCACCGTTCCCTTCCAGGAGGGCGCGCGTCGCCGCATGGAGGCCGGGGACGAACTGGTGGTGGAGATCGAGGGGATCGGCGCCGTCCACTCGACGATCGTGCCGATGCAGGGACTCCCCTGGCCGACCGGGGACGACGACGGGGACGACCGCTGATGGATCGCCGTCGGTTCCTCGGGATCGCCGGCACGGGGGCGCTCGGCCTCACCGCCACGGGCCTCTCCGCCGAGGCGCTCGCCGGGGCGAAGGTGGTCGGACCCGCGAACGTGGCGAAGCTCGGCGGACCGGCCGTTCACACCCGGAAGAACTCGGAGGTCCTGGTCATTGGGGCCGGGGTCTTCGGGATGTTCACCGCCCACTACCTGCGGGAGATGGGCGTCGACGTACGCGTCGTCGATCAGCACGGCCCCGGTAACCTCCGCGCGACCTCCGGCGCCGAGACGCGCGGGGTTCGATCGAGCTACGGCGATCGTCCGCACGGCCCGATCTGGACCCGCTGGGCGCTGCAGTCGATCGCGGCGTGGAAGGCGTGGGACGAGCGCTACTCCGGCGACCGCGCACCCATCTTCTACGAGACGGGCGACATCATCCTGCGGGACGAGATGTCGCCCTACCTCGAGCGGACCACGGCGCAGTGGGACGCGCTCGGCACCGAGTACGAATGGCTCGATCCAGAGGAGGTGAACCGTCGCTTCCCGATGATCGACAACTCGCAGTTTCCTCTCGCCCTCTACGAGCCCGGCGCCGGCGTCGTCCGCGCACGCGAGTCGATCCAGTCCGCCGCGGAGCAGTTCCGTCGGAATGGTGGAGAGTTCGTGACGGCTCGAATCACTCCAGGGGATGTCGTCGGGGGTCGCCT
>JANQLR010000294.1 GCA_028280525.1 Longimicrobiales bacterium
GATCGGTGCGATCACCAACACCACCAAGTTCCAGGGCAAGACGCTCCTGAACGGTGGCTTCGGAAACTCGGTCGACACCAACACGACGAACTCGACCGCTCTCGCGGCCGGGACCGGCGTGTACTCCGCGGACATCTCCGGTACCGCCGCGGGCGACTACACCATCACGGCCGGTACGGCGGCGGGCACCCTGGTGCTCACCAACACGGCCGGTACCTCGCAGACGGTCAGCGGCGTCACCAACGGTGCGCAGTCGATCAGCTTCTCGTCCTTCGGACTCACGATCAACACGACGGCGGACTTCGTCCGCTCCGACACCGCCGGCGGTTCGGCGGGCGGCACGGTCATCCAGGTCGACGCCGGGACCAGCGGCGGTTCCTTCCTGGTCCGCTCCACGGGGTCCTACTCGAGCGACGACCTCGTCTCGCTCGAGAACATCAACCTGACCACCGGCGCGGCAGGGCTGAACCTCGATTCCCTGACCTTCTCGGGGAATGGGACCGGAGCCGAGTGGCAGGCGGCGCTCACCCGCATCGACACCGCCATCGACACCCTGAACGGGGCGTTCGGTGACATCGGTGCGGCGCAGAACCGGATCCAGTACGCGATGACGAACACGGATACCGGAATCGAGAACCTGCAGGCCGCCGAGTCGGTCATCCGCGACGTCGACATGGCCGCGGAGGTCACGCAGCAGACCAAGTACTCGATCCTGCAGCAGGCTTCGCAGGCGATGCTGGCTCAGGCCAACCAGGCACCGCAGGGGGTCCTCCAGCTCCTCGGGTAACCCCGGAGGAAGTCCGGAGAAGGCGTTCGGGTCCCGAGTGAGGGGCCGGACGACCTCGCTCGGGGAAGCCCCCGGTCGCTTCGGCGGCCGGGGGTTTCCGTCCTTCGGGGGCGCACCCGCCACCTCGCAGCCGTCCAGGCGGAGCTTCCGCGGGCTGACCCGCCCCTAAAGAACAGGCGCCCAGCTCCCGACACTTGAATCCATGTCCGACCCGATCGTCAGCTTCCAGGGACTCGTCAGCGGAATCCAGTTCCGCGACCTCGTCGACCAGATCATCGCGGTCGAGTCACGCCCTGCGGCCATCGTTCAGGAGCGGATCCAGGAGAACGACCGGCGGACGACGGCGTGGGGGGACTTCGACACCCGGGTCGAGACGCTCGAGGCGCGCGGCGCCGACCTCGCGAGCGGGGACCCCTTCAACACCTTCACCACGAGTCTGTCGGGATTCTCCTCCTCGGAGAATGCGCCGATCTCGGTGTCGACGACCTCCTCCGCCGAGCCGGGTAGCTTCTCGGTCGAGGTCCTCCAGCTGGCGCAGCGGGAGAAGCTGGGGAGCGACATCTTCGACTCCCGCACCACCGGGCTCGGCTTCAGCGGCGATCTCGTCGTCAACGACCAGGTCGTCACCCTGGAGTCGAGCGACACCCTCAACGACCTCGCCACCAAGTTCAACCAGGCGAACACCGGCGACTCGGCGAGTGGGGTGAGCGCCTCCGTCGTCAGTCACCCGACCGGCGGCTACCGTCTCGTCCTGACCGCGAGCCAGACCGGCGCGGAGGGGATCTCCCTTCGAGATGCGGGCGGCGGGCTTCTGGGCAGCCTGGGGCTCGCCGACGGGACCACCGCAATCCGAAACGCGACCTCCGACGGGGCGACGAGCGACGGCTTCTCCTCCTCGACGATCGCGGTCGGGTCGCTCCTCGGTCTGGCCACCCCGCCGGCCTCCGGATCGGTGACGATCGGCGGCCTGTCGGTGACGATCGACCTGGCGAACGACTCGCTCGACGACGTCGCCGCCTCGATCACGACCGCCGCCGGGATCGCCGGCTCCGCCATCACCGCCGAGGTGATCTCGGAGACGGCGGACGACGGGACGACGACGCGGCGTCTCGACCTCTCGGGGACCACCGCCTTCTCCGACACGAACGGGATCCTCGAGACGCTCGGCGTGGTGGAGCGCGGTCGGGGCGCGGTCTCTCAGACGGTGACCGCGAACGCCTTCACCGACGGCGACGCCTCGACTCCGGCGACCGGGTCGACGCTCCTCACCGACTTCTGGGCGAGCGGGGGGGCGAGCGAGGCGGTTGCGGACGGCGACTCGCTGACGATCTCAGGGACGCGGGGCGACGGCTCGGTCTTTACGAAGACCTTCAACGTCACCTCCACGAGCACCTACCAGGACCTCGTCGACTCGCTCAACGACGCGTCGGACGCCTTCGGCTCGGGGAGCCGGACCGCGACCGTGTCGATCGACTCGAGCGGCGCGCTCGTCGTGACCGACGACACCGGGGGCGACTCCCGCCTGGCGCTCTCGATCGTGGCGAACAACGAGGGTGGCGGGACGCTCGACTTTGGCAGCGTTGCCACGAGCACCATTGGCCGCGACATCGAGATCTCCCGCGGTCAGGATGCGCAGGTCGAGATCGACGGCACCTTCCTCACCCGCTCGCGCAACGTGGTCACCGACGTCGTCGCCGGGGTGACGATCAACCTCGACGAGGTCTCCTCCGGCGAGGTGACGGTCGAGGTGGAGCGGGACCTCTCCGCCGCGGTGGACGCGGTCGACGCCTTCGTGAAGGCGTACAACGCGGTCTCCGAGTACGTGAACGGACAGTTCGACGGCGCGGGCGCCGAGGAGGACCGGCTGCAGAAGCCGCTCTCCGGCGACTCGATCCTGCGCCAGATGCGCTCCGAGCTGCGCGGCATCATGGAGACCCGAATGACGCTCGGCGTGACCGGCGACCTGATCCGCCTCGCGGACATCGGCATCGAGGTCAACCAGGAGGGGACGTACGACTTCGATCAGGACGCCCTGCGCTCCGCGCTCGAGACCGACGCGACCTCGGTGACCCGTCTCTTCTCGAACTACGGGACGGGGTCGACCTCGAGCGTCGAGTTCGTCGCGGCGGGGGACGAGACGGAGTCCGGGATCTACGGCGTCGAGATCACGACCGCCGCGGCGCAGGCCACCGTCACCGGGACCGGCTTTTCCGGGACGTACGTCGACGACGGGACGCCCGACACGCTGACGATCACCGACGCGGGCACCGAGTCGACCTACGACGTCGAGCTCTCGAACGGGATGTCGATGGCGGAGATCGTGGACGCGATCAACCTCGAGCTCCAGACGACCGAGGCGCGCGTTCTCCAGTCGCAGAACGCCCTCTTCAGCGACGCCGTGGGGACGGCCGCGACCGACTCGACCCTCCTGCAGGACCTCTACGACGAAGGCGGGACGACGCTGGGGATCGCGGACGGCGACATCTTCTCCCTGACCGGGTCCCGGTCGGACGGGAGCTCCTTCGCCCAGACCTTCGAGGTGACCGACGTCGCCACGCAGACGATCGGGCAGCTCCGAGCCTCGCTCGCCGAGCAGCTCGGGGGCGACATCCTCCTCGAGATACAGAACGGGCGCTTCGTCGCGACCGCCCGCGAGGAGGGGCGCTCCTCCTTCACCTTCGAGCTCACCTCGGACAACACCGGGGGCGGGAGCTTCGACCTCGGCACGACCGACACGGTGACCGCCGGGCGCAGCACCGCCCGCATCACCGCCTCGGAGGTCGGGGGACAGCTCTCCCTCGTCCACACGGAGTTCGGCTCGGCGGAGGGCTTCGACCTCGCCTTCACCGCGGGCGGCGGCGACGGTTCGGCCTCCCTCGGGGTTTCGACCGGGAGCATCCGCGGTGTCGATGTGGCGGGCACGATCGGCGGTCTCGCCGCCACGGGCGCGGGCCGAGTGCTCACCGGCGGAGAGGGGACCGCCGTCGAAGGGCTCCTGATCCGCTACTCCGGCGCGACGACCGGCTCGATCGGCAACACGATCTTCTCACGCGGCATCGCCTCGCGGATGGAGCTCCTGGCCGACTCGCTGGCCGACAACATCAACGGGTCGATCAAGGGCATCCTCGACGGGATCGACCTCGCCAACGAGGGGCTGAACGACCGGCTCGACCAGCTCCAGGCCCGGCTCGACCGGCGACGAGAGAACCTGATCCGTCAGTTCACCGCCCTCGAAACGCAGCTCGCCGAGGCGCAGTCGCAGGGGAACTTCCTCCTGCAGTCGCTCGCCGCCCTCCCGCAGCCCTCCTCGTCCCAGCAGTAGACCCATCTCTGAACACCCCCTGAACGCCCTCGGAACGCAGATCGGATGACCACGTTGACCTACGCGAAGAACGCCCAGGCCTACCGCCGGACGACCGTGAACTCCACCTCGAAGGAGGGACTGGTGCCCCTGCTCTACGAGCACCTTCTGATCAACCTGAAGCGCGCCGACCGTCAGATTCGCGCCCGCGATCTCGAGGGAAAGGCGGAGAGCCTCGGGAAGGCCGCGGAGATCGTCTACGAGCTGATGTCGTCGCTCGACTTCGATCGAGGCGGGGACATCGCCAACCGGCTCGCCTCGCTCTACGCGTACTTCCTGCAGGAGATCCGGACGGTCAGCCGCAAGCTCGACGTCGCCCGACTGGGGCAGATGTCGGAGATGATCGAGGAGCTGCACGAGAGCTGGGTCGAGGCGGCCCGCATCGTGGAGCAGGGCGGCGGGACGGAGCCCGCCTGAGATGACGTCGCGCGACGGTCGTGCCGGTCTCGCCCTCCTGGAGGCGCGCCTCGAGGCGTTCCGGGAGTACGCGGAGCTCGTCGAGGCTCAGGACGCGGCCGTGGAGGCCGGGGAGCTGGACGAGGCCGCTCGGCTCGGCGGTCTGCGCAACGAGATGCAGCGGCGCCTGGAGGAGGGCGGGGACCTCTCCGCGACGGGCCTCGGCTCGATCCCCGGACCACCGGACGAACCCCGGGGCAGCACCGAGGACGAGGCGCTCGCGCGGCGGGCCCAGCTCGAGGTGGTCGACGGCGGCGAGGCGATCCGCGGACGCGCCCGCCAGGTCCAGGAGGAGACCTACCGCGTCCTCCTTCAGGCCGCGCGGGTCCACCAGCGCATGACGCGCCGGCTGGAGTCGCTGCGCGAGGACACCGGGTCGGAGCAGGGCGAGGTGGATCGGGGCCGGAGCGGGATGCGGTCCTACACCCAGCGCCCGTCCCGAAGAGATGGACTGAACATTCGTTTCTGATCGACGTCCGCTCACGGCGAGGTTCGACCAGCCCCGACTCAAGTTTTGTCCAGGGGTGCCGACACTGAAGCCTACAGCGGGAGGAAACCCATGAGCATCAACGGAATCGGACCCCGGATCACCGGCATGACTGTGCCGAACGGGGACAACGATCGAAGCCGGCCCGGCGGGAACGCCGCATCCGGAGCCTCGCGGCGGGCGGTACAGACCGACCGTGTCGAGATCTCCGACGCGGGACGCTCCCTCGCGAACGAAATGCCGCCCGAGCTCGCGGACATCCGCGCAAAGATCGACAGCGGCGCCTACGACAATCCTTCGGTGGCGGAAGAGACCGCCCGCCGGATCCTCGCCTCGGGTGACCTGGGCGAGGAGTGAACCCCCACTTGATCCGAACGAAGCAGCAGGGAGGCTGAACCCATGAAATTCCTGGTCGTAGACGACTCGGCCACGATGCGGAGGATCGTAGTCAACTCCCTCAAGCGCATCGGGTACGAAGAGTGCATCGAGGCGGGGGATGGGCAGGAAGCCCTGTCCCTCTACGACGACTCGGTCGAGTTCGTCATCACGGACTGGAACATGCCGAACATGGGTGGTCTCGACTTCGTGCGGGCCCTTCGCGCCGGCCCCGGACCGAACATCCCGATCCTGATGGTGACCACGCGCTCCGTTCGCGAGGACATCGTGCAGGCGGCACAGGCCGGGGTGAACAACTACGTCGTGAAGCCCTTCACCCCCCAGGTCCTGAAAGAGAAGATCGATCAGGTTCTCGGGGCCATGCAGGGAGCGGCATGATGGGGGCCCCCGCCAAGTCCCGGCGCACCTCCATCGAGGACTCGCAGGCGACCCTTCGTCAGGTGGAGGACGTGCTGAACGACTTCGGTGCCGAGGAGCCGCAGCCGTCTCCCGTCATCGAGCCCGGTGCTGCGCGCAACAAGGTGCTGGAGGTTCTCTCGCAGATCGGGGATCGTCCGGCCGGACTGCGCGACCTGATCGAGATCCTCGAGGCCGCGTACGGCGAGGTCATGAACATCGTCCAGAGCCTTCGCGACAGCCGCGGGCTGCTCGAGAAGCAGGCGATGGAGCGCCTCTCCTCCACGCATCAGAAGCTGGCGGAGGTGTCGTCGGCGACCGAGATGGCGGCCACCGGGATGCTCGACGGCCTCGATCGCTCGCTCGTCCTCGTCGACCATCTCGAAGCTGCGGACGCGACGGTCGAAGAGGAGGCCGAGACCTCCGAGGGACGCGGCTCCGGAGAGATCCGGGACGAGCTTCGCGACGAGCTGCACGGCCTGATCGGCCTCCTGCAGTTCCAGGACATCACCTCGCAGCAGCTCGGGTACGCGACCGGCGTGCTGAAGGACATCGAGGAGCGCATGCTCCGCATCGCCCAGGTCTTCGATCTGAGCGCGACGGGTGGAGAGCAGTTCGCCGCGGACACCGGGCTCGACATCGTCGACATCTCCCCGGATCCGGCCGAGGCGATGCACGAGCTCCTCGGCAACGGCGAGGCGACCGGGAAGGGGAAGGACTTCGACGTCTGCGACCCGGAAGCGTCGAACTTCGACGCCGACTCTCGGCAGGCGCTCGCCGACGAGATCTTCAAGTGAGGGGCGAGGGGCTCCGGGAGCGCACGCCGCGCCGGAGCCCCGCCCTCGGGCGATGATGAACCCGGTCCGGACCCCCGTCACCGACCCCGCCCTCGCGCGCCTCGCTCAGGAGGTGCGCGTTCGTCTTTCCGGGGAGATCGTCGGGCAGGAGGCCGTCCTGCACCGCCTCCTCGTCGCCCTCCTCGCCGGTGGGCACGTCCTCCTGGAGGGCGTCCCCGGGCTCGCCAAGACCCGCATGGCGCGCGCGCTCGCCGGGGCCTTTGCCGCGACCTTTCGCCGGATCCAGTTCACCCCGGACCTCCTCCCGGCCGACCTCCTCGGCGGGATGGTCTGGCAGCGGGAGCGGGAGCGCTTCGCCGTCGCACGGGGACCGATCTTCGCAAACGTCGTTCTCGCGGATGAGCTGAACCGCGCTCCTCCCAAGGTCCAATCGGCCCTCCTGGAGTCGATGGAGGAGGGACAGGTCACCCTCGGCGGCCACACCCTGTCGCTCCCCGACCCCTTCCTGGTCCTCGCGACCCAGAACCCGCTGGACCAGCAGGGGACCTATCCGCTCGCCGAGGCGCAGCTCGACCGCTTCCTCTTCCAGCTGATCGTCGACTATCCCTCGCTCGACGAGGAGCGCGAGGTGGTCGATCGTGCGCTGGACGGGACAGCGGCTCCCACGGAGCCACTCGAGCCGATCGAGATCGGGGATCTGCGGGCGGCCCGCGCCATCGTCGAGGGCGTCTGGGTGGCGCCCGAGGTCCGCGACTACCTGGTACGCCTGGTGCGCGCGACGCGGGACCCTGCCGCGCACGGTCTCCGGGAGCTGGAGGGATGCATCGAGCTCGGCGCCTCACCTCGCGCCGCGATCCTCCTGGCCCGCGCCGCCCGCGCCCACGCCGCGCTGCAGGGGCGCGACCACGTCCTCCCCGACGACGCCGCCCTCCTCGCGCCGGACGTGCTGCGCCACCGCCTCGTCCCGACGCTGGAGGGAGAACAGGCGGGGTGGGATTCGGACCGCATCGCCGAGGTGCTCCTCCGTCGCGTCACCACCCCCTGACGGCGGGGACGGGGTGAAGGCGGCGGCGGCGGTGATGAGGGCGGCGACGACGGCGACCGGGCGAGCGGGGGCTGCGGCGACCGGGCGACCCGCGGCGATGGCGCGGGCGATGGCGCGCGTGTGGGCCGGGGCGCACCGCCTCCTCGTGCGACTCCGTCGGCTCCTCCGGACGAGCGCCCCCGCGGCGCGTCGGCCTGCGCTCCCCCCCCTCTCCGGCGGCATCGACCTCGCCGCCTTCGAACCGGCCGCCGGTCGGGGCGCCGGTGATCGCGCCACGCGGGCGCGCGGCGAGGGGATCGAGGTCGACTCCCTCCGGCCCTGGACCGAAGGCGACCCCGCCCGGGCGATCGACTGGCGGGCGACCGCGCGACTCGGCGAGCCCCACGTCCGGATCCGGAACGACGACCGCGAACTCCCGATTCGGATCGTAGTCGACGCCGACTCGGTCGAGACGCGTCCGGGCCGCGCCGTCCTCCGGGCCGCCGCCGAGTGGCTCCTGCGATCGGCCGCCGCCGGAGGGCAGCCGGTCGGCGTCCTCCTGCTGCAGGGCGGCGAGCCCCGCAGAGCTGTAGCCTCCCGTGGGCGCGGAGGCCTCGCGCGAGGTCTGGCCGTCCTTGCCGGGAGGGGCCCCGCCGCGGAGGGCGGCTTCGGCGAGCTCCTCGAGAGTGTCCCCGCGGAGGGGGCGGTCCTCCTCCTCGGCAGCTTCGCGCACGGCCCCGAGGAGCGATCCCGTCTCCACCGCGCCGCGCACACCCTTGCCGCAGGAGCGCGTGTGCTCCCGGTGCGGGTCGTCGAGACCCCCGAGCGCCTCCCGGACGCCGGGGTCCTCCCGCTGGACGGACCCGGCGGGCGACGCTGGGTGGACACGAGCGATGCGGAGGTCCGGCGCCGGTGGGAGGAGGCGACGGCCGCCTGGCGTGCCTCGATCGCCGCGATGCAGGCCGGGATGGCGCCCGAGCTCCGGCTCGACGCGCGGGACATCGGGCTGCGGGCGGTGCAGAGTCGATTCGGGGTCCGGTGGCGGCACTCGTCGCGGCACTCGGCGGGGCGGTCCGGGCGGCGGTCCGCGGGGTGGCCCATCCGGCGAGCCCCACGGACGTCCCGGGCGCACTCCGCGGGACCGTCGTCGCACCTCCCCTCCGAGCGCCCTTCGCGCACGGTCGCGACGAGCCCGATCGCGCTCCTCGTGGCGCTCGCGCTCCACCCGGCGGTGGCGGCAGGCCAGTCCACGCCGCACCTCCCCCCGGGGTCCGCCCCGGAGATCGTCTCGGACGAGTTGCCGGCGCAGACCACGCTCGGAGCACCGGTGCGACGGATTCTGGTGGTCCGCTGGCCCGGGGGTCCGGAGCGACCTCCTCGGAAGGTCGAGGGGGAGATCGCCGACGTCCGCGTGGTCGAGTCGACCCCGCTCCCCGAGGGGGGCGGGGCGGGTGGCGACCTCTGGCGGATCGAGGTCGAGTACCGGGTCTGGCAGCTCGGCGAGGGACGGCTCCCGGCCGCCGGGCTGGACGGGATCGCCGGGGGCACGCTCGATCTGCGCCGCCGTCGAATCCGAGTCCTTCCTCCGGAGGCGCCGGAGGCCGGCCTCGGCCCGACCGTTCCCGAACTCCCGCCGGGAGCTGCGCTGGGATGGCTTCGCGCGGGGCCCCTCGGCCTGGCGGTGGTCGGGACCGTACTGGGCCTGGCGTCGCTCGCCGGCCGTCGCAGAGATCACCCCGATGGTGCGGCGATCCCTCGCCCCGACGTGCCCCGCGCCGGCCCGCTCGACCCGGTCGTCGCCGAGGTGCGGCGACGTCTGAACGAGCTCGCCCCTCTGCCGCACGGCTGGAGCACCCGGCGGTGGGCGCTCGGATTCGATGGGCGTCTGACCCCGGAGGCGCGACACCTCCTGGAGCACTTCGGTCGCCACGTCGACGAGCGGCGCTTTCGTCCGGGGGACCCGACGCCGGAGGAGGTGCGCGCCGCGCGCGAGACGGCGGATCGCTTCCTCGCCGCCGCCGGGGAGGCCGAGTGACCTTCGCCCACCCCGAGATCCTCCTCCTCCTCCCCCTCGTCGGGCTCCTCCTGAGGTCGCGCCGGTCGCTCCCCATCGGGACGACCCCGCTTCGGTGGTCGTCGGAGCCGTGGGTGCGACCCGTGGTGCGGCGCGCGCTCCCATTGCCCCGAGTCTTCACGGTGGCCGGTGCGGCGGCGCTCGTCCTGCTCGCGGCGGGTCCCGAGCGGTCGCACCCCTCCCTCCGACCGCCGGCCGAGTCGGTCGCCGCCACCCCCGCCCTCGACGTCTCGGGCTCGATGCGCGAGGAGGGGATCCGCGGCTCCGCGCTCGACCGAACCCGCAGCGCGGTCCGACGCCTCGTGCGGGAGAGCGACGGGGTGCGCGTGGGCCTCGTCACCTTCGCCGGCTCCGCGGTCACCCGCCTGCCACCGACCGCGGACACCGCCCTCCTCTTCTCGGCTCTGGAGACCGCGGAGATCGGGGTCGACGAGAACGGCTCCGCGATCGGCACGGCGCTCGGGCATGCGGTGGAGCGGCTGCGCGGTGTGGCCGCGTACGAGCGGGCGATCGTGGTGGTGAGCGACGGTCGGCACAACGCCGGGCCGGTCGCCCCGGAGACGGCTGCCAAGCTGGCGGTGGCGGCGGGGATTCCCGTGCACGCCCTGCTCCCGGGGACGACGCTCGACGATCCGGCCACGGCGCGGATGACGGCGCTCACCTCCCGCACCGGCGGGAGGGCGGTCCCCGTCGCTGGGGCGGACGACCTCGGGGCCGGCTGCTGGCGCTGGTAGGCGGCGAGGAAAACGACATCCGCCGCGCCGA
>JANQLR010000300.1 GCA_028280525.1 Longimicrobiales bacterium
GACTCGCCTGGGGAGCCCGCCCACCGGGCCAGATGCCCGTTTCGCCCAGGGCGGGGACGAGGTCCGCGCACCTCCCCCTCCGAACGGTTAGCTTCCCCCTGCGCCTGCGGGGATGGCGCGAAGGCGACCGGATTCGACTCTCCGCCGGGTCCACGCCGGTCGCCAAGCTCCTCTCCGAGGCGCGGGTGCCGGTCCCGGATCGGCCGACCGCGCCGGTCCTCGTCGACGGGGACGGCGCGGTACTCTGGGTGCCCGACCTCGATCGCAGGGCGGCGCTCCCGGGAGTGGAGAACGACTCGACCTTCTGGATGGACATCGTGGATGGCGACTGAGGCACAGCTGGGGACGCACGAACTCACGCGGGTGGTCTTCTCCGAGGAGGAGATCCAGCGGCGGGTGGCGGAGATGGCGCGAGACATCACGGAGTTCTACGGACCCGAGGAGGACCTCCTCGTCGTCGGGTTGCTCAAGGGCTCCTTCATCTTCGTAGCGGACCTGGTGCGGCGGATCGACCTTCCGCTGCACGTCGACTTCCTGGTCGCGGCGTCCTACGACGGAACCCGCAGCACCGGTGCGGTGAATCTCCTGTACGACCCTTCGGCGTCGCTGAAGGACCGCTCCGTCCTGCTCGTAGAGGACATCATCGACAGCGGAACGACGCTCGCCCGACTCCTCCCGATCCTCCAGGAGCGCCAGCCGCGCTCGCTGGAGGTCTGCACCCTGCTGCACAAGCGGCTGGTGACGATGGAGAAGGAGGCGCGGTGGGTCGGATTCGACTGCCCGTCCGAGTTTCTGATCGGCTACGGGTTGGACTACAGCGAGAACTTCCGGCACCTTCCGTACATCGGCGCCCTCCGGGCGGACGGCGGGGCCTGAACGAGAAGACATATGGCAGAGCAGGGAAGCCCCCGGGACGACCAGGGCGGAAACAATCGCTTCGAGCGCGGCTCGAAGACGCTGGCGCTCTGGGCGCTGATCGTGATCATGTCGGTGATCGCGATCTCCTTCGTCCGAGGCCAGGAGGATCAGCGCTCCGAACTCACCTACACCGAGTTCGAGGCGCAGCTCGACGCGGGCAACGTGCACTCGGTCAAGCTCATTCGTCCGGAACTCCGCATCGAGGGGGAGCTCCGGACTCCGATCCCCGGTGAGACGGGCGAGATTGCCGAGTTCAGGACGATCATCCTCGGGACCGACGTCCCTCAGGATCTCTACGAGAAGCTCCGGGCCCAGAACGTCGAGGCGAGCGGCGAGGTCGAGGGGACGAGCTGGGTCGGGCTCCTCTTCTCCGTCCTCCCCTGGTTCCTCTTCATCTTCATCTGGATCTGGATCCTCCGCTCGATGCAGGGCGGTGGGAACCGCGCCTTCCAGTTCGGTCGGTCCAAGGCCAAGCTGATCTCGCCGGACACCCCCAAGGTCACCTTCCAGGACGTGGCCGGAGCGGACGAGGCGAAGGAGGAGCTCGAGGAGATCATCGAGTTCCTGAAGGATCCGCAGAAGTTCGCCCGCCTCGGCGGTCGCCTGCCGAAGGGCGTCCTCCTGGTGGGGCCTCCCGGGACCGGAAAGACGCTCCTCGCCAAGGCCGTCGCCGGTGAGGCGGGCCGTCCCTTCTTCCAGATGTCGGGATCGGACTTCGTCGAGATGTTCGTCGGCGTCGGGGCGAGCCGCGTGCGCGACCTCTTCGAGCAGGGCAAGGCGCACGCCCCCTGCATCATCTTCATCGACGAGATCGATGCGGTCGGGCGCCACCGCGGCGCCGGGCTGGGAGGGGGACACGACGAGCGGGAGCAGACGCTGAACGCCCTCCTGGTCGAGATGGACGGCTTCGAGGCGAACGAGGGGGTCATCCTCCTCGCCGCCACCAACCGGCCGGACGTCCTCGACCCGGCTCTCCTCCGCCCGGGCCGCTTCGACCGCCAGGTCGTGGTCGACGCGCCGGACGTGAAGGGCCGGGAGTCGATCCTGCGGGTGCACGCCAAGAAGCTCCCGCTCGCCGACGACGTCGAGCTCGGGATCCTCGCCCGCGGGACGCCGGGGCTCTCCGGTGCCGACCTGGCGAACCTCTGCAACGAGGCGGCTCTCCTGGCCGCCCGTCGCAACGCCGACCGCGTCTCGATGGAGGACTTCGAGACGGCGAAGGACAAGGTCATGCTGGGGACGGAGCGCCGGAGCCTCGTCCTGACCGAGAAGGAGCGGAAGCTGACCGCCTGGCACGAGGCGGGTCACGCCGTCATCGGTCTCCGGGTCGAGGGCCTCGATCCGGTGCACAAGGTGACGATCGTGCCGCGTGGTCGGGCGCTCGGCATCACCGCGTCGCTCCCGACCGAGGACCGGCACTCCTACACGAAGGAGTGGCTCGAGGGACAGCTCACGATGCTCTTCGGCGGCCGGGTCGCCGAGGAGATGATCTTCGGTGCGGGTCGGGTGACGACCGGGGCCGGGAACGACATCGAGCGTGCCACGCAGATGGCGCGGCGCATGGTCACCTCCTTCGGGATGAGTGACCTGATCGGCCTGATGGCCGTGGGCGACTCCGAGCAGGAGGTCTTCCTGGGCCGCGAGATCTCGCAGCGGCGGCAGGTGTCGGAGCACACGGCCCAGCAGGTCGACCAGGAGGTCAAGCGGATCCTCGACGAGGCGCACACCCGCGCCCGCGAGGTCCTCGAGGAGCACCGGGACCTGCTCGAGCGGATCGCGCTGGCGCTCCTGGAGCGGGAGACGCTCGACGCCGACGAGATCCAGCTCCTCGACGAGGGGAAGGAGCTCCCGCCGCCGCCGGTGGAGCCGGAGATGCTCGAGCCGCCCGCGCCGCGCGAGGCCGCCCGGCCCCGTGCCGAGCGGCTCCCGCCGGGCCTCCCCGGGATCGACCCGACGCCGCCGCCGCACCCGGCGGGCGACTGAAGGTCGGGACCGCACCGGTGACCTCGCGGCCCGCACCCGACGGACTTCGCGCCGATCTCCCGAACGGGGGGTCGGCGTGAGTCTATTGGAGGGGCCGGTCGGAGCGTGGCCCGGGTGGGTCGGGCTGATCCAGATCGTCGTGGTCGCGGCGGTCCTCTACCGACTGCTCGTCCTCGTCCAGCGGACCCGGGCGATGCAGATGCTCATCGGGCTGCTGACGCTCGCGGGGATCTACCTGCTGGCCGACGTGCTGCAGCTCGACCTGATCCGCTACCTCCTAGGACGGATCTTCCAGTACGGCGCGATCGCGGCGCTCGTCGTCTTCCAGCCCGAGCTCCGGTCGGCGCTGGCCCGACTGGGCCAGAACCGCGTCCTCCGCATCTTCGCCCGGATGGAGGAGGGGCAGGTGGTCGGGGAGGTGGTGGAGGCGGTGGAGCGACTGTCGAGGGCGAAGATCGGGGCGATCATCGCTCTGGAGCAGGAGGTCCGGCTCGACGAGTACGGCGAGACCGGCAGCCAGATCGACGCTCGGGTCTCGGCCGACGTCCTCGTGACGATCTTCACCCCGTACTCGCCGCTGCACGACGGCGCGGTGCTCCTCGCCGGGGACCAGATCCGTGCCGCCGGGGCGATCCTCCCCCTCACGCAGCACCCGCTCCCCGACAAGTCGCTCGGGACGCGGCACCGCGCCGCCCTCGGGCTCTCGGAGGAGACGGACGCGGTGGTGGTCGTGGTCTCGGAGGAGTCCGCGCGGGTGAGCGTGGCCCGTGGTGGGCGGCTGGAGCGGGACGTCTCCGCGGATCGGCTCCGCGAGATCCTCTCCGGCGCGATCCCGGAGCGGACGGGGCGTCCCCTCGTCGCACCGGTGCGAGCCGCGATCCGTCGGGCGACCTGAACCTCGTTCGCCCTCCGGAGTACGGAAGCCGCCCACTTCGTCCGAAGCTTGAAATGTTCGTCGTGGATGTACGTAGGAATCCCCTGAAAACGCCGCGTTGACAGTTTTCGTCGGCCCCCCGTACATTGGGCCGCCGAATCGCGGAAACCCCTGTCGGTCCCCCAGTGGGATCGCGCTGACCGGAGTGAGCTTTGGGCTCTCAGTACGATCTTCTGACGCTCTTCGCGGATGGCGGGACGATGATGTACCCGCTGGTGATCTGCTCGCTGGTGGCTCTCGGCGTGATCATCGCCAAGGCCTGGACGCTCTTCGCGGCCCACCAGGGGGCGGCGCGCCTCATGGCGGAGGTCGAGGAGTCGGCCCGTTCCGGCCGGATCGAGGAGGCGCTCGAGACCGCGGCGGCGACGCCCGGTCCGACGGCCGCCATCCTCTTCGCCGGTCTTCGGCGCATCCAGCGCGGCACCGTCCGCGAGGGTGAGATGGAGCACGCCGTCAACACCGTCGGCTCGATCGAGCTCTCCTTCCTGGAGCGTGGACTGGTCGTCCTGGCCACCATCGCGAACGTCGCGCCGCTCATGGGCTTCCTGGGCACCGTGGCGGGGATGATCATCGCCTTCGACGCGATTGCCGAGGCGGGCGAGGTGGATCCGGCGCTCGTGGCGGGCGGGATCAAGGTCGCGCTGCTGACGACCGCGGCCGGGCTCGTGATCGCCATTCCGGTGAATATCGGGTACAACTTCTTCGTGACGCGCATCGACACCCTGATCCTCGACATGGAGACGGGCTCGCAGCGCATCCTGAACATCGCGTGGGACATGGAGAAGGACGGGACGCTCCAGGTCGAGGCGGTCAACGGCCGCGTCGAGCGGGCAGCACCCCGGGCCTTCGAGGCTCCCACCCCTGAGCAGGGCTGACCCTTCCGGTTCTTCTCTCCTCGTACGCACCCCAGAGGTCGATTCGATGGCGGTTCTGAACAACAAGAAGTCGAAGGCGAGTGACGAGGTCCCGACCTCGTCGATGGCCGATATCGCCTTCCTTCTCCTGATCTTCTTCCTCGTGACGACCGTGTTCCCGAAGGACAAGGGACTCGCGATCGTGCTCCCGGAGAAGTCCGAGGAGGTCGAGGTCAACCAGAAGAACATCCTGCACCTCGTCATCCAGCCGAACGGAGCCGTGACGGTCCGCCGGGGCGAGTCGCAGCAGGAGCAGGTCGTGACGCCGAACGACATCGAGGGGATCTGGCGCTCCGACGTGGCGTCGAACCCGAACCTGATCGCGGCGGTGAAGACCCACCCGGACGCGGCCTACCGCTACATGGTCGACGTCCTGGACGCGCTCCAGACCGCCGGCGCCGACAAGATCTCCCTTCAGGTCCTGGAGAACTGACGAATGGCGATCAAGGGTGGCGGCTTCAGCCGCAAGAGCGGGGCGTCCGACGAGATCCCGAGCTCCTCGCTCGCGGACATCGCCTTCCTCCTCCTGATCTTCTTCATGGTCACCACCGTCTTCCGCACGGACAGCGAGCAGGACATCCAGTGGCCGGAGGCCGAGGCGACCGAGAAGATCGACGAGAAGAAGAAGAACATCCTGAACATCTGGGTGACGCAGAACGGCTCGATCTACATGAACGATCAGCCGTACACGATGGCCGACGTCGCTCCGGTCGTCGGACCGCTCTACGCCCAGTCCGATCGCCGGCTGGTGATCTCGGTGCGCGGGGACCGCGAGGTTCCGTACCGGATCATGAATCAGCTTCAGGAGGAACTCGTGAACGCCGGCGTGGTACGTGTTGTGTTCGCGACCGAACTTGAGCAGCGCATGACGAGGGCCCGCCGATGACTCAGAACGCCGTTCCCGCACGAAACGAGACCGCGAACGACCGCCTCAAGAAGAGTTGGGACAACTGGTTCTGGGGGTCGATGATCGTCGCCGTCGCGGCGCACTTCTCGATCTTCCAGTTCTGGCCCGACATGACCGCCGAGGACGTGTCGTTCACCGCCGACGAGCTGGAAGCCGTCGAGATTCCGCCCGAGGTCGAGATCCCGCCGCCGCCGGAGGCGATCCAGCGCCCGGCGACCCCGGTAATCTCCGAGGCGAACATCGACGAGGACATCACGATTGCCCCGACGACGTTCGAGGACAATCCGATCGATGACCTTCCGCCGCCGCCCACCGCGTCGGCTGCGTCGGACGTCTCCGGGGCCCCGAGCTTCACGCCCTACGATGTGGCGCCGACCGTGATGAATGCCCGGGAGGTGCAGCGTGCGCTCGAGCGGGAGTACCCCGCGCTCCTGAAGGATGCCGGGATCGGTGGCGTGGTGCGCGTGCACTTCTACATCGACGAGTCCGGGATCGTGCAGAACAAGCTGGTCGACCAGTCGTCGGGGCACCCGCAGCTGGACGAGGCGGCTCTGGCCGTCGCGGAGATCATGCGCTTCTCCCCCGCTCAGAACCGCGACAAGAACGTGGCGGTCTGGGTGTCGCTGCCGATTACCTTCCAGGTTCGCTGACGAACCCGGACGGTCGATCTCGAGGGCCCCGCCGGTTCGTCCGGCGGGGCCCTTTCTCGTTGTGCCCGGTGCCGTCGTGCCCGGGAGCCCCATTCCCGTAGCTCGATCAGGCCCTAGCTTTCGCCCATGTACGCCGAACGCCTCCGCTCCACCCTCCCGGCCCTGCGGGACCGCATCGCCGCGGTGTGTGCGCGTGCGGGACGGGACCCGGCGGAGGTCACCCTGGTGGCGGTGACCAAGACGCACCCCCTCGAGGCGATCGATGCCGCCGTGGAGGCCGGGCTCACCGACCTCGGCGAGAACCGGGTCTCGGAGCTCCTCCAGAAGGCTGCGGCGCGGCCGGGCGGGGTCCGCTGGCACATGATCGGCCACCTGCAGCGCAGGAAGGCGCCGGAGCTGATCGGAGTCGCGGATCTGATCCAGTCCGTCGACACCGTTCGGCTCGGGGAGCGACTCTCGCGCAAGGCGCAGGAGCTCGGGGTGGAGGTCGGCATCCTGGCGCAGGTGAACACCTCGGGCGAGGCGAGCAAGGGCGGGTTCGGCTCGGAGCGGGAGGGCCCGTTCGATGCGCCGGCCACGCTGTCGGAGATTCTGGCGCTCTCGGAGCTCCCGGGGCTCCGCCTCGAGGGGCTCATGACCATGGCGCCCTTCGTCCACGACGAAGCGGTGCTGCGCCCGAGCTTCTCCCGGCTGAGGGAGCTGTCGGAGCACCTGCGCTGCGCCGACCCGTCGATCGGGACGACCCTGTCGATGGGGATGACGAACGACCTCGACCTGGCGATCGAGGAAGGCAGTACCATGCTACGGATCGGGACCGCACTCTTCGGGCCGCGGCCCACCTGACCCTCATTCGGACCGCACCATGATCGATCTGACTCCGCTCGACGTCCGCAAGAAGCGCGGCGACTTCGGCAAGGGGCTTCGCGGGTACGACCCGCAGGAGGTCGACACCTTCCTCGAACTCGTCGCCGAACGGCTCGAGGAGGTGGTCAAGGAGAACATGACGCTCCGGGAGCGCGCCGAGCGGCTCGCCGATCAGGTGAACCAGCAGACCGGTCGCGAGAAGGCGGTCCAGGACGCGCTGGTCACGGCCCAGCAGCTGCGGGACGAGATGAAGAGCACCGCGGAGCGTGAGGCGGATCTGACCCGCCGCGAGGCCGACGGCGACGCGAAGCGGATCCGTGAGGAGGCGGAGAACGCCGCCCGGAAGCTGGTGGACGACGCCGAGGCCGAGGCGCGGGCGATCCTCCGAGACGCCGAATCGAAGCTGCGCGAGCGCCAGGAACTCCTCTCCGAGCTCGAGCGACGCCGGGAGCGCTTCCTCGCCGGCTTCCGGCAGCTCCTGGAGCGGGAGCTGGAGGCGTGCGAGATCGAGGAGCAACGGAACCCCGAAGCGGGGGAGGTCGCCGTCGAACTCGAGCTGCTGGGAGGTCGTCCGGAGCCCGAGGAGGCGGGCACGGATGCGGGGGCGCAGCCTCCGGAGGCGGAGCCGACCGGCGACGAGCTCTCGTCCGACGGCGGGTCTCTCTTCGACGCGCCCCGGGCGGCCGGCGACGAGGTCGCGGATTCCCCGGCGGGGGAGATCGATCAGGAGGGGGGCTTCGAAGCCGAGGGTGCCGAGGGCCCCGCCCCCGAGTCCTCGGTGGAGTCGGCGCAGTCCCCGACCGAAACGGCGCTCGAATCCGGGTTCGGCGGACCGGTGACCCCGGCCGCACCCGAGGAGAAGCGGGAGCTGCACCCCACCGATGAGGGGTGGCTCGACGAGATCCTGAACGAAGAGGCGGAGGAGACCGACCGCCGCCGCAGCGAGGGGGAGTGGTGAAGTACCCGGAGTTCCCGGGGTCTCTGCAGGCCCTGGAAGAGGATGTGCTGGAGCGGTGGCGGGAGGAGGACCTCTTCCATCGCACGCTGGAAGCCACACGCGATGGAGAGCCGTTCGTCTTCTACGAGGGTCCCCCGACGGCGAACGGTCGGCCCGGCCTGCACCACATCATCTCGAGAACGATCAAGGATCTGGTCTGCCGCTACTACACGATGCAGGGGCGGCAGGTCACCCGGATTGCCGGGTGGGACACGCACGGTCTGCCGGTCGAGATCGAGGCGGAGCGGAAGCTCGGGATCAGCGGGAAGCCGGAGATCGAGGCGCTCGGGATCGAGGCCTTCAACCGGGCCTGCCGCGAGTCGGTCTTCACCTACAAGGAGGAGTGGGAGTCGCTCTCGGAGCGGATCGCGTACTGGCTCGACTACGCGCACCCCTACGTCACCTTCCACAACGACTACATCGAGTCCGTCTGGTCGATCCTGAAGCAGCTCGCCGACCGGGATCTGCTCTACCGCGGCCACAAGAGCGTGCCGTACTGCCCGCGCTGCGGGACGGCGCTCTCCTCGCACGAGGTCGCGCAGGGGTACCAGGACGTCGAGGACCCGTCGCTCTACTTCCTCGCACCCGTCCTGGGGGCGGACGGGGAGCCGGACGGCCGCCACTTCGCGGTCTGGACGACCACGCCGTGGACCGTGCCGTCGAACGTCGGGCTCGCCGTGCACACCGGACTCACCTACGCGGAGGTCGAGCACGACGGGAAGACGCTGATCGTGGCGGCCGACCTCGTCGAGGCGGTCTTCGGGGAGGGGGCCACGGCGTCCCGCACCTTCCCGGGCTCCGAGCTGGTCGGACTCCGCTACGACCGCCCCCTCGACCTGGTGCCCGCGCCGGCCGATCCGATGAATGCGTGGACGGTCGTGGCCGAGGACTTCGTGAGCGCGGAGGACGGGACCGGGATCGTGCACATGGCCCCGGCCTTCGGCGCCGACGACTACGCCGCCGGACAGCGGCACGGGCTGCCGATGCTCCGCCCGATCGACGACCGCGCCGTCTTCGACGCGTCGCTCCCCCTGATCGGCGGGGACTTCGTGAAGGACGCGGACGCGAAGCTCGTGGAGGAGCTGGGTCGGCGCGGCCTCCTCCTCCGCTCCGAGATGGAGGTCCACTCGTACCCGCACTGCTGGCGCTGCTCGTCGCCGCTGATCTACCTGGCGCGCGACTCCTGGTTCGCGGCGACCTCGACGCTCAAGTCGGAGATGCTGGCCAACAACGATGCGGTGCGGTGGCACCCACCCGAGGTGGGGGAGAAGCGCTTCGGCGAGTGGCTGCGCGGCAACGTCGACTGGGCCCTCTCCCGCGACCGCTACTGGGGGACGCCGATCCCCGCCTGGGTGTGCGACGCGGACGAGAGCTGCGTCGAGTGGATCGGCTCCTTCGCGCAGCTGGAGGAGAAGGTCGGTGACCTGGGCGAGGACTTCGACCCGCACCGACCCTTCATCGACGAACTCACGTGGAAGTGCGACTGCGGCGGAACGATGCGGCGCACCCCCTCCGTCGTCGATGTCTGGTTCGACTCCGGCGCGATGCCGTACGCCCAGTGGCACTACCCCTTCGAGAACGACCGCGAGTTCGAGCGGCACTTCCCGGCGGACTTCATCTGCGAGGGGCTCGACCAGACCCGCGGGTGGTTCTACTCGCTGATCGCGATCGCCACGATGCTGGGTCGCGAGGCGCCGTACCGGAACGTGGTGGTCAACGATCTGATCCTCGACGCCGAGGGTCGGAAGATGTCCAAGTCGAAGGGGAACACGGTGAACCCGTGGGACGCGATCCGCGACCACGGCACCGACGCGATCCGGTGGTACATGATCACCGTGTCGAACCCCTGGGTCCCGAAGCGGTGGGATCCCGAGGCGCTGCGCGACTCCGGCCGGAAGTTCTTCGACACGATCGCCAACACCTGGCGCTTCTTCTCGATGTACGCGGAGACGGAGGGGTGGGCGCCGAGCGGGGCCGACCCGGCTCCGGCCGCCCGGAACGTCCTGGACCGGTGGCTCCTCTCCAGGCTCTCCTCGATGGTCGCGGAGGTACGGCGTGAGCTGGACGCGTACCAGCTGACCCGGGCGTACCGCGCCGTCGGCGACTTCGTCGACGACCTGTCGAACTGGTACGTCCGGCGCAGCCGGGCGCGCTTCTGGAATCACGACGACGACGCGGACCAGCGCGCCGCCTTCCGCACCCTCTGGGAGGCGCTCCGCACGATCTCCCTCGTCGTCGCACCGGTCACGCCCTTCTTCGGCGACTGGCTGCACCGTGCCCTCACCGGGGAGTCGGTGCACCTGCAGCCGTTCCCCGAGCCGGACGACGCCGCCCTCGACCCCGGACTGGAGCGGGAGATGGCGGCGGCGCGGGTCCTGGTGTCGCTCGGTCGCGCCGCGCGGGAGGAGGTTCAGATCCGCGTGCGCCAGCCGCTCCGGACGCTCCAGGCGCTCGTGCCGGGCGGGAAGGGGCTGCGCGAAGAGGTGCTCGCAGTGGTCCGCGACGAGCTCAACGTGAAGGAGATCGCCTTCCTCTCCTCCGCGGACGGGCTCGTTACCCTCGAGGCGCGTCCGAACTACCGCGCCCTCGGGCCGCGCTACGGGAAGGCCACGAACGACGCCGCCAACGTCATCCGGGGCCTGTCGCAGGAGGAGCTCGCCGCCTACCGGGCGGGCGAGACGGTCGAGATCGAGGTCCACGGGGAGAGCGTCCCCCTCGAGCCCGGCGATTTGGACGTCCTCGAGGAGGCCTCCGGCGAGATGGTCGTGAAGTCCGAGAACGGCCACGTCGCGGCGCTCGACCCGGAGCTCGACGACGAGCTGGTCCGGGAGGGGCTCGCGCGCGAGCTCGTCAACCGGATCCAGCGCCTCCGGAAGGACGCCGGACTCGAGATCTCGGACCGGATCGAGCTCGGGGTCTTTGGAGGCGACGCCGTCCGGGAAGCGATGGGCGTCTTCGAGGACTTCGTCGCGGGCGAGGTCCTCGCGCGGAACGTCGCCGTGGGCGGGACGGGAGAGGCGGGCGAGGGGTGGGAGGCCGTACAGGAGGTCGATCTGGACGGCGTCGCCGCCGCCGTCGGCCTTCGGCGTTTCGCGGAGTGAGCGCGAGCGGCCAGGAGGGCGAACACCGCCGCTGGGTGATCGGCCCGGAGGCGGTCGGGGAGCGGATCGACCGCTTCCTCTCCACCGAGCTCGAGCTCTCGCGGACCCGTGTGCAGCGCCTGCTGGAGGGCGGCGAAGTCTCGGTCACGACCCCCGACGGACCGCTCGAGCCGCGGAAGTCCGAACCGCTCGAGGCCGGGTGGATCGTGGAGGCGGTCGTCCCCGAGCCCGAGGAGGCGCCCGAGCTGGTCGCCGAGGATCTCCCCCTCTCGATCGTCTTCGAGGACGACGATCTGGCCGTGGTCGACAAGGCCGCGGGGATGGTCGTCCACCCGGCTCCCGGGCACCGCTCCGGCACGCTGGTGAATGCGGCGATGCACCACCTCTCCTCCCTCTCGGGCGTCGGAGGGCGGATGCGCCCGGGCGTCGTCCACCGGCTCGATCGCGACACCTCCGGGCTCCTCGTTCTCGCGAAGACGGATCGGGCGCACGTGGGGCTCTCGGATGCGCTGCGGGCACGCCGGGTGAAGCGACTCTACCACACGGTGGTCTGGGGCCACCTCCGCGAGGACCCCGTCACCATCGACGCGCCGATCGGGCGCGACCCGCGCAATCGGAAGCGGATGGCGGTGCTGGAGGGCGGGCGACGAGCGGTGACGCGGGCGCGGCGACGGGCGAGCTGGATCGCGGCGGACCGCCTCGACGTCGCGCTCGAGACGGGGCGTACGCACCAGATCCGCGTCCACCTCTCGCACCTCGGTCACCCCGTGGTCGGGGATCCGATCTACGGTCGGGGTGGGGCGAAGGGGATCGGAGGCGCGGCGCGGGTGTGGGCCGACGAGCTCGATCGTCGCGTGACGCGTCAGTTCCTGCACGCCGCGGAACTCGTCTTCATGCACCCGGTGAGCGGGGAGCGCATGCACTTCCGCGCACCGCTGCCGGAGGATCTGCAGTCCGTCGTCGACTGGGCGGATTCCGGGTCGTGAAGACCGGCGCGGGCCTTTTGGAATCGCCCCTTCGGATCGATACTATCGGTTCGCGCTTTCCCGCGTCTCGCGGCGCCGTCCGGGCATGACCGAACTCGACCCAAAATTCACCTTCGAGACCTTCGTGGTCGGGCCGGCCAACCGGCTCGCCTCGGCGGCGGCTCGGCGCGCGGCGGACTCTCCGGGAACGAGCTACAACCCCCTCTTCATCTACTCGAACTCGGGCCTCGGGAAGTCGCACATCCTGGTCGCGGTCGCGCACCACGCGCTCCGTTCGAACCCCCAGGTGCGGACCCACTACCAGACGCTCGAGGGGTACCTCAACGAGCTGACCGAGGCGCTGGAGTCCGGGACCCGGGATCGGATGCGCGACCGCTACCGCGACCTCGACATCCTCCTCCTGGACGACGTGCAGTTCCTGGCGGGTCAGACCGAGGCCCAGGAGATGCTCCTCGGGGCGCTCGATGCGCTGACCGCCTCCGGCTCGCAGATCGTCCTGGCGAGCGACCGGCCGCCCTCCGAGATCAACGGACTCGATGCCCGTCTCGTCTCGCGCTTTTCCGGCGGTCTCATCGTCGACATCGCCCCGCCCGAGTTCGAGACGCGCGTCGCGATCATCCGTCGGAAGGTGGACGAGCGCGGCAGCCGGCTCGGTGAGGGGGTGCCCGAGGCGCTCGCCCGCGTCCCCTTCCGCAACGTCCGGGAGCTCGGCGGCGCGCTCAACCGCGTCCTCGCGATCCAGGACCTCGAGGATCGGCACCTCGGCCCCGCGGACATTCCGGGCATCGTCGGGCACGAGCCGACGCCGACATCCGACCCCTTCGGCTCCTTCCTGAACGAGGTCTCCGGGGCGGTCGCGCAGGAGGTTGCCGAGCAGGAGGAGACCTGGAGGGTCGAGATGCGGCAGGCGGCGGAGGCCGCCGAGCGGGAGGGGTTCCAGACCCGTGGGCTCCGGGGACTCCTGGAGCGGGACGCCGAGCCCCCGGACTGGCGGCCCCGCCTCGAGCGCTTCCGCGCCGCCGTCGGTCGCCTCCGGGAGATCGAGCGGGAGCTGGACCGGCTCGACAACCCGTGGAAGGAGGCGGCGACGGGCCTCGTGAAGGATCCGGAGCGGCTCGACGAGGCGGAGAGCTTCCTCTCCTCGGTCGCGGAGCGGCAGCGGCC
>JANQLR010000317.1 GCA_028280525.1 Longimicrobiales bacterium
AGGCTCATCCGGCAGCGCGCGCAGCTCTCCTCGCCGAAGGCGAGCGGCCTCGGCTCCGGCTCCCGGCACCCGGCGGCGGCGAGGCCGCCTGCGGCCAGGAGGAGGAGGGCCGCGGTCCTCGAGGTGGGGGCGCCTCCCGTCTCGGCGTCGACGGGTGCGGCGTCGACCGCGCTCGCGCGTCGCGCCCGGCGGAACTCGGCGGCGGCGACCCCGACCCCGACCAGCATCGACGCGAGGGCGAGCCAACCCCCGGCACCCGGCCACGAATGGGCCGTGAAGTTTAGGATCTGGCGACTCCCGATGAGTGGGGGCTGGTAGCTCATCCCCGGGATCTGAATCGCGGCCGTCTCCCGATCGAGGTTGTGACCGTAGTCGTACTCCCACTTCCAGAAGTCGGCGATCCCCACCGCCGAGACGCCGACGAAGAGGGCAACCCACAGGTAGAGGACCCGGCGTCGACCGAGCGCGGCCGTCAGAACGCCACCCGCGATCAGCGCGGCCAGAATGAAGGGCATCACGACGAGCTCCGGGATCGAGTCCGGCTCGATCCGCCGCATGCCGATGTAGTGGTTGAGGTTGTTGATGTTGTTCAGGTCGTGCGGCTTCACCCCGACGATGTCGTCGATCAGGATCTCCATCCCCAGCCCCTCGGGGTACTGAGGAGCCTCGAGGGTGATTCTCCAGACGGGAAGCAGGTAGACGAACCCCAGCGCGAGGGCCGCCCCGAGGACCAGGAACCGGCTTCGCTTCGTCATGACGTGAACCTCCTCGCGGGAAGAGGGGGGAGGATGTCGCCTCCCCCCCTCCGTTCAACGGGTCTGCCACTCTCCACCGGTTCCCCAGCGGAGCGGGACGTCGGCATCACGGGGGGAAACCCGCGCGTAGCCCTGCATCTCCTGATGAAGCGCCGAGCAGAAGTCGGTGCAGTAGAAGGGGTAGATCCCGGGCCGAGTCGGATTCCAGACGAGCGTTCGGGTCTCGCCGGGCATGATCAGGAGTTCGGAGGTATTCGCCCCCATCGCCGCGAAGCCGTGCGGTACGTCCCAGTCCTGCTCGAGATTCGTGACGTGGAAGTGGACCTCGTCACCCACTCGGATCCCCTCGACGTTGTCGGGGGTGAAGTGGCTCCGGATCGAGGTCATGTAGACGTGGACCACGTTGCCCTCGCGGACCACGCGCGCCTCCGCGGGACTCTTCGTGGCGTGGGGGTGGGTGTTGTCGTCGAGGGAGTAGAACTGGACCTGGTTGTCCATGACGAGCTCGGCGGCGATCCCCTGGGCGTAGTGCGGCTCACCCTGCGTGGGGAAGTCCAGGAGGAGGCGCATCCTTTCCCCGGAGATGTCGATGAGCTGCGCGGAGTGGGCGAGCTCGGGACCGGTCGGCAGGTAGCGATCCTTCGTGATCTTGTTGAGCGCGATCAGGTAGCGGCCCCACGGCTCGGCGGAGTCGCCGCCCGGAATCATGAGGTGCCCCACCGAGTAGTAGACCGGGATCCGGTCGACGACCTGCCAGCTGCCGATCTCCCACTTCACGATTTCACTCGTGATGAAGGCGGTCGTGTAGGCGAATCCCCGGCCGTCGAACTCGGTGTGGAGCGGGCCGAGGCCGGCGTTCTCCACCTCGCCCGCGAGAATCGACTCGTAGCGGAGGACCGGGATCTCGTCGATGACCTCCTCGAAGTCCTCGGCCGCGATCGCGTCGATCATCCTCGAAAAGGAGTGAACCGGGATCACGGTGGCGAGCTTCCCGCCGGCGACGATGTACTCGCCGGTCGGATCGACGTCGACCCCGTGCGGGGACTTCGGCGTCGGCAGGAAGTAGACCAGATCCGAGCAGTCCGAAGGCTCGATTACACGGACGCTCGTTTCCCGGTCGGAGACCGCGATGTGGTGTTCGTTGAAGTAGTTGTGGCGGTAGTCCGCCGGCATGTCCCGCCCGGCGCCCGCGGCGACGCACTCCTCGGCCCGCCGGTAGTTCACCGCCGCCACGAAGTCCTTGTCCCGTCGGGAAGCCGTCACCTCCAGGAGGGTGTGCTCCTCCTCGGTGTTGTACGAGGTGAAGAACATCCACCCGTCGGAGGGTCCCTTCCCCGCGTGGGCCAGATCGTAGTCGTACCCGGGCATCAGGATCTGGAAGGCGATGCTCATGTTGCCCGGGTCATTGGCCCGGACGAAGGAGAGCGTCCCCTTGAAGTTGCCCTTGTACTCCTCGATCGACATGTCGCGGTTGGGCACCGGGACGCTGAAGCGGGTCGAGGCGACCAGGTAGTCCGAGTTGGGCGTGATGAAGGGCGACCCGTGGTTGCCCGCCGAGTGGGGGATCTCGAGGATCTCCACCGTCTCGAAGGTGCTCAGGTCGACCCGAGCGACGCGGGGCGTGTTGTTCCCGTTGATGAAGATCCACCGACCGTCGGGGACGCCATCGGTCATGGAGAGCTCCGGGTGATGGGCGTCGTCCCACGGGACGAAGCCGTAGGAGGTCTCCAGCATCGCCTTGGTCTCCTCCGAGTAGCCCCAGCCGTTCTCGGGGTACTGACTGAAGACGGGGACCTGCTTGAGGAGGCGACCCGAGGGGAGCCCCATCACGGTCAGCTGGCCACTGAAGCCTCCGGACATGAAGGCGTAGAACTCGTCGTACTCACCGGGCGCGACGTAGACCGCCTGTGCGGCGCTGGCCATGTCCCCGGCACCCACGGCAGGGCCGCGCCCGCTCTGACAGGCGAAGATCCCGACGGTGGCGGCGGCCAGCCCGGCCGCCAGCGAATAGAGCGCTCCGTTGCTTCGGCGTCTCATGGTTGGGTCCCTCCTGAGGATGGTGGACGAAGGGGTTCGGTCCGGGAGCTATCGATCTCCGGTCGGTTCGCCCGGCGAGAGCGACGCGGTCTGAACGGACCGCAGGAATTCGAGAATCGCCCGTGCCTCCTCCGGGTCGCGTACCTGGGTCGGCATCGGCGTGTAGAACTCGGCGAGGAGTTCCCGGACGGCGGGGTGACGACGGACCATCTCGTCCGCATTGAGGATCATGTTCATCACGAACTCGGGCCTCCGGCGCGCGAGGACGTCGCCGAGCGCCGGGGCCACGAAGCGAGAGTCGATCCGGTGGCAGGCCGAGCACTTCGTCGTGAAGGCCGTTTCCCCCAGCGCGGCCAGCTCGGCGTCGACGTCGGCAAGCTGCAGGTCACGGATCGGACCGAGACCCTGCTCGATCTCGACCGCGGTGAGACGGTCGGGTGCGTCGGGCGGGGCCTCGGGAGGCGGTGCCTCGCCCTCTCCTCCGGCGCAGGCAATCACCAGGACGAGGAGCACGGTCGGGACGGCTCGGGACGGAAGGGGGATCGTCATGGTCCACTCCGGGCGAGTTCGGAGGAGCGACGCACCGGATCCCCCAACGGTTCCCCGCTCAGGAGATCGGCCAGCGTGGTCTGCTCGAGGATCTCCAGCGCTGCGGCGTTCCAGGCGGCGCGACGCGCGTGCGCACTGCACGGGTCGGTGAGGTCGCACTCTCCACCCATCAGGCAGAGCCGGGCGGGGCGAAGCGCCTGGAAGGGGGCGACGACGACGGCCACCGTGAGCTGCTCGGGGGCCCGCGCCAGGTGGAACCCGCCGCCGGGACCGCGGCTCGACTTCAGAACGCCCTCTCGGGCGAGCCGCCGCAGGACCTTGGCCAGATAGCTGGCGGGGATCTCGAGCTGACTCGCCATGACCGCCGCGGACACGGCCTCGCCCGGCCGGTGCAGTGCCAGGTGGAGGGCGGCCTGGAGCGCGTAGGTACCAGTCAGCGAGAGCACGGCGATCCCCAATAAAAGTTATTCAGATCATAATATCCGATTTCTAACCGGCCCGTGGGGATCGCCTCCATTCGATTGTGGGGAGATCTCCCATCCGTTGACCCGGAGCGACGATTCCGCGTCCCGGAACCCGAGGGGAGGGGCGACCGTATCACGCCCCTTCCCAACACCTTCGAGAGCCCGGCCCCCACCCGTTCCGAAAGCCGATGACGAATCCCACCCTCCCCGCAGCTCCGCGCCTACCGCTCCGAGCCCGTGCCCGGCGGGTCGCCGGCCTCACCGCCCTGCTGGCGGCCCTCGTCCCGCACGCGCTCGACGCGCAGACGCCGCAACGACCGCCGACCAACCTTCTGATCGGGGGCGTCGCGAGCATTCCCGAGCACGTCGGATCGTCGGAGAACCGGATCCTCCCCTTCCCGGTGACGAGCGTCGCGATCGGGGGCACCCGCTTCGAGTTCGGGAACCTCGACGGTCGCCTCGATCTTCTCGGCCGACGCCCCCTGTGGCGGATCGGACCGGTCGTGACGGCGAGCCTGCCCCGCCGCGATGTGGAGGACGCCGTCCTCGCCGCGCTCCCCGAGATCGACCTGGGGATCGAGGTCGGGATCCACGCCGGTCGTTCCTTCCCGATCGCCGCGCTGACGCAGGGCCGGCTCGACCTCGACGTCGCGGTCCGTCGAGACATCCTCGGCGCCCACGACGGCACGCTGGTCACCCCGGAGATCGAGACCCTCTTCTCCCCTGCGCGCCGCGTTCGGCTTTCGCTGCGCGCGTCCACGACGTGGGCCTCGGCGAACTACATGGATGCCTGGTTCGGCGTCGATGGGGACGGGGCTGCGGTCTCCGGGCTCGACCGGTACTCGCCGGGCGGAGGCCTCCGGGACGTGACCTTTTCGGCTTTCAGCCTGATCTCCCTTCGCCCGCGGTGGGGGCTCTTCCTCCGGTGGGAGGAGATGTTCCTGGTCGCGGGCGCGGCGGACTCGCCCGTCTTCGACCGCGCGGGTGAGCCGGCGCAGCGGACGCTGGGGATCGGGGTGTCGTACCTCTTCTACTGAGGAGGCGCGCGAACCGCCGAGGCGATCGGGGCTAGCGGGACGTCGCCACGAAGGCGATGCGATCCCCCCGTGGGCTGACCGCGAGCCGGGTGATCTCGTCGAGTTCCGGGAAACGGGCGACTTCGGTCCACTCCCCGTCCGTCCGCGGGTCCCGGATGAAGATCGCGTTCCCGTCCCCCATCATGAGCCGGCCGTCGGGGGTCCAGACGAAGTCGCGGCCGTCGCCGGCGGCCGGAACGAGCGGCGTCACCTCGAGCGTCGCGGGGTCGAGGCGCATGAACATCATGCGGCCGGTCGCGTCCCTCTCGAGGAAGGCCATCGCCGCATCTCCGGGGATGCGCCGGGGCGGCCCGGGGGCGACACCCTCCCGGAAGGGAGAGATGGTTCCGTCGGTACGATCGACGTGGATCAGCGTCCCGTTCCCGTCATTCAGCCAGGCGAAGAGCACCCGTTCGTCGAAGATGCCGTAGTATCCGACCGTGCGGATCACGAGTGGCTCGACCGGCTCTCCCGACGCCGAGTACCGCCAGAGCCCCATCTCGAGGGGGTCGCCGCCGCCGCCCACGGCATGGATGTCTCCCGACTCGCCGGCCGGGGATGGGCTGTACTCGCCCCACGGCGTGCGGGTGACCTGGGTCGACGCCCCACTCGCGAGATCGTACCGGAAGATGTCGGTCTCCACGCCGTCCCACCGGGCGTACCAGAATCCGGAGCCGTCGGGGGTGAACCAGGGCTGGTTGTCGTAGCCGGGGCGACGCGTCGCGTTCACCGCCGGGCCGATCTCGGCGGTGCCCACCCCGAGCCGGAGGTCGGCGACGTGCACGTCGGTGTCCGGCGGATCCTGCGCCACGGCGGGAGTGGCGGCGAGGAGCGCGAACAGCGCGGGGAGGAGGGGCGCGCGCTTCGTCATCGGGGCAGCTCGCTCAGCCGAGACTCGTCCTCGGCGACGGGGTTCGGAAGGGGATCCGGGCAAGGTGGGTGGCCGACCCCGTGCAGGCCAGCTCCCCGCCCTCCACTCAGTTCGGGAGGCGTTCCGACTGGATCAGGACGACGGTCGCGTTGTCGCGCGACCCGGAATCGATGGCGGCCTGACCAAGCCGACTCGCCACCCGACCGAGGTCTGCGTCCTCGGCGAGTGCGGCGCGGAGGTGGTCGGCACCCATGATCCCCTCGACCCCGTGCGCGCCGTCCGAGGTGAGGATCAGCGTCCCACCGCACCTCAGCAGCTCGAGCTGGTGGTCGGCGACCCGGACATCCACCTCGGGGAGCGGCCCGTCCCCGAGGGCCCGGGTCAGGACGTTCCGGTACGGACTCCGCGCCGCCTGCTCGTGAGAGAGCGCGCCGTCGCGGACCAGCTCCTCGACCACCGAGTGGTCGGCGGTCAGACGCTCGATGCGGTCCTCCACGAAGAGCCAGGCGCGGGAGTCGCCCACATTCGCCACGAGGAGGTGCTGCTCGGTGACGAGCGCGAGGACGAGGGTGGTGCCCGACCGACGCCCCCCTCCGGCGATCCGCTCGTTCGCGTCGGCGTACGTCCGACGGATTCGCGACTCGATCTCGCGGGCGGTCGGTTCCTCGGCCTCGAAGAGCCACTCGGCGAGGCGCTCCACCGCCCCGGTCGCCGTCCCGGCCGCCCCCGCGCCGTCCGCCAGGCCTCCGACCCCGTCGGCGATGGCGCCCAGCGCGCGCGTCCCGTCCGCGGACCGCCGGAAGAGACAGCGGTCCTGGTTCTCGGGCCGGGTGCCCTGCAGCGAGGCACCGCCGCCTCGGAGGCAGGGTCGGGATCGGGGTTCGGGCACGTGCGGGCTCGGCGGCGGGGTCGGAGGGCAGTCGCAATCCCCGTAGAATCGGCCCGGAGGGGCGCGCCGTACAGGACCGGTCCCCCCGTCAGCTCACCTCGCGAATCGTCTCGAGCGGGTCGATCCGCGCCGCGCGCGCCGCGGGCCACCAGGTGGCGGCGAGTGCGACGAGGGCGAGGACACCCGTCGCGAGACCGAGCGACCAGGGGTCTCCGGGAGCGGTTTCGAAGAGGATCCCACCCAGGGCGCGCCCCATGGCGACGGCACCCATCGAGCCGACGATCAGCCCGCCGAGGCAGAGGGTCGCCCACCCGCCCAGGAGGAGCCTCGGCAGCGAGCCGGGTTCGGCGCCCAGGGTCAGGCGGATCCCGAACTCGTGCCTGCGTTCCGCCGCCCGCTGCGCCGCGACCCCGAAGATCCCCGCCGCGGTGAGGAGGAGGGCGAGGACCGCGACGGCGCCGAGGAGGATCCCGAGCCGGCGAGCATCCTCCACCCCGTCCAGCACCGCGTCCCGCATCCGGACGACGGAGACGGAGCGACCGGGGTCCACCGCCGAGAGCCCCGCCTCGAGCGCACGTCCCCCATTCATCTCCGATCCTGGGCGCATCGAGACGGAGAGGACCGTGCGCGCAGAGAAGGGCTCGGGCTCCAGGTACCACGCCGCCGGATTCCCCTCGGCTCGTAGCGAGCGCATCCGCACGTCCGGAGCGACGCCCACCACCCGGAAGCCGCGTTCCAGGGGCTGGCCGATCGGCTCCTCGCCGGGGAAGAGGATCTCCGCGAGCTGCCGGCTGACGACGACGCCCTCCGGATCGTCGATCGAGGGCGCACGTCCAGCGAGGAGCGGGACTCCCATCGTCTCGAACCAGCCCTCGCCGACGCCGGTCATCTCGGTCTGAGGAGCCACCTCGGGACGACCGAGTGCAGAGACGGAGCCCATGCTCTGCCCACCCGCGATCGGAGCCTGCGTGGACCACGCCGCCGCCCGAACGTCGGGGAGCGAGCGGAGCTCGGCGACGACTCGATTCGCGAACTCCGCACGGTCCGCGTCCTCGAACTCGTCGCCGTCGAGCCAGAGGAAGCCGGCCCACAGCCCCCGCGACTCGAATCCCGGGTCGGCGTTCCACGCCGCCACGACGCTGCGACCGAGCAGCCCGGCCGCCGAGAGGAAGGCGAGAGAGATCGAGAACTGGGCGAGGAGGAGAGCGGAGCGGAAGCGGCCGGTACCGCGGGCGAACCGCTCCGGGGCACCCGGCGCTGCCGACGCGCCCCTCGCCGCGATCCGCCCCGGGATCCACCCGAAGAGGAGGGTGACTCCAACGAGGACCGCGCCGAGGACGCCGAGGAGGCGGCCGTCGGGTGCGAGCTCCCGTACCAGCTGGAGGTCCACGAATCGCGGCAGGAGCCCGGTCCCCACGTAGATCAGGGGAATGGTGATCGCGGCGGCGGTGGCCGCCAGGACCAGGCTCTCCGCGAGGTGGTGGCGCACGATACGACCCCGGTCGGCCCCCAGAGCGATTCGGACCCGGGTGTCCGCGCGCCGGCCGAGAGCGCGGGAGAGCAGGAGGTTCGCGATCGTCACGCAGGTGAGGAGGAGGAGGAGGCCCGCGATCGCACTCGTCGCCCGCGCAACCTGCACGATGGTCTCCCGCTGGAACGGATCGACCCCGACGCCATCCACCACCGTCACGGTCGTCGGCTCTCCGGACGGATCCGCCTCGGTCAGGATCGACCCGAGCCGGTCACTCTCCGCCCGCGCGGCCGCGAAGCTCGCCTCCGGGGCGAGTCGCCCGACGAGGGTCAGCCACGCCCACTGCCACGAGTCGAAGGGGAGGTTGCCCCTCCACCCCGGGTTCAGCGTCGCGGGAATGAACAGCTCCGGGACGACACCCACGTTGTGGATGCCGGTGAAGCCCTCCGGGGCGACCCCGATCACCTCGAACGGGTCGCCCGACAGCTCGACGCTCCGCCCTACCACCGTCGGGTCGCCCCCGAAGCGACGCTGCCAGAGCCCATGGCCCAGGACGACGACGGCGGGCCCGCCGATCTCCCGCGTGTCCGCGCGGTCGACGAGGCGTCCGAGCGCCGGCCGGACGCCAAGCAGTTCGAACCACCCCCCGGTGACGAAGTGGGCCATGAGCGCCTCGCTGCCCCGACCGGAGTCGTCGTTGGCGAGGGAGTACTGAACGATCGAGTAGCCCTCGACCGCGTCGAAGGCTCCGGTCGCCTCCCGGAGCGTCGCGGTAGAAAGCCAGGAGAAGGCGTTCCACCCCGGCTCGTCCGGGGAGGACCGGCCGATCTGGACGAGCCGGTCATGGTTCTCCACCCCCGTGGGGGGGCGCAGGACGACGCCGTCG
>JANQLR010000319.1 GCA_028280525.1 Longimicrobiales bacterium
GGGTGCGGTGAGCGTGTCGCCGAGTGCGGGAGCGGCAGCCCCGATCCTCCCCTCCGACACCCTCCCGCCGCCTCGGCGGCTCCCGGAGCTCCCGGGCGGCGCGCGGGACGAGTGGGCGGAGGAACGGGACGTCTTCACCTGGGACCGGGAGGCCCTTCTGGGTCGCCCGCACTTCACCCTCCTCGAGCTCCTGCTCGAGATCCCGGGGACGATCCCCCTCCGACAGGGCGACTACGGGACCTCGGAGGGGATCGTCCTGGACGGGATGGCGGGGGGACGAGTCCGCGTCTTCTTCGACGGGATCGAGGAGATCGGGCTCCTCGGGAGCGCGCCCGACCTCTCCCGCATCCCCCTCGTCGGCCTCGAGCGGGTGGTGGTGCGCCGGACCGCGGGCGAGCTTCGCGTCGAGATCACGAATCTGCAGGCGGTCGAAGCGCGACCGCTGACCCTGATCGAGGCCGGCACCGGCGACCTCGACACCAACCTCTTTCGCGGCACCTTCGTCTCGGGCAACACCCTCGGCGGCGCGGTCTCCGCCGGGATCGAGCGGGTCGACACCCAGGGCCCGGGGTCGAACGAGCCGGGGGCGCGGCAGGGCGTCTTCCTCCGCTACCTGCGTCCCCTCTTCGACGAACGAGTGACGATCGCCGCCGAGCTGCGGCGGGGAATCGCCCAGCACGACGTAGCCGACGAGGCCGGGCTCGGTCCCCCGCAGATGCAGCGGAGCGCCTCGGTCCTGCGGGCCCGGTGGACCGCAACGCCCGAGCTCGTGGTCGAGGGCTTCTGGGTCCGGAACTCCCTCCGCGAGACGGAGGACACGATCTCTCCGGTCGACCTCGGCGCGACGCAGATCGGCGCGCGCGCCGGGTGGGAGCGCGGGCCCCTCTGGGCGCGGGCGGAGGCGCGCTCCTTCGACGGCGACCTCCCCTCCCTCCGCGTCGACCTCGATGCGGGCGTCCACCACCCGGCGTTCGGGAGCGCCCGACTCCGTTGGGGCCAGGACACCTTCGACGGTCAGGCAACGACGATCCAGGGGCTCGAGTTCGAGACCGCGCCGCGCTTCGGCTTCTCCCTCTTCGGCGCGATCGAACGGGGAGACCGCGGATGGCGGGGGCTGGCGGACACGACCTCGGTCGTGCCGGTCGATCCGGACGACGGGGAAGGGGAGGGTGACCCCACGGATGACCCGGTGGACGACCCCGTCGACGATCCGGTCGAGGAGACCCCGCCCTACGTCGTTCCCCGCTCCATCGGCAGCCGCGATCATACCAGAATCGGCATTCGCTTTCGTGGCTTCGGCGGGGACCTCTCCGCGGCCTGGCTCTCCACGGATACCGACTCGATCGGTGGCCTCGGCACCTTCCTCGAGGGGGAGGGAGTGGTCTTCCCCGGGGTGGAGTCGACCGGATGGGAGGTCGCCGGGCGCTGGAGCCTGCCGATCCTGCGCGGGCTGGCGCTTCAGGGCTCCCTTCAGCGGTGGGATACCCCCGGCGTCCTGCGACCGGAGGAGGTCTACCGCGGCGGCCTCGTCTTCAACCGGACCTACTACGAGACCGGCAACTTCCAGCTCTGGGCCGGGGTGATGGCGGAGGGCAGAAGCGGAATGCAGATTCCGATTCTGGAGGCGCCCGATCCCGAGGATCCGGACGCGCCGCTGGGGCCGGTGACCGTCCCCTTCCAGCAGACGTGGAACGCCTGGCTGCAGATGCGGATCGTCACCGTCCGCATCTTCATCCGGTGGGAGAACCTCACCCTGCGGCAGTTCAACCAGGACTTCCCGGATCGATTCCTCCCGGCGACCCGCACCACCTATGGCGTCCGGTGGACCCTCTTCAACTAGGGGCCTAGTTTTCCGGGCTACATCCGATAGGCGAGGCACATGATCCGCAGCATGACCGGCTTCGGCGCGTCCGAGGTCGAGGCGGAGGGAGGGATCGTCCGGGTCCAGATCCGGTCGGTGAACCACCGCTTCCTCAACACCAGCATCCGCACTCCCCACGGGTTCGACGGGCACGACGCCGCGATTCAGAGCTGGCTGCGCCCCTTCGTCACCCGCGGGCACCTCACCGTCTCGATCACCTTCGAGCGGGAAGACCACGGTGCCTCGGGCGATCTGCCGAGGGTCGACCCGGAGCGGGCCGCGCATTACGCCGCCGAACTGCGCGAGTTGCGCGACGCGCAGGGGATCGAGGGGCCGATCGAGATGCGCGACCTCCTGCGCTTCTCCGATCTCTTCCAGTCGCCGGAGAAGCTGGCGACGCCGGAGCTCGATCCGGAGGTCGTGAAGGGGGCGGTCGAACGGGCGAGCGTGGAGCTCGTCGGCTTCCGCGAGGCGGAGGGACGCCGTCTGCAGGAGGACCTCGAGGGTCGCCTGGAGGCGATCTCCGTCCAGCTGGACCGGGTCGAAGGCCGTGCGCCCGAGCGGCTGGTGAGCGAGCGGGACCGCCTGCGCGCCGCGATCGCGGAGCTGGCCGCCCAGGAGGAGGTCGACGAGGACCGCCTCGCCCGCGAGGTGGCCTGGCTCGCCGAGAAGTGGGACATCAACGAGGAGATCGTCCGCTTCCGCGCGCACGTGGCCCTCTTCGGAGAGACGCTCGACGGCGACGCCTCGGAGTCGGTGGGGAAGCGACTCTCCTTCGTGGTGCAGGAGATGAACCGCGAGGCGAACACCATCGGATCGAAGGCGAACGACGCCGAGATCGCCCACGCCTCGGTCGCGCTCAAGGAGGAGGTCGAGCGGCTTCGGGAGCAGGTGGAGAACGTCGAGTGACCCTCTCCGTGGGCTCCGATCCCCCGCGCGCCGGTGCTCGGCCGGTCGTCCTCGCCGCCACGAGCGGGACCGGGAAGACCACGATCGCCCGCGCGCTCGTGAACGAGAATGACGATTTCGTTTTTTCGATCTCGGCGACGACGCGCGATCCGCGTCCCGGTGAGGAGGACGGGATCGACTACCACTTCGTGGACGAGCCCACCTTTCGTCGGATGATCGAGGCCGGTGAGATGGCCGAGTGGGCGGAGGTCCACGGCCGGCTGTACGGCACCCCCCGCGCCGAACTCGACCGCGCCGTCGCCGCCGGGATCCACTCCGTCCTCGACATCGACGTGCAGGGCGCGGCCCAGATCCGCCTCGCCGTCGAGGACGCCCTCCTCCTCTTCGTTCTGCCCCCGTCCGCCGAGGCGATGATGAACCGTCTCGGTCTTCGGGGTACCGAGGATCGCGAGCAGATCGCTCGCCGTCTCCGCTCGGCACTGGAAGAATTGGCCCGAGTCGGAGAGTTTGATGGGGTCGTGGTCAACGCCGAGCTCGATCCGACGATCGACGAAATCCGTCGCATCGCCCGGGGGCTCGTCGCCCCGACCCCGCCCAGCCGGGAGGCCGACCGGGTCGCGCAGCTTCGCGCCGATCTGGCCGACGTCCTGACGTCGCACTTCACCTGAGCAGTCCCGAGGTCCAACGATGCGTGTCTTCACGCCGAAGGAAGTCGCCGCCAACACCTACTCCAAGTATCTGGGTGTCCTGGTCGCGGCGAAGTACGCCCGCGAGCTGAACCGCCTCCCCCGCGAGGTGCTCCCGCTCGGCGAGGAGAAGAAGCTCACCACCCGTTCGCTCGAGGCGCTGACCTCCGGGCAGATCGAGTTCCGGCTGGTGAAGCGCCGCAAGGCGGGCGAGTAAGGGTCGGCGGGTGTCCGTCGCTTCGCCGGAAGCCCGCCCACCCTGGTCGGGGCGGCGGATCGTCCTCGGGGTCACCGGGGGGATCGCCGCCTACAAGTCCGTCCTCCTCGCGCGCCGGCTGACGCAGCTCGGTGCCGAGGTCGACGTCGTCATGACGGAGGCGGCGCAGCGCTTCGTGGGGGCGCTCACCTTCGAGGGAGTGACCGGCCGCAAGGTCCTGACCGAGCTCTTCTCGGTCGACGGGGCCGCCCGGCACATCTCGCTCGGCCGCGAGGCCGACCTGGTCGTGGTCGCTCCGGCGACTGCCGATCTGATCTCCCGCGCCGCTCACGGCCGGGCGGACGACCTCCTCACCACCACCCTCCTCGCGACCTCTGCGCCGGTCCTCCTGTGCCCGGCGATGAACGACGCGATGTGGGCGCACCCCCAGGTGCTCGCGAACACCGAGCACTGCCGGACGGCGCTCGGCTATCACATCGCCGGTCCTGCGGACGGTCCGCTCGCCGTGGGCGAGGCGGACGGCCCCGGTCGGATGATCGAGCCGGAGGAAATCATCGATCACATCGGGCTCCTCCTGACGCCCGACGCGGCGCTCCGCGGGAAGACGGTCCTGATCACCGCCGGCCCCACCCGCGAGCCGCTCGATCCGGTCCGCTTCATCGGCAACCGGTCCTCGGGAAAGATGGGGTACGCGATCGCGGCGGCCGCGTGGCGACGCGGCGCTCGGGTGAAGCTCGTGAGCGGGCCGGTGAACCTGCCGACCCCGACCGGCGTCGAGCGGATCTCCGTCGAGACCGCGCTCGAGATGAAGGAGGCGGTCGACGAGCACCTCGCCGACGCCGACGTTCTCATCTTCGCGGCGGCGGTCGCCGACTTCCGGCCGACCGATC
>JANQLR010000010.1 GCA_028280525.1 Longimicrobiales bacterium
GGAGCTCCTGCGCGAAGGTGGGTGGCACGCCGCCTTCTCCCGCCCGCTGATCGGGGTCTCCGGCGAGATTCTCGGAGCCCTGACCCTCTTCGCCGCCGACGCCGCAGACCTCTCCGACTCGCTCGATTCTCAGGCGGTGGAGGGCGGCGCCGAGGTCCTGCGGGCGCTCCTCCAGCACCTTCGCGCCCGCCGCGTCTCGAGGACGGCAGAGGAGCGACTCTCGCTGGCGATCTCCTGCTCGAGCGACGGTTTCTTCGACTACGACTGTGCTCGCGGGCACCTTTCCGTCGGCCCGCGCTGGTGCGACATCGTCGGTCGGGACCCCCGAACCCTCAGCTGGACGCTCGCGGACTGGAGCGACTACGTGGATCCCCGGGACGCCGAATGGGTGCAGGAGCGCTTCGCGGCGTGTCTCGCGGGCGGGCCGACCTTCGATGCGGAGTACCGTGTCCGAACGTCGTCGGGAGAGACGCGGTGGATTCACGCCCGTGGCCAGGTCGTCGCTCGCGACGACGAGGGGCCGCTCCGCCTGGTGGGGACCTTCTCGGACACGACCGAACAGAGGGCGCGGAAGGCGGAGATCCACCGCTTGAGCGCGGCGATCCGACAGATCCGCGACGCGGTCGTGATCACCGACTCGGCCCCGGACATGGAGACCGCGCCCGTCATCCACTTCGTGAACCCGGCCTTCGAACGGCTCCTGGGCCTCCCCGCGGACGAGGCCGTCGGCAAGACGACCGAGGAGATCCTGGGCCGGGTGCGGAGTCGGCTCGAGCCGATCATGGATGCGCGGCGACAGCTCCTCCGCGGGACGGACACGCGGTACACGGCGGAGTTTGCCGGCCCGGACGGAGAGCCGCTCTGGATCGAGATCCAGACCGGGCCGATCGAGGATCCCGACACGGGGCACACGTACTGGGTCTCGATCGCCCGCGACGTCACGGCGCGCGTCCGCACCGAACAGGAGCTCGCAGAGAGCCGGGCACAGCTGCGTCACGCCCAGAAGATGGACGCGGTCGGTCGGCTCGCCGGCGGGATGGCGCACGACTTCAACAACCTTCTCACCGCGATCCTCGGGTACGCCGAACTCATCCAGGAGGACATCCCCTCCGACTCCTCGGCGAGGCGAGACGTTCGCGAGGTGGTCGAGGCCGCCGCCCGCGGCCAGGCGATTACCCGCCAGCTCCTCGCCTTCTCGCGCAAGACGGCGTGGAACCCCACGCCGCTCTCGACATCGAACGTGATCGAGGGGATCGACAACCTCGTCGACCGCCTCCTGGGCGACGACGTCCGGCTGGTCATCATCCCCGGAGTTCACGACGGACGAATCCGCGCCGACCGCCACCAGCTGGAGCAGGCGATCGTGAACCTGGCGATCAACGCGAGGGACGCGATGCACCGCGGCGGCGTGGTGACGGTCTCCACGGAGCGACTCGATCTGGAGGAGGCGGTGGACACCGTTCCGGAACGGATTCCCCCTGGGGCGTACGAGGTGATCGCCGTGAAGGACGACGGCGCGGGGATGGCGGAGGATCTCCTCCCCCACATCTTCGAGCCGTTCTTCACCACGAAGCAGCCGGGGAAGGGGACGGGTCTCGGGCTCGCGATGGTGTACGGGACGATCAAGCAGTGCGGTGGCTACGTCTCCGTCGAGTCTGCGCCCGGCACCGGGACCGCCGTTCGCCTCATCCTGCCGAGGGCCCCCGGTGTGGAGTCGGCCGCGGGGGACTTCGGAGCGCAGCGGACCCCGAGCGGGGGCTCGGAGACGATCCTCGTGGTCGAGGACGAGATGCAGGTCCGGAACTTCGCCGTGCGCCTTCTGGAGCGGGTCGGCTACACCGTGCTCCAGGCGAAGCACGGCCGAGACGCGCTCCTCCTCTGGGAGCGGCACGCCGACCGGATCGACCTCGTGCTCAGCGACGTCGTCATGCCCGAGATGGGGGGCGTCGAACTCGCCGAGGAGCTTCGAGCCCGCGCCCCCGGGCTTCGGATCCTCTTCATGAGCGGCTACACCGGCGGAGCGACCGGAGCCCGCGAGCGTCGCGGCGGGGACATCGATTCGCGCGACCTGCTCCACAAGCCGTTCTCGACCCCGGACCTGCTGGAACGGGTGCGCGAGCGGCTCGACCGCACGGAGTCGGTCGCGACCTGACCTCCCGACGCGTCGCCGACGGTCGCCCTCACCCGTCCAGTCCGTAGCGCTCCAACTTCCGGTAGAGCGTCGTGCGACCGATTCCGAGTCGGCGGGCCGCCTCCGTCCGATTCCCCTGCGTCACCCGCATCGCCGCCTCGATCGTTCGGCGCTCGACCGCCTGCAGGTCGAGGAGCTGCTCCCCGCCCGGCCGACGCCCTCCCCTCGCGGCATGGGTCGCGTCGGACCTCCCGCCCTCCCGGACCCTCCGCGGCAGGTCGCGCAGCTGGATCCGGTCGCGCGCCGTCACGACCGCGCGCCGGACCGCGTTCTCGAGCTCTCGGACGTTCCCCGGCCACCCATACTCCGTCAGCGCATCCATGGCCTCGGGCTCCGTGGTCAGCTCCGACCGACCCAACCGCTCCAGGAAGTGGCCGACGAGGAGCGGGACGTCCTGGATCCGCTCCCGGAGCGGCGGGAGGACCAGCTCGAAGACGGCGATCCGGAAGTAGAGGTCGGGCCGGAAGCCCGAGGAGGCGGATTCGGGGTCGAGCTCCCGGTGCGTCGCCGCCACGAGCCGGAAGTCGGAGCTCAGGTCCTCACTCCCTCCGACCCGGCGGAAGCGGTGCTCCTGGGGGACGCGCAGGAGCGCCGACTGTCCCGTCGGACTCAGGTCCCCGATC
>JANQLR010000028.1 GCA_028280525.1 Longimicrobiales bacterium
GATGCAGGGTCGAGACCACACGGTCATCGGCGTCATGCCCGAGAGCTTCGAGGTGATCCCGGCGACCGCGGAGCTGCTGCGTCCCGCCCCGCTCGCCGGTCGGGAGTCCGACCACGACCGCACCTTCACGACGGTCGTGCGACTCGCGCCGGGAGCGGCTGGATCGAGGATCGAGTCGGAGCTGGCCGCGCTGCAGGAGGCCGTCGCCGCAACCGACCCGGAGCGCTACGAGAACTGGCGAGTCCGCGTCCTGCCTCTGCGCGAGAGCATGATCAGCGCCGGGGATCGCACGCTGATCCGGGTCCTCGTCGCCGTCGCGCTCTTCGGACTCCTGATCGCCTGCGCGAATGTGGCGAACCTCCTCCTCGGCCGGGCAGAGGAGCGGCAGCGGGAGGTCTCGGTGCGGACCGCTCTGGGCGCCGCCCGAGGGCGCATCGTTCGCCAACTCCTGATCGAGAGCCTCGTCCTGGCGGTCGTCGCCGGCGGCCTCGGCATCGCCGCCTCCGTCTTCGTCATCGACTGGTTCGGGCTGTCGATGCCCGCGGAGGTCCCGCGCTCGATGTATCCGGCACTTTCCCCCCGAGTCCTCCTGACCTCGATGCTGATCACGCTCGGCGCCGGGGTCGTGTTCGGGCTCGCGCCGGCGCTCCACGCCGCTCGCAGCGATCTCCGCAGCACGCTGTCGGGGACGCGGGGCGGGACGGCGGGGCGGGCAAGCCGACGGCTCAGGAGCGCCTTCGTCGTCACCGAGTTCGCCGTCGCAGCCGGGCTGTTGACCGGGGCCACGATGGTGGTGCAGACGCTCGACGCGATCGCCGGGGGCGACCCGGGCTTCCGATCGGAGGGCGTGACCGTCTTCACCCTCCAGCCGGGCGAGGATCGCTACCCCGACGACGCGGCGCGGACCCGGCTCCTGGACGGCGTCCTCGAGCGGCTCTCGGTCCGACCGGAGATCGCGGCCGCCACGACCGTGAGCGGCCTCCCACGGGCTCCCTTCGCTCGCACCACCGCCTTCCAGGTGGGCGGACGGGAGGAGGTTCCCGAAGAGCTGAGGCCGTCGGCGCTCTGGGTCGCCGCCTCCCCCGGCTACGTCGAGACCTTCGAGATCCCGGTCCTCGAAGGCCGCTGGTTCTCGGCAGGGGACGGCGTCGACTCCGAGCCGGTTGCGGTCGTCTCTCGCGGGTTCGTCCGGCAGCACTTCGCGGGCGAGGAGGCGGTCGGCCGCTTCCTGACGCTCGATCGCGAGGCGCGGGAGGGGGAGGCGGCCCCCCGGCGAATCGTGGGGGTGGTCGAGGACGTCGCGCTGCAGCGCCTGACCCTGAGTGCGCTTCCCGAGGCGGCCGTCTACCTTCCGCACGGTCAGATGGAGCTCGCCGCCCCCGCCTTCGCCGTCCTGGCGCGGAGCGACGGTACCGGAATCGCTCGCGCCATCCGCGAGGCCGTGGCGGAGGTCGATCCGACGCTCCCCGTCGGGGCCCTCAAGACGATGGAACGCCATGTCGACGAACAGCTGGCAGGACCCCGGCTGGTGGGTGGATTCGTCGGGGGAGTCGGGACCATCGCACTGATCCTCGCTGCACTCGGCATCTATGGCGTCCTGGCACACTCGGTGGTGCAAAGGACCCGTGAGATCGGGGTGCGGATGGCGCTGGGAGCGCCCCGTCCCCGCGTGGTCCGGTCGATCACCCGGTCCGGCCTCGCACTGGTGGCCGCCGGGCTGGTGGCCGGTCTGCCGTTGGCGTGGGGGATGACGCGGATCGTGACGGTGGCGATCGGGGACCTCACCGAGGTGGCCCCGATCTGGTGGACGGCGACGCTGGTGGCCGGGATGCTCGTGGCTGTCGCGGTCGTCGCCTGTCTGGTGCCGGCCTTCCGGGCGGCTTCGATCCACCCCGCCCGCGCGCTGGCGCGCGACTGAGTTCGGACCGATGTCGACGGCCGGGTACTCGGGGACGCCGCTCTCCAGGAAGCTCGGCATTCGCGAGGGGTCCCGGGTCGCCGTCCTCGGCGATCCCGGGACCTTCGTCTCGCTCCTCGACCCGCTCCCGGCCGGCGTCCGGCTCGTCGACGCTCCCGGTCGACCGCGAAGGCCGAGGGCGGGCACGGACGGCGCCTTCGACGTCGTGGTCGCCTTCGTCCCCCGGTTGCGGGAGCTGGAGCGACGCTTCCGGCACGGGCAGCTCCTCATCGACTGGGCCGGGGGTCTGTGGATCGCCTGGCCGAAGATGAAGTCTCCGCTTCACGTGGATCTTCGGGATTCCGACGTCCGTGAGCACGGACTCTCCACCGGGCTCGTGGACAACAAGGTGTGCGCGATCGACGCGGACTGGTCGGGGCTTCGCTTCGTGATCCGGAAGGGCGACCGACCGCGCTGACCCGTACGTTCCAACTCCGGGCGGGGTGCGGGCATCCAAGGGTCCGATGATGAAGACACCCGTTCCCGCGGAGCCGATGGGAGCCCTGCCACTCGTGACCGGAACGACCCCTCACTCGACCCCCGACGACGCGGAGATGCGTCGCTGGGTGCGCCGAGCCCAGGAGGGAGACGTGGACGCCTTCGAACGACTGTACCGGTCGCTCAAGGGACGGGTCTACGCGCTCTGCCTTCGGATGACCGCCGACGAGCAGGAGGCCGAGGAGCGGCTCCAGGACACCTTCGTGAGGGCGTGGGAGCGGCTTCACCAGTTCCGCGGCGATGCCCGCTTCTCGACGTGGCTGCACCGGGTCGCCGTCAACGTGATCCTGGAGGCCCGCCGGAGCGCGGGCCGGCGCGCCGGACGAGAGTTCACCTCCGACCGGCTGGAGGCGTACGGACACGCCGCCGTGCGCTCCCTCCCCGGGACCCGCGTCGACCTCGAGCGAGCGATCGCGGGACTCCCGGACGGGGCGCGGCAGGTTCTCGTCCTGCGGGACGTGCAGGGCTACGCGTACCGGGAGATCGCAGAGATCACCGGCGTCACCCTCGGAACGGTGAAGGCACAGATCCACCGAGCGCGCGCGCTCGTTCAGAAGGCGTTGGACCGATGACGACACATTCGATGCACCCCACGATCGCCACCCTGCACGACCTGGTCGACGGAGAGCTCTCCGAGGCGGAGACCCGGTCGGTCTCCGCGCACCTCGAGGCGTGCGCGCGCTGTCGCGAGAGCTTCGACGACCTCATCCAGACGGTCGGGGAGATCGGTGGGCTTCCCACCGAGGCCGCGGTCGAGACGGAGCTCTGGAGCGGGATCGAGGAGCGGATCCGGGCGGCGGGGACGCCGGTCGTCCCGCTCCACCCCCTCGGGGATTCACCTGTTGAAGGGCAGGGGGGACACGCGCCGGGGACGCCGAGGTCGCTCGACCGCGGCCTCGAGGAGCCCCGCCGCCGAAGTGCGGCGCTCTGGGCTGCCGGGATCGCGCTGGCGCTCTTCTCGGGAGGCGTGGGATGGTGGCTCGCACCGGGCGGGGGACCGGGTACGGGGCCGGACCTCGGGGTGGCCCCGACGGACGCCACGCTGGCCAGCGACCGCATGAGTGCGGGGTTCGTCGGAGGCGAGGCGTCCATGGCCGATGCGATCGGCCGGCTCGAGTCGCTTCTGGAGGCGCGGGGGGACGAACTCGCGCCCGAAACCCGCGCCGTGATCCTCGAGAACCTCGAGGCGATCGACGCCGCGATTCGCGAGGCGGAGATGGCGCTCGCGGACGATCCGGGGAACCCCACCCTTCACCGCATGATCGCCGGCCACGAGACCGCCCGGCTGCGCCTGCTCGAGCGCGCCGTGAGCGGCTTCGCCGGCGCCTGACCACGACGACGAACCGGACACGAACGGCTTCACGGATAGAGGAGAGGGACATGACGCACGCACTTCTGGGGGCACTCCTGCTCGCTGCGCCGATGCAGAGCGGGGAGTCCGCCACCGACACCACCTTCGCGGTCGGAGAGGCGACCGAGCTGGCGATCGAGACGCTGGGCGGGTCGATCACCGTCGTCGGCGTGCCGGGAGACGAGATCCGGCTCCGCGCCGAGCACTCGTCGCGGACCTACATCGACATCGACCGCCGCGGTTCGCGCATCGACATCGAGGCGGAGTCGCGTCGCGGACGCGCCACCATCGTCGAGTACGTGGTCGAGGTCCCCGAGTGGATGGACCTCGAGCTGGAGGGGATCCACTCCGAGATCGACGTCCGCGGAGCGCGGGGGAGGGTCTACGCCGAGACGACCTCCGGGGACGTTCACGTCGAAGGGGGGCGAGGAGAGATCGAGCTCGCCAGCATCAACGGCAAGGTCCGGCTCATCGGCGCCGAGGGGAGCCTCGAGATCGAGGCCGTCGCGAACGGCATCGAGATTCGGGATTCCTCGGGCGAACTGTACGCCGAGTCCGTCGGAGGACCGATCAGCGTCGAGGGGGGCCGTTTTCAGGTCGCCGAGCTCGGCTCGGTCGGTGGGCGTCTGACCTGGGACGCCGAGTTCGAGGAGGGGGGGAGCTTCTTCTTCTCCACGCACGGTGGCCCGATC
>JANQLR010000036.1 GCA_028280525.1 Longimicrobiales bacterium
ACCTCATCATACCCGCCGACGGTCGCCCCGTCGAAGGCGGCGGACTCTCGGGTGGCGAGGTCGCCGGAGAGCGCGCTCTGACCTGCGCCGCCGGCCCCCGTCCCCGACTCCGGCCCCTCGCACCCGGTGGTGGAGAGGCCCGTGGCACCGGCCGCCGCCGCGAGCCCGATCACCTTGAGCGCCTCTCGGCGCCCCATCCCGACGGCCTCCCCCGCCCTCCGCGGTACCGGAGTCGCCATCGGGAGCTCGATCCCGCCGGAGCGGGTCGTCCCGGGGCGGTCGTCGGACGCGGGGTGCGCCGGGCGGGCCGTATTCGACTCGACGGCCGGCCGCTCGGCCCCGCCCGCCGCGTCCGCAGTCGGTCCCCGCTTCCTCTCATCGTCGTGCATCGTCGCTCCCCTCAGATCGCCCGCTGCGCGAGCTGCTCGACCAGGTACTCGGAGGCCCGCCACGCGATCGCCATGATCGACAGGGTGGGGTTCTTGTCCGCGTTGCTCACGAAGGCGCCGCCGTCGGTGCAGAAGAGGTTGGGAACCTCCCACGACTGGCAGTACTGGTTGAGCACCGAGTCGCGGGAACTCGCCCCCATCCGCACCCCGCCCACCTCGTGGATGATCTGCCCGGGCCGGGCGATCGCGTCCTCGCCCCGCTCGGCGACCCCGCTCGTCACCGTGCCGCCCATGTTCTCGATGATGTCGCGGAAGGTCCGCTGCATGTGCAGCGCCTGGTTCAGCTCGTGCTCCGACCACTTCCAGTGGAAGCGGAGCGTCGGGATCCCCCACTGGTCGACGGTGTCGGGGTCGATCTCGCAGTAGCAGTCCTCGTTCGGGATCATCTCGCCCCGACCGTCGAACCACATGAAGGAGCCGTAGTAGCGCCGGATCTCCTCCTTGAAGCGCCGACCGTAGGCGCCATTCGTCCACCCCTGCATCCCGCCGAAGGCGCCGGGGCCGGGCATCCCGCGCCCGCCGCCGAACTCGATGTGGTAGCCGCGGGCGAAGTCGAGCCGGCCCCGCGCCTGCTCCTGGTAGAGCCACCACGGCATGTACAGGTGCATCCCGGAGGAGCCGTCGGTGTTGTGCGGCGGCATGTTCTCGAAGGCCGGAAACTGCCCGCCGACGCCGGCGCCGACGGTATCCATCAGGTACTTGCCGACCGTCCCGCTCCCGTTGGCGAGGCCATCGGGGAAGGATCCACTCCTCGAATTCAGGAGGATGCGCGCCGACTCGCAGGCCGAGGCCGCGAGGACGACGACGCGCCCGGATACGTGCTCGTCGAGGCGCGTCCGCTTGTCGACGTAGTGGACCCCGGTCGCGCGGCCCTGCGCGTCGACCGTGACCTCGCGGACCATCGCGTCGGTGCGGACGTCCAGATTGCCCGTCGCCAGGGCGGGCGGGATGAGGACGGTGGGGGACTGGAAGTTGGCGCGAATCGAGCAGCCGCGGCCGCACGGCGTCGCCCAGTAGCAGGCCGCGCGGGTGCGCATCGAGTCCCGCACGACCCTCTGGGCCAGCTCGTTGTTCGGGAAGAGGCGCTGCGGGAGGTTCTCCCAGTCCTGGCGCCGCGAGAGGATCGCGAGGTGCGCGGGGATGACCGGGACGTCCAGATCGCGGCAGTGGTGCTGCGTGTAGAGCTCCGTGGCCCGGGGCGCCGGCGCGGGCAGGAGGGCCCACGGGGCGGAGTTCGGGGTGTTCTCCAGCCCCTCGTTCGAGCCGTAGACCCCGATCAGCGCCTCCGTCCTGTCGTACCAGGGCTCCATCTCCTCGTACGTCATCGGCCAGTCGAAGCCGAGGCCGTCGCGGGAGTAGGGCTTGTAGTCGTACGGCCCCATGCGGAGCGAGATGCGCCCCCAGTGGTTCGTGCGGCCGCCCAGCATGCGGGCGCGCCACCACATGAAGTTCGAGTCGCCCTCGTCGTAGGGCTCGCCCGGGACCTGCCACCCCCCGTCGACCGTCGCGTCGTAGAAGCCGAACGGCTTCTCGTGGTACCCCCCGCCCCGCAGCGGCGCGTCCTTCGGCAGCTGGAACATCGGGGTCTCGCTCACCGGGTCGTAGTCGCGACCCGCCTCGAGCATGAGGACCTTCAGCCCGTTCACGGCGCAGATGAGCGCGGTCATCCCTCCGGCCGCCCCGGAGCCGACCACGATCACGTCGTATTCGTCCTGCGACTTCCGTCTCATTCGGCTCCTTCGGTCGAATCCGGCCGGAGAGGGACGATCCGCCTCCCGCGGCGCGTGGGCGGGGAAACTACGGGAGGGCGTTCAGGTGCGCGAAGCTCCGCCCGATCGAACGGAGCGAGTCCCCCGGCGAGTCGTGCTCGACGAAGTGGTGCCGGACCCCGAGCGCCTCGGCCCGAGGCAGGATCGTGCCGAAGTCGATCACCCCCTCCCCCACGGCGACCATCTCGCCCGCCTGCGTGCGGTCCTTCAGGTGGAGCGAGACGTAGCGACCGGGGTGCCTCTCCAGCGCTGCGAGCGGGTCGAGTCCGGCGTGGACGATCCAGTAGAGGTCGAGCTGGAAGTGGACGAGTTCGGGGTCGGTCCGCTCGAGGAGGGTGCGCATGGGGGTCCCCCCCTGCGGCCAGGGCTCGAACTCGAAGTCGTGGTTGTGGTAGGCGATCCCGACCCCCGCCTCGCGGGCCCGGGCCCCGGCCGCCTCCAGCACCTCCCCGACCCGGGCGATGCCGTCCGGGGTCCGTTCGGCCGGGCCGATCCAGGGGAGGACGAGCCACGCATTCCCCAGGATCGCGGCCGCCTCCAGGGAGCGTTCGAGCTCGTCGCCCTCCAGCGCGTTCAGCCCGACGTGGCTGGAGGGGGCGCGGAGCCCCTCGGCGTCGAGGAGGGCGCGGAACTCGGCGGGCGTACGGTCGAAGAGACCGGCGAGTTCGACCTCGCGGTACCCGATCGCGGCGACGGCGCCGAGCGTCGCCGCCACGTCCTCCGCCATCCGGTCGCGCACGGTGTAGAGCTGGACGCCGAGGGCACGGGCGCCGACGGAGTTCGAGGCGCTCCGATCGACGGGCTGCCTAGACCCGCGGGGGCCGCCCGCGCCGACGGACGCGGCGTGCGCCTCCCGGACCCCGCCGAACGGCACCGGGCCCAGCCGGGTCAGCGCCAGCCCCCCGGCCGCGAGGCCCGCGACTCCCGCAACGGTCTTCGCCACGAAGTCCCGCCGCCCGAGGGAGCCGCCCTCGCTCACGGGTCGAGCCTGCGGATCTTGATGTTCCGGAACCAGACGAGGTCGCCGTGGTCCTGCAGCCCGATCGGACCGGAGGCGTAGGTGCCGTAGTCGGGCCACTCGGCGAACTTGCTCGCCGCGACCTTGGCCGCCCACTCGGCGGAGCCCAGCTCGTAGCGCACGATCAGCCGGCCGTTCAGCCAGTGCTCGACCGCGGAGCCCCGCTTCACGATGCGCGCGTGGTTCCACTCTCCGGCCGGGCGGACCACGCCGCGCGGCGCCGGATCGAGGGCGTAGTTGGCCCCCGCCGAGGTCAGCGGATTCCCCCCGTCGTAGTGCTCGGCGTCGTCCAGGACCTGCATCTCCGGGGCACCCTCGAAGATCCGGTTCGCCTCCTCCGAGGCGAGGTAGAAGATCCCGCTGTTCCCCCCGGGGCTGACCTTCCAGTCGACGACGAGTTCGAAGTCGGTGAAGGTCCGGTCGGTGACGATGTCGCCCCCGTTGCGGGTGTGCCGCAGCGTGCCATCGACGACCGACCACCCGTCCCGCACCCCGTCCGCCCGGAAGTTCTTCCACCCGTCGAGCGACACCCCGTCGAAGAGGAGGGTCCAGCCGGCCGACACCTCCGCCTCGGTCAGGGTGTTGTGCCGGAAGCGCGGTGGGTCGTCCGCCCGGTCCTGTGCGCCGCAGGCGGAGGCGGTCAGCGCGAGGGCGATCGAGAGGGTGGCGAAGCGTCGAAGGTGCATCGGTCAGACCTCCCACCCCGGGCGGTACTCCCGGGTCAGGTAGCGGTTGGCGTCGTCGTGGTTGACCACCCGCCCGCGGCGGGGATCGTACTCGATCGGGATCCCGGCTCCGGCGCGCAGCGCGACGGTCCCCAGGTGCATGACCTCGGTGAGGGGCCCCGCGTACGAGAAGGGGCTCACCGCCTCCGTCTCTCCCTTGCAGGCGCGCACCCAGTTCATCTCGTGCGACTCCTCGATGCGCGGGTAGCGCTGCGGCACGTCCACGACCTCGAGGGCCACGCGGTCGGGGTAGACGCGCGGATTCCGACCGTAGGTTCCGTGGTTGAGGATCGCCCGGTCGCCGACGTACATCACCCCGCCGCCCCGGTCGAGGCGGACATCGGTGGGGAGCATCGGGTGGCGTGGCGGCATGTGGCCGCCGTCGTACCAGTGCATCGTCACCGGGGGGAGGACGCCCCGTCGCGGGAAGCGGTAGTGGACCATCGTGCTGCGCGGGAAGGAGACGACGTGCGGATCGCCCTCGGCGACGTTGTCGACGCCCCAGGGGGTCGACGTCCCCTCGACCGACTCCGGGTACCCGAGCTCGAGCGCCCAGTACGGATGGTCGACGAGGTGCGCGCCCATGTCGCCGAGCGCTCCGCCCCCGAACTCCACCTGCCCCCGCCAGTGGAAGGGGGTGTACATCGGGTGCCAGGGGATGTCCGCCGCGACCGGACCCCGCCAGAGCTCCCAGTTCAACGACTCCGGCGGCGTGAAGTCTCCGCCGATCCCCTCCGCGACACGCGAGGCGAAGTCGCCCGGCCACCAGCCGCGCTCGTCCGGGTCGCGGACCTCGGGGGGCCAAACGGGGCTCGGGATGCCCTGCGGCCAGAAGGGCCGGTTAGTCCAGACGTGCACCTCCCGGATCACCCCGAGCATTCCGGACTGGACGATCTCGTTGACCCTTCGGCCATCGTCGCCGGAGTGGCCCTGGTTCCCCATCTGGGTGACGACCCCGGTCTCCTCCGCGAGTCGCGTGAGGACACGCGCCTCGTGGATCGACCAGGTCAGCGGCTTCTGCACGTAGACGTGCTTCCCCGCCTCCATCGCCATCTTCGCGACGTTCGCGTGCGTGTGGTCGGGGGTGGCCACCACCACGGCGTCCAGGTCCGGGTGGGCGGCGATCATCTCTCGGAAGTCGGCGTAGCGGGCCGCCGACTCGAACTGCGTCTTCAGCGCCCGCCCCTTCGCGGCCCGCTCCTCGTCGTCCTCGTTGACCCGATCCTCGATCGAGCGGGCCGCGTGGGCGAAGTCGACGTCGCAGAAGGCGACGAGGCGCTCGCTGCTGAGCTCGGTCCCGTTGCTCGATCCCATCCCGCCAGCGCCGACGATACCGATCGTGAGCTGGTCCGAGGGGGCGGTGTGACGCGGGCCGCCGAGAACGTGCCGGGGCACGATCATCGCCCCGAAGGCGGCCTTCCCGCTCGTCTCGAGGAAGTCGCGACGCGAGACGGAGGAGTCGGACACGGACGGTCTCCCGGACGGGGCCGGGGCCGGGGACGACGCGATCGTCGGTCCGGAGCCGGCGGAGCGAGTGGGTGGGGAGAATGCGACGCGGCGGCGGCGGATGCAAAGGAGGAAGATCCCCGACAGAGACTCCCCGAGCCCGGTGCGATTCTATGGAGTGGAACGTCTCTCATGCGGAGTGGAGTCATGTCCGGTCGAGCCCTCGGTATCCGTCTCCTCCTGCTCTCGATCCCGCCGATCTTCCTCGCCTGCGCCTCGGCGCCGAACCCCGAGTCGGCGGACGCACCGGCGCCTCCCGTCGACGAGTCGGTGCCTCCGACGGTCGAGATGGACGCGGAGGAGGAGCAGATGCACGGTCGACGGGGCGTGCGGGGGGAGGGCATGCGGGAGGGCGGCCGGCACGGCGAGGCTCGTCGGGGAGAGGGCCGGATGCGAGGACACGGCGACGGCGACGGAGGTGGTGCGCGGGGCGGGATGGCGATGCACGGGGAGATGAACGCCTTCGACGTCTTGGACCCGCCGACCGAAGCCGAGATCGAGGCCGGGAGCGAGCTCTACGAGGCGATCTGCTCCGCCTGCCACTCGATCGACCCCCCGATGAAGGAGGCCCCCCCCTTCCGGCACGTGGCCAGGCATCTGCGCCAGCAGTTCGAGGACCGCGCAGCCTTCACGACGCACGTCGTCGACTTCGTCACGGCCCCCTCGGCGGAGCACTCGGCGCTTCCCCAACGGGCGATCGAGCGCTTCGGCCTCATGCCGGCACACCCCATCGGGAGCGAAAGGCTGGAGAGTGTAGCCGCGTACCTCTGGTCGCTGACCTTCTCAGAAGGGGGCTGACCCCTCCCGCAGGGCGTTGAACGATTCCGGGGAGGGCGGGGTCTCACCTTCGACAGTGTCCCGCACTCCCCACAGCTCCTGCGATGACTCGTTCCCTCCTCGCCCGCCTCCGAAGGGGCAGCCTTCCTCTTCTCGCTCTCTTCGCCCTCTCCGCCGGCCCAGCCTCCGCGCAGCTCGCGGGCCTGGTCTACGACGGCAACGACGGGACACCTCTCGCAGGAGTCACCGTCGTCGTGCTCGACGAGGCCTTCAAGCCGCTCGCCTCCGT
>JANQLR010000059.1 GCA_028280525.1 Longimicrobiales bacterium
ACGCCCACGATGGTGCCCGCGACCACCGCGCCGATCCCGCGCAGCGCGGCCTTCACCGCGGCCTCGCGCCGCATGCGTTCGAGAAGCGGGGCGGCCACCAGGACCGCCACGAAGGCGGGAAGGTAGACCCCCACCGTTCCCGCGACGGCCCCCGGGGCTCCCGCCGCCGCGTACCCGACGAAGGCGGCGAGCGTCGAGATCGGACCCGGGACCGCCTGAGTGATCGCGACGCCGTCGAGGAAGGCGGCGGGGTCGAGCCACCCGAACGCCTCCACCGCGGTCGGCTGCAGGAGCGCGACCAGGGTGTATCCGCCCCCGAAGAGCACCGACCCGATCCCGAGCAGGTGCAGGAAGACCGCGGCCGGCGAGCCCGCCGCGAGGAAGGCGAGGATCCCCGCGGTCGGGAGCTGCGGAGCGCCAAGCCCACCGAGCATCGCCACCCCCATGCGGGTCGACGGGGCACCCCCGGCACGCCGATCGAAGGCCCAGGTGACGCCACCCCCGAGGAGCATCGCGGGAACCGCCCACCCGCCCGCCACCGCCCCCACCACCGCACCGAGGAGCGCGAGCGTCAGGGTGGGCCCGTCGGTCACCGCGGTCCGGCCGAGCTTCCACGCGGCGCGTAGGATCAGCGCGAGGACGACCGGCTTCACGAGGGCGAAGACGGGGTCGAGGAGCGGGAGGCCTCCGAGTGGACCGAAGTAGAGGGCGGCGAGCCCGGTCACCATGAGGAAGGCCGGAAGGAGGAAGATCCCCCCGGTCACCAGCGCGCCGGCGACGCCGCGCTTCACGTGCCCGATGTGGATGGCCACCTCGGAGGAGTTGGGGCCGGGGAGGAGGTTGGTGACCGCAACGAGCTCGAGGAAGTGCTCTCGGGTGAGCCAGCGCCGTCGCTCGACCACCTCCTCCAGCATCAGCGCCAGGTGCGCATTCGGACCACCGAAGCCGAGAAGGGAGAGGCGCAGAAAGACGACGGCGAGCTCGCCCAGAGAGACGAACTCGCCATCGGTCTTCCGCGCCTCGGTCATCTTCGGTGCCGAGCGGGCCCGCCTAGACGGTCGGGCCGGCGGCCTTCACCTCGTCGCCGACGCCGTCCGCGTACTGCTCGAAGTTCTCCCGGAACATCCTGGCGAGACGAGCCGCCGCGGCATCGTACGCCGCGGGGTCGGCCCAGGTGTCCCGCGGACGAAGCACCTCGCCGGGAACACCGCTCACGGCTGTGGGGACGGCGACCCCGAAGACCGGATCCGTCGTCGTGACGGCGTCGGCGAGCTTCCCCTCGAGCGCCGCCGACACCATGGCGCGCGTGTAGCCGAGCTTCATCCGTGCCCCGACGCCGTAGCCGCCCCCCGACCACCCGGTGTTGACCAGGTAGACGGTCGCTCCGTGCTCGCGGAGCTTCTCGCCGAGCATCGTCGCGTACTCCCCGGGATGCCGGGGCAGGAAGGGCGCGCCGAAGCAGGCGCTGAAGGTCGCGACGGGCTCGGTCACCCCCCGCTCCGTTCCCGCCACCTTCGCGGTGTACCCGGAGAGGAAGTGGTACATCGCCTGCTCGGGGGTGAGGCGGGAGATGGGCGGGAGGACCCCGAAGGCGTCGGCGGTGAGGAAGAGGATCGTGCGCGGATGACCGCCCACGCTCGGCTCGACCGCATTCGGGATGAAGTGAATGGGGTAGGAGGCGCGCGTGTTCTCCGTGATCGAAGCGTCGAAGAAGTCGATCTCCCGGGACGCCTCGTCCGCCACCACGTTCTCGACGATCGTCCCGAACCGGCCGATCGCATGGTAGATCTCCGGCTCGCTCTTCGCGGTCAGCCGGATCGCCTTCGCGTAGCAGCCGCCCTCGAAGTTGAAGACGCCGTCGTCGCTCCAGCCGTGCTCGTCGTCCCCGATCAGCCCGCGCGCGGGGTCGGCCGACAGGGTGGTCTTCCCGGTCCCCGACAGTCCGAAGAAGAGGGCGACGTCCCCCTTCCGGCCGACGTTCGCCGAGCAGTGCATGGGGAGCACGCCGCGATCCGGCAGGAGGTGGTTGAGCACGGAGAAGATCGACTTCTTGATCTCCCCTGCGTACCGGGTCCCGGTGACGAGCACGGTGCGCCGCGAGAAGGAGACGACGACCCCCGTGCTCGAGCGGGTGCCATGCCTCTCCGGGTCGCACTCGAACTCCGGGGCGTGCAGCACCGTGAAGTCGGGCTCCATCTCGGCCTGCTCCCCGCGCGTCGGGCGGAGGAACATGTTCCAGACGAAGAGGTTGTGCCACGCGCTCGGGGAGATGACGCGCACATTCATCGCATACGCCGGATCCGCACCGGCACGGGCGTCGCGGATGAACAGCTCCCGCTCGTTCAGGTATGCCACCACGTCGTCGTGCAGCGCGTCGAAATGCTCGCGAGAGATCTCGACGTTCACCTTTCCCCAGTCGACGGTCGACTCCGTCTCCGTCTCGCGGACGGTGAACTTGTCGTTCGGCGACCGACCGGTGTGCGGGGCGGTCACGGCGCGGAAGGCGCCCCCGGCCACCAGCGATCCCTCACCCTTTCGGAGCGCGTGCTCGACGAGCTCCACCGATGAGAGATTCCAGTGGACCGGCCGCGTCGGCTCGAGTCGGTGCCCCTCGAGTCCGTTCGAGGCCAGGACGGCGCTCGCGCCGGAGATCTCTTCGCTCATGGTCCCCCTGAGGTCTGATCGTCCTCCGGCGGCGGTTCCGCCGACCGGAAAGACGTCAATTTTGCCGGGATCGGGCGTGGGCGTCTACCGCGGCGACGGTCGTCAGGTTCAGCACGTCCTGCTGGGTGGCCCCGCGCTGAAGGATGTGCACCGGTCTCGCCATCCCCATCAGCACCGGCCCGATCACCTCGGCGTTCCCGACCTCGTCCAGGAGCTTGTAGGCGACGTTCGCCGCACCGAGGTTCGGGAAGACGAGGATGTTGGCGGGCCCGGTCAGCGTCGAGAAGGGGTACGTCTCCCGGAGCTTCCGGTGGTTCACCGCCGTGTCGGCCTGCATCTCCCCGTCGATCTCGAGTTCGGGCATTCGCTCGCGAACGAGCTCGACCGCCTGTGCGCACTTTCGCGCTTCGGGGTGACGGACCGACCCGAAGTTCGAGAAGGAGACCATCGCGACCCGGGGCGTCATCCCCAGCTGGGAGACGAGGCTGGCGGACAGGGTCGCGATATCGGCGAGCGCCTCGGCGTCCGGGTCGATGTTGACCGTGGTGTCGGCCAGGAAGAGGAGCTCCCGGTTGGGGAAGGCGACGACGTACAGCCCCGCTACCCGGTTCACATCCGATCGGCGACCGATGATCTGCAGCGTCGGGCGGATGATCTCGGGGTAGTTCGCCTCGATTCCGGCAACGACCGCGTCCGCGTCCCCCGCGCGGACCATGGAGGCGGCGAACCAGATGGGCTTGTACATGTTCCACCGCGCCTCGGCGAGCGTCAGCCCCTTCCGACCTCGGCGCAGGAAGATGTCGTCGGCGTAGCGATAGCGATCCTCCTCCTGCTCCGCCGCGTACACGACCTCCACCGCCGACACGTCGACCCCCATCGCCGCGGCCTTCTCCTCGATGCGGGGTCGGCGACCGATCAGAACCGGGCGGCAGACGCCCTCCTCGACCATCTGTGAGGCGGCGCGGATGATGGTGTCGTTGTGGCCCTCCGGGAAGACGATGCGGGACGGGTTCTGGCGCGCGCGGCTCGTCATCCAGCGCATCACGGCCCTCCCCGGTCCGAGCGAGGCCCGGAGGCGCTCCCGGTAATCGTCGATGTCGATCTCGACCCGGGCCAGCCCCGTGTCCATGGCAGCTTGTGCCACGGCGGGTGCCACCGTGTAGAGCACTCGGTTGTCGAAGGGCTTCGGGATCAGATAGTCGGTACCGAAGCCGAGGCTCTCTCCGGCGTAGGCGTCGACGACGTTCTCCGGGACCTCGCGCCGCGCCAGCTCGGCGAGCGCGTGGGTCGCGGCGAGCATCATCTCCTCGTTCACGCCCTTCGCACGCACATCGAGGGCTCCACGGAAGATGAAGGGGAATCCCAGGACGTTGTTCACCTGGTTCGGGTAGTCCGATCGGCCGGTCGCGAGAATCGCGTCGGGACGCTCCGCCAGGGCGTCCTCCGGGAGGATCTCGGGATCCGGGTTGGCCAGCGCGAAGACGATCGGGCGATCCGCCATCGTCCGAACCATATCCCGCGTGATCGCTCCTGCGACGGAGAGCCCGATCACCACGTCCGCCCCGACCATCGCGCCGGCCAGATCCCGCGCCTCGGTCTCGACCGCGAACTCCGCCTTGTGCGGGTCCATCCGCTCCGTCCGCCCCGCGTAGATGACCCCCTTCGAGTCGCACATGGTCACGTTTTCGCGCCGCACGCCGAGTCGAACCAGGTGCCGCGCAGTCGAGATCGCGGAGGCCCCGGCCCCACTGAAGACCACCGTGACCTCCGAGAGGGACTTCCCCACCAGCTCGACCGCATTGAGGAGCGCGGCGCCCCCGATGATCGCCGTTCCGTGCTGATCGTCGTGGAAGACGGGGATGTCGAGCTCGCGCCGGAGGGTGTCCTCGATCTCGAAGCAGTCGGGTGCCCGGATGTCCTCCAGGTTGATCCCGCCGACGGTCGGCTCGAGCATGCGGCAGAAGGAGATCACCTCGGAGGCCGTGGGCGCGTCGATCTCGAGGTCGAAGACGTCGATCCCGGCGAACTTCTTGAAGAGGACGCCCTTCCCCTCCATGACCGGCTTGGAGGCGAGCGGGCCGATGTTGCCGAGCCCCAGCACGGCACTGCCGTTCGAGACCACCGCGACGAGGTTGCCCCGCGCCGTGTAGCGGAAGACATCGTCGGGACGTTGGTGAATTTCCCGGCAGGGCTCCGCGACCCCCGGGCTGTACGCCAGCGACAGGTCCGACGCCGTCGCGACCCCCTTCGTGGGGAGGACCTCCACCTTCCCGGGACGCGGATGCTCGTGGTAGTCCAGTGCGGCCGTCTTGGGATCGCTCATTCGAATCGGGCCTCGAATGGATCGTGGGTCGTGCGGGTGGTCTGCGGGGGGTCGTAGATTACCATCTCGCCCTGCTCCGCCGAAGTCCCGTCGATGCCCCACCTTCGAACCGCCCTCCTCGGGGTGGCCATCCTCCTCTCCGCCGCCCTCCCGCGGAGTCTGCACGCCCAGAAGTGCGATCAGGGTCGGGTATCTCGGGTCGTCGTCGACAACCAGTCGATCTTCCCCGACGACCAGGCGGACGACGAGAACCTGGGCTGGGCCTTCCGGCTCGCGAACAAGCTGCACCTGCGAACCCGCCCGCAGTTCATCCGGCGGGAGCTTCTCCTCTCGGTCGGCGACTGTTACGACGCCTTCCGCGTCGCCGATTCGGAGCGGATTCTGCGCGCGTACGATTTCATCGCCCAGGCGGAGGTCTTCGGGCTTCGGCTTCCGGATGGGAGCTGGGAGGTTCGGGTCCGGACGCAGGACGAGTGGAGCACCCGGATCGAGGTCGCCGGAGAGCTGGACGAGGGACTGGAGCTCCGCAGCGTCTCGATCGGAGAGGAGAATCTCCTGGGGCGGGGGATGCGGGTCGGCGCCGGCCTCTCCCAGCGGGACGCCCAGCGCGACATGGGCGTCTCCTTCTTCACCCCCCGTCTCCTCAATTCGCGGACGGACTTCCGGGTCGAGCTGGGCACCACCCGCGCTGGTCGCTTCATCGAGCAGGAGCTCGTGCACCCCTTCCTGGGGGAGGTGGGGCGCTTCGGGTTGCGACAGCGCTTTTCCCGCAACGAGGACTTCTTCCAGTACTCGGTGGGCCCCGACGACCAGTCGCGCTTCCTGCTGGCGCCCTTCTCCTCCGAGTTCATCGAGACGGCGATCGCGTACCGGTGGGGCGAGCCGGGCGATCTGCTCGTCGGGGGGCTCGCGGTGTCGCGGGAGTCGCTGGACTTCGCCGACTTCGACACCGGCTCCGAGTTCATCGACGATGGGCGCAGCTTCGACGAGGGGGTCCCGGCCCCCGACTCCCTGCTCGATATCGTGCGTCCGCAGACCCGATTCCAGTCGGGTACGCGCGTCTCCCTCCTCTTCGCCCACCGACAGATCCGGTTCACCCAGCGGATCGGACTCGACGCCCTCCGGGGGATCGAGGACCTTCAGCTCGGCACGGACATCTCGCTCACCCTCGGGCGCACATTCGGCGCGGACGCCCGCGGGGGGGTGCCCGACGACGTCTACACGCGGGTCCGGCTGTACGCCGCCTCCGCACCCGACCCCTTCACGCTGGTCTTCGACGCCGCCTTCGAGGGGCGACAGATCTTCGCCGGGCCCGGGATCGACAACGATGGGTGGCGCGACACCTTCGCCGAGGTCGATCTCCTTGCCTACTGGCAGCCGATCCGCTTCGACCGACACACCCTGATGGCGAGAGCGTCCGCGGCCGGTGCGTGGGCGGTCGACCTGCCCTATCAGCTCACCCTCGGCGGGGCGACCGGCGTCCGCGGCTACAATCGCCAGGATCTGCCCGGTGCTCGACGCGTCAAGCTGACGGTCGAGGACCGCATCTATCTCGGGTGGCCGTCTCCCCAGGTCTTCGACTTCGGCCTCACCGTCTTCGGAGATGTCGGGCGCATCTGGGCGGGCGACGTGCCCTTCGGGGTCGACTCCGGATGGCTCGGGACGGTCGGGGGTGGACTGCGCATCGGCTTCCCGACGGAGAGCCGCGGCGTGGTCCGACTCGATGTGGCCTTCCCGGTGACGAGCGACGGGTTCGGGGGGCCCATCTTCCGGGTCTCCGCGGCCGACCTCCTCGGGCTGCGCGGAGGCGATCGGGATCCGCAGATCGCGCGGAGCCGGCCTCTCCTGGTCGGTCCCGACCGCTTCAATCCGCTCCGTTGAAGGCTCCCGGCTCTTCGGTCGGTTACCTCCGTCGCATTGTGTCCTATCGACACACGCGGAGTCACGCCGGGGTCACAAGCCTTTGACGCTTCAAGGAAGTCGCGGTTAGATTTTCTTCGGATCGTCAGGACCCGGGTTCGTCCGCATCAACGGGCGAGCCCCCGTTTTTTCGGGGTGGGCGGCTGGATCGTCGCGACCGGGTCCACAAAAAACTCTCGACAGCAGGATGCTGGAACGGATGTTTTCTTCCTCGCGTGGTCTGGACTCGTTCGATCAGTACCTGCAGGACGTGGAGAAGTATCCTCTGATCCAGAATCCCGCGGAGGAGCGCGCACTCGCTCGGCGCGCCCGTGCCGGGGACAAGGAGGCAGCCGAGCGGCTCGTCACGGCCAACCTCCGGTTCGTGATCTCCTACGTGAAGAAGTACCAGGGCCGCGGCCTCGGTCTCGCCGAGCTGGTGTGCATCGGCAACGAGGGGCTGCTCAAGGCAGTCAAGAAGTTCGATCCGGACAAGGGCGTGAAGTTCATCTCCTACGCCGTCTGGTGGATCCGGCAGACCGTGCTGCAGGCGCTCGCCGAGCAGACGCGCTCCGTCCGCATCCCGCTCAACCAGAACTCGAACCTCGCCAAGCTGTCCCGCACGAACACGCAGCTCACCCAGAGCCTGGGTCGGACCCCGACCGATCAGGAGATCGCGGAGGAGATGGGAGAGCCGCTCGACACGATCCGGGCCCTCCGCCGCGTCGCCGCCTCCGAGCTTTCGCTCGACGCGCCGATCGACCGCGGCGACCGGGACAGCGCCTCCTTCGGAGAGCGCTCCGCAGGAGCCGAGGCGCCCGACATCGAGGAGGACGTGGAGGCGGTTGCCCGCCGAGAGTTCCTCGAGCAGATGTTCGAGACCTACCTCACCGAGCGCGAGCGGAAGATCCTCTACCTCTACTACGGTCTGGATGACGGGGAGGAGCGGACGCTGGAGGAGATCGGCTCGCTCCTCGGCGTGACCCGAGAGCGGATCCGCCAGATCCGGAATCGCGCCTTCGAGAAGCTCCGCGAGAGCCCTCACGGCGAGTCTCTCTCCGGGTTCTGGCAGCCCAGCTGACCCCGCACCTTCTCGCCTGACCGCCGGCCACTGCAGGGCAGGAACCGGGTCACCGACGCGGCTGTACGATCGGTGATGGCTTCCTACCCTTCCCCCCCGGGCCGCGCACCCTCCGGTGACCCGCGCGCCCGCTGTACCCGAGCGCGCCTCCTGCTCCTCGGAGCCGCCGCCCTCCTGACGCCGCTCGGGAGCGCGGACCGGACCGCCGCCCAGGAGTCACCGGGTGGCGCCGGGTCCGAGGACGGGTGGGGCTCTCCCGAGGTGATGGAGCTGGTCGAGCGGGCGCGGGCGACGCGCTCCTCCCAACAGGTCGACTCCACGCTCCAGTCGTATCAGTCGCGGGCGAACGCCTACGTCTACTTCTACATCGACCGGCCCGACGAGGAGGAGCGCACCCTCGTGAAGGCTGACCAGATCGCCCTGGAGGTCTTCTGGGAGGCCCCCGACCGCACCCGCCAGCGGATCATCGGGCGTCGCGACGAGAAGGCGCTGCCGACGAACATCAAGTACCATCTCGACCACCTGACGGTGGTGCAGGACGAGTTCGGCCACGTCATCCGGATCGGTGACGGCGACGAGGTGTCCGCCGTCCTCCATCCGATGGCCCCGGGCGGATCCGCCCTCTACGAGTATCGGCTCGGTCAGCAGGTGACGATCCGGACCGGCAGCACGCGTGCTCCGGTCGAGGTCCAGGAGGTCGTCGTCCGGCCCCGGAACCCCGATCGCGAGGGGTTCGTGGGCTCGGTCTACCTCGACCGCGCCCAGGCCTCGATCGTGCGGATGACCTTCACCTTCACCCGCGCCTCGTACGTCGACCCGTACCTCGACTACATCCGGATCTCGCTCGATCACGCCCTCTGGATGGACCGCTACTGGCTGCCCTGGCGGCAGGAGCTCGAGGTGCGCCGCGAGATGCCGGTCATCGACTTCCTCGCGGGGAGCGTCATCCGGGGCCGCTTCGAAATCTCGGACTACCGCTTCAACGTCGACCTCTTCGACGGCTTCTTCAGCGGTCCGAAGGTCACGCAGGTGACGGGCCCCGCGCTCGAGAGCTTCCCCTTCGAGCGGGGGCTCTTCGACGACCTCAACGCGCGCGGCCTGGCGTCACCCGACCGCATCGCCGAGCTCGAGTCGCAGGTGCGAGAACTCGGGCTCGACCGGGTCCGGAGCGGCCTGAATCCGCTCCGGCTGCACTGGCCCTCCTTCTCCGAGGGGCTCCGCTTCAACCGGGCGGAGGGATGGGTGTTCGGCGCCGGGAGTGCGGTCGAGCTCGGGCGGACCCGGCTCCGTGGACTGGCCGCCTGGGCGACCGGGCCGGAGGAACTCCAGTTCGAGGGCTCCATCGAACACGACCTGCTCGGCGGGCGAGCCCGGCTCGTCGGGCGGCAGAACCGGAGTCGGGACCTCGGGCCCTTCCAGGGCGCCCCGGGGGCCTTCAACTCGATCGGAGCGCTGGGCGGGAACGACTGGTCCGACCCGTACCGTGTCGACGGGGTCGAGTTGGGGTGGACCACCCGGCGCTGGGGTCCCGACGTGGACGTTCGACTCCGGATGGAGGACGAGGACATCCGCGAGATCACCGTCGATGAACCGCTCCGCTTCCGACCGCTTCCCTACGTCGAGCAAGGCCCGCGCCTCTCTCTCGGCGCCCGGGTGGATTGGGAGTGGGAGAACGGAGCTCGACTCGCGGTGGATGGGTCGGTCTCGCGCTTCGAGGCCGGCGTGGCCTTCGTCGGTCTGGGGCCGCCCCCCGTCGACGTTCGGACCTCCGGCCGGATCGTCGTTCGAAGCGGCTGGTCGACTCCGGCGTTCCGTCCGGGCCCCCGGGCCGAGACCTTCGCCGAGGCCGGGTTGGTCTTCGGAGAGCTGACCTTCCAGGACCTCTTCTACCTCGGCGGTCGTGGGAGCTTCCCGGGGTTCGACTTCCGGGATCGAGCGGGTTCGGAGTTCGTCCGCTTCGGAGGAGAGATCGGGACCGACCTCTCCGAAACTTGGCTGTCCGCACACGTCCGCGCGGTCGCGGGTTGGAGCGGTGGCGAGGGCCCCATCTCCATCACGACGAGCCCCGCTCGCCCCACTTCGCGCAGACCGACCGGCGTCGATGGCTGGCGCGCCTCCCTCGGCTTCGGGGTGGATACCCTCTGGAAGGTCCTCCGGGTCGACTTCATGCACGGCTTCCCAGATGGTCGCTGGGAGGTGGTCCTGAACGTCCGCCCCGATCTGGCGGGGTGGATGTAGCCGCGTCCGGCACCACCGGCACCTCGACGCTGCGGGCTGTTGAGACTCTCCCGCCCCCGGCGGACCTGGCCCGTCACGATCCATCCACGAAGGACGTGCGCGGGGCAGGGTCGCTGAGGGCGGGGTGTCTCCGATTCAGGCCGCCTCGGCCCGGCTCCCCGAGAGCATCACCAGCTCCTGCACGTGGATCTCGACGGAGGGGATGGTGACGCCGTCGCGCTCCCAGCTGTCGTACTCGACACGCCCCTCCACGTAGAGGCGGTCGCCGGTCCGGATGTAGTCCTCGGCGAGCTGCGCCAGGGCGTTCCAGCAGACGAGACGATGCCACTCGGTCCGCTGCTCCTCGCCGCCGCTCACCTTGCGGTTCGTGGCCAGCGAGAAGTTCGCGACCCGCTTCCCCGTCTTCGTGTCCCGCACCTCCGGGTCGCGGCCGACGTTCCCGACGAGGATGATCTTGTTCACGCTGCGACTCATGGGCTGGGCTCCTGCCAAGGGTGGGTCCGACGGTGCACGCCACCGCCGGTCGCACCGCACGATCGCACGCGGCTCGGGGCGACCCGATGGCGAGGGGGGACGACCACCCGCCTGGCGCGGCCGCGCTACCCCTTCGCGTCGTACCAGCTCGTCCCGACGCCCCACTCCGCCACGACCGGCACCTCCAGCTTCACCGCCCCCTCCATCCGCTCGACCACCACGTCGGCCACGGCGTTCACCTCCGACTCGGGGAGTTCGAAGAGGAGTTCGTCGTGCACCTGCAGGAGCATGACGGCGTGGGTGTCGGCCTCGGCCAGAGCGGCGTCGACGTCCAGCATGGCCTGCTTGATCATGTCGGCGGCCGTCCCCTGGATCGGGGTGTTCTGCGCGATGCGCTCGCCGAAGGCGCGGACGTTCCAGTTCCCGCTCTTCAGCTCCGGCACGTAGCGACGACGGCCGAGGAGCGTCTCCACGTAGCCGTCCGTCTTCGCCTTCTCGACCTGCGCATCGAGGAAGGTCCGCACCCCGGCGAAGCGCTCGAAGTACTGATCGATGAAGGCCTGCGCCTCGTCGCGCGCGATCCCGAGCTGGCGCGCCAGGGAGAAGGCGCCCTGCCCGTAGAGCGTCGCGAAGTTGATCGTCTTCGCGCGGGCGCGCATGTCGGCGGTGACGTCCTCGATCGCCACGTCGAAGATCACCGCGGCCGTCTGCCGATGGACGTCGATCCGGTTCCGGAAGGCGTGGACGAACGCCTCGTCTCCCGAGAAGTGGGCGAGTACGCGGAGTTCGATCTGCGAGTAGTCGGCCCCGAGCAGAACGTGGCCCTCGCGCGCGACGAAGCCCTTTCGGATCTCGCGCCCGAGCGCGGTCCGAATCGGGATGTTCTGGAGATTCGGCTCGCTCGAGCTGAGCCGGCCCGTCGCAGCAACCGTCTGGTTGAAGGAGGTGTGGATCCGGCCCGTCTCCGGATGGACGAGCTTCGGCAGGGCATCGACGTAGGTCGAGCGCAGCTTCTCGAGCTCGCGGAACTCCATCATGAGACGCGGGACCTCGTGCCCCATCGCGGCGAGTTCCTCCAGAACCGAGGCGTCGGTACTCGGACCGGTCTTCGTCTTCTTGAGGACGGGAAGGCCGAGGCGTTCGAAGAGGATCTCCCGCAGCTGGATCGGTGAGTTCAGGTTGAACTCCTCTCCCGCCGCCTTGTAGAGGTCCTCCCGCAGGTGGGCGAGTTCGCGGGTCAGCCGGTCGTGCATGGCCGCGAAGAAGTCTCCGTCGATCGCGATCCCGGCGCGCTCCATCCCGGCGAGGACGGGCACGAGCCGCATCTCCAGCTCCGCGTAGAGCTCGGTCAGCCCGGCGGCCTCCAACTCGTCGCGGAAGTGGAGGTGCAGTCGCTCGGCACAGTCGACCCGTTCGCACGCCCAGGCTCCCGCCGCCTCCAGCGACACCTCGGCGAAGGGGATGCGTTTCCGCCCCTTCCCCACCACCTCGTCGAGGGGCGTGGTGCGGAAGGTCAGGAGCGCCGTCGCCAGCTCGGGAAGGCCGTGCGAGCGCCGCCCCGGATCGAGGACGTACGAGGCGACCATCGTGTCGGCGAGCGGCCCCGCGACCTCGATCCCGTGCCGGCCGAGGAGGAGCAGGTCCCGCTTGAGGTCGTGCCCGGCGATCGGGAGCGCCGGGTCGGCGAGCGCATCGCGGAGGGGGCCGAGCTCCGTTGTGTCGGGCCCCGGGAGGTTCGGCACCTCGTCGCCGGAGTCGCCGAAGTCGAGCTCGAGCCCTCCGCCCCGGCGGTGTTCGAAGGGGAGGTAGAAGGCCCGACCGGACCCGACCGAGAGGGCGAGGCCCACGAGCCGCGCCCGCATCGCGTCCTCGGTGGATCCGACGGCGTGAATCGCCACGTGCCCATTCTCTCGCGCCGCCGCGATCACCCCGGGGAGACGAGCGGGATCGGTCAGGACTTCGTATTCGGCCTCCACCGCCGTCGGGCTCCGGACGGAGGCTTCGTCGAGTGCGGTGCCGGTGTACTTCTCGGCGAGGCGCCGGAACTCGAACTCCACGAAGACGTCGCGCAGCGCGGCGGAGTCCGGCTCCTGCACCCGGAGCGTCTCGAAGTCGATGTCCAGCTCGAGGTCGCGCATGATCGTCACGAGGCGTTTCGACATCCGCACGTCCTCGACGTGGTCCGTCATCGCCTCTCGCGCGCGCTTCCCCTTGAGCGTCGGCCCCGCCTCGATCAGCGCCTCCAGCGTGCCGTGCTCCTCCAGAAGCTTCAACGCCGTCTTCGGCCCGATCCCCGGCGCCCCGGGGACGTTGTCGGCGGAGTCGCCGATCAGGGCCAGGTAGTCGATCACCCCGGAGGGCGGGATGCCGAACTTCTCGTGCGCGTTCTCGACGCCCACCCACTCCGCGCTGACCCCGGTCGGGCCGCCCCGCCCCGGGTTCATCAGCGCGACGTCCTCGTCGATCAGCTGGTAGAAGTCCTTGTCGCCGGAGACGATCACCGACTCGATCCCCCGCTCCTTGGCGATGCGGGAGAGCGTCCCGATCACGTCGTCCGCCTCGTACCCCTCCAGCTCGACGACCGGGTCGTTGTACGCCTCGACCATCCGTCGAATCCCGGCCAGCGAGTCCCGGAGATCGTCCGGCATCTTCTCCCGCGTGGCCTTGTACTCGGGGTACATCTGGTCCCGGAAGGAGTCGCCCGCATCGAAGACGATCGCCAGGTAGTCCGGCTCGAACTCGTCCCGGAGCGCCTCCAGGAACTGCGCCATCCCGAAGGCGGCCGAGGTGTTCTCCCCCCTCGAGTTGGTCAGTGGTCGCTGGATGAAGGCGAAGTACGAGCGGTAGATGAGCGCGTACGCGTCGACGAGGAAGAGACGGGGGCGGGTCTTGGGAGGGATCTGCACGGCGGGTCGGTCGGAGGGGCCGATGTGTCCGGGTGGGCCCGGGGCGGCCTCAAGCTAGTGTGATGTCGCGGACGTCCGGTAGCCACCGAGGAGTGGGGCTGGGCGGACCCCAAAAAAGAAAGGCGCCCCGTGCCGAGCACGAGGCGCCTCGAGAACAGCGGGCGGTTCTCGCTAGGCCCGAATCACGTTGCTCGCCTGGGGTCCACGATCCGTCTCCAGGAGTTCGAACTCGACCTCCTCACCCTGCTCCAACGTTCGGAAGCCATCGCCAGAGATCGCCGAGAAGTGGACGAAGACATCGGTGCCGGCGTCATTCTGGATGAAGCCGTACCCTTTGGCGTCATTGAACCACTTCACGGTACCCTTGGACATTGGCGCTGCCTCCTGCTGGGGAATCAAACACGGCCACTCGGCCGGTTCATGCACCATGCCCGATCCGCGAAGTGCACGGCAAGGAAAACGTGCCGGGGCGGCGGGGGCGGTCCGGAGGTACTCGGCCGCAAATGGCCGGGGTACGGGCACTTCGAGGAGGCGAGGCGCCCGCAGGGTGAGCGGTGCGGCTGGCGACGGTCGCTACTCGAGGACCGCCCGGTCCCCGTAGATCGCCCGGTAGATCGCGAGGTTGCGCGTGATGTTCTTCACGTAGCCGCGCGTTTCCGAGAAGGGGATGCGCTCGGTGAAGCGGTCGAGTTCATCGATCTCCGGGAAGCTCTTCCACCGGTTCGCACGGGTCGGTCCGGCGTTGTAGGCGGAGAGGACGAGGGGGAGCTCCGGACCGAAGCGATCGAGCATGTCGACCAGGAACTTCGCGCCGAGGTGGAGGTTGACCTCCGCCGTCTCGAGGGAGGCCGGAGAGAAGTTGCGAGGACCCACCGAACGGGCGACCTCGCGCCCCGTCGCCGGCATCACCTGCATGAGGCCCAAGGCGCCGGCGCTCGACTCGATGTCCTCCACGAAGGCGGACTCCTGGCGAATCAGTGCGCCCACCAGAATCGGGTCGAGACCCCACTCGGCTGCCTCCCGCTCGATCATCTCCCGGAAGGGGAAGGGGTAGACGACGCGGAGAAGTGCGTCCGTCCACGGCTCGCCCTGGCGACGGAGCGCCCACCCCATGTTGATCCCGTCGATCGTCCGGCCGAGCTCGTTGAGGGCGTGCGCGAGGGCGAGTCGATCCTCGCGACTCCCCCTGGCCTCGGTCTCGTCCACGAGCCGGTCGACCGCCCGATCCGCCACCGCGTCGAACCCCGCCGCGTCGAGGAGCTCGATCTCCCGGACCCGGGTCTCGAGCGGGGCCTGCAGCTCGACGCTGCCGTCGGGGAGTTCGGGGATCTGGAAGGACTCCCCGAGCAGCTCGCCGGTCATCACGGTGTAGTAGGCGAAGGGCTCCTCGCGGCGAAGCCGGTCGAGGAGGGGACGCGCCTCCTCCCCTCGCCCCAGGTCGAAGCGGGTGCGGGCCGCCCAGTAGCTCGCCTCCTCCCACCGGCGACCACCGGGGAACTGATCCAGGTAGCGGGAGAAGACGCGCTCGGCGTCCTCCACATTCCCCCGCGTCAGGTGAATCTGGCCCGAGCGCATCCGGGCGAGCCCCGCCTGCGACCGATTCGGCGCCATCCGCACGACCTGATCGTACAGCTCGAGAGCGCGGTCCCACTCGCGGCGATCGTGGGCGCGGTCCGCGCGCAGGAAGACGACCTGAGCCGCCTGATCGGTGTCGGGATACCGCTCGATCAGCCAGCGACGGAGGGTCGCCTCGCGGGAGGTCTCCCCCTGCCGCCGGCGCAGCCCCGCCCACAGCTCCAGGACGCGCGCGCCGATCGCCGGGTCGGGGTGCTCGTCCAGAGCTCGGTACTCCTCGATCGCGGCCTCCACCCGCGAGCGGACGGTCGAGGCGAGGCGCGCCCGCTCGACCCGGACCGAGGCGTCCGGCTCCTCGCCAGCCGCGGTCGAGAGCTCCACGTGCCGATCGTACGCGGCGAGGGCCCGGCGTCCGTCTCCCAGGCGGTCCAGGGAGCGACCGAGTCGACGCGCTTCGTCGGCGTCCGGCTCGGTATGGTCGAAGAGCGGCCGTGCGGAGCGCATCCCCGGACCGGAGAGCGGGGCGGTCTCCCAGGCGCGTCGCCACCGATCGAGCGCGAGCGCGGTGTCACCCCGCGCGAACGCGAGATCGCCGAGCGCTTCGAAGGAGAGCGCCACCCTCACGTCGGAGGTGACCTCGGTGGAGAGCCGCAGATAGCTCTCCTCGGCCTGCGCGCTATCCCCGGCCGCGAGCGCCGCAACGGCCTCGGCCCGCCAGAGTCGGGAACGCTCCCCCGGATCGGCGAGGCGACCGAGTGCCTCGCGGACGAAGGCGGTGTCTCCCTCCTCGATCGGCCCGTCGATCACGGAAACGAGGATCGCCGTGGAGAGGAGCGGGTGGTCGGAGAGCTCGTCGACCTGCTCGAGACCCGAGGATCGCTCCCCGGTGTCGAGGAGGAGTCGGGCGAGGCGCGCCCGAACGACCTCCACCGCCTCGAGCCCCTCGGCACCCCCGGCCCGCAGGGCGAGCGCGCTGCGCCACGCGTCGATCGCCTCGGCGCCGCGGTCGAGCTCCTCGAGGGCCCGCGCCCGCAGCTCCGTCGCGATCGCGTCCCCCTCGGCCCACGCGGCGCCGTCCAGAAGGTCGACGACCCCGGCCCAGTTCCGGTACCCGGCCTCGGCGCGCAGGTGGAGGAGCCGTCCCTCGTCGTCGAGCGCCCCGTCCCGCTCAACCGCCCGGAGGATCTCCGAGGCGTGGAAGTACCGGCCCACCTCGATCTCGGCGCGAGCGGAGTCGACCCTCGGATCGCGGGATATCTCGCCGCCGAGGGTGGTGTTCGACGCCGAGGTCCACGCCGCCAGCAGGGGCAGGGCGGCGACCCCGAAGAGGAGGACGGCTCGAACGGGGCGACGGGCGGCATGCGGCATGCGGTCGATCGAGGCGGGCATGCGGTGGAGTGAAGTGGGTGGGCGGCAGCGCGTGTCGAGGGTGGCGTCCCCCGAGGCGCAGTGGAGTCTAATCCCGAACCCGCGGGCTACGACAGGGGATCCGGCGCGGGCTCCCGCCCGGAAACGAAAGGAGGCCGCCCGGTCATCCCGGACGGCCTCCTCGGCTCGTGCGAACTCCGGCGAATCACGCCGGACGGGGAGTCCCCGTCAGGCCGCCGAGCTCATGTTGTGGAGCGTGTCGATCATCTTCTGCGCCGACTCCTCCATGTCGATGACGAGCGAGTCGATCCGCGACACGAAGTAGTTGTGGGCGATCGACACCGGGATCGCGATCACGAGTCCGGCGGCGGTCGTCAGGAGCGCCACCTTGATCCCGCCCGCAACCAGCGTCGCCTCCACCTCACCGGCGGCCTCGATCGACTGGAAGGCGATGATCATCCCGATCACCGTCCCGAGGAAGCCGAGGAGCGGCGCGACGTTCATGAGCGTGGAGAGGATCACCAGCCCCTTCTCGAGTCGGCTGAGCTCGATCAGGCCCTGGTTCTCGATCGCCTTCATCACGCGGTCGGTGCCCTCGTCGTGACGCTCGAGACCGGCGTAGAGGATCTTCGCGGCCGGAGCGTTCGAGTCGCGGGTCGCGTCGAGGGCCTCGCGGAGACGGTTCTCGTTGAGGAGCTCGTCGACCTCGCGAAGGATCTTCTTCGTCTTGGAGCTCTTCCCCTGCAGGTCGATGAACTTCCAGATGATGACGATGATCCCGAGGATCAGGCAGAGCGAGAGGGGCCACTTCATGAACCCGGTGTCGATCCAGACCTGCTCCATCTGCTGCGAGAGGGTCAGATCGGGGGAGTCCATCCCCGGGATCTGAAGCAGGGCGCTGTACAGTTGGGTCACACCGGTCACGAAGACCTCCAGCCGAAGGGAAGTGAACTTCTGTTTGCGTCGCTCAGGGGCGACAAAATCTGTTTGCCCCGGATTGGGAGAGGCGCATTATGGCGGGCGTCTCGACGGAGTGTCAACCCCTTCCAGACGGGGGTGAACAACCCTTTACACAGCCGAAATCCACCCCCCTCCGCTCCCTCCGAAGTCCGGCTCCGCGGCCACCAGGGCTCGCGTCGCGGCGTGGCTTCCACCCGCCAGGACCTCGGATGTTTCTCCGGACTCCACCACCCTTCCCCGGTCGAGGACCACGACGCGGTCCGCGACCCGCGCGACCCGCGACAGATCGTGCGCGATGAACACATACGTGAGTCCGCGTGATCCTTTCAGTCCGTCGATCAGATCGAGGATGGCCGAGGCGGCCACGGGGTCGAGGGAGGTGATCGGCTCGTCGAGGATGAGGAGGCGGGGACGGACCGCGAGGGCCCGGGCCAGCGCGACCCGCTGACGCTCCCCTCCGCTCAGCTCGTGCGGGTATCTCGCGGCGAGGTCGACGGGGAGGTGTACCGACTCGAGCAGCTCCCGAAGCTCGTCGTCGGGATGTCCATGCAGGCGCAGCACTTCCCGGATCGCCGCGCCCACCCGGATTCGAGGACTCAGGGCGGCCGTGGAGTTCTGGAAGAGGAGCTGTAGACGGGCACGTACGCCCCGCGGATCCTCCCTCATCCAGCGGGCCAGAGCGGTCCCCTCGAGCTCGATCGAACCCCGGCTCCGCACGGCTCCGATCACCGCGCGAGCGAGCGTGCTCTTCCCCGATCCCGAGGCTCCGATCAGGGCAACGGTCTCCCCCGGGACGATCTCCAGATCCACCCCGTCGACCGCCCGGACGGGGCCGAAGTCGACGGTCACATCGCGGAGTCGAAGGAGCGGGGAGGAGGGGGGCGGCGGCGACGCCGGGACGGCGGGGCCATCGGAGGCGGCGACGCCGGTCGGAGGCGCCGTCGCGGGCGAGCTCGAGCCGGCGCCCGACTCGGGAGAACCGCCGCGCGAGTTGGAGGGCGCTCCGCCCGATCCTCGGTGCGCCTGCAGAAGTGCCCGGGTGGCCGGCGACACGCGCGATCGGGGCGTCCCCCGATCCCGCCGCAGATCGTCGACCACTCGACCCCGCTCGAGGACCACCGCACGCTCCGTCCAGCTCTCCGCCAACGGCAGGTCGTGGGTCACGAAGAGGACCCCGGCGCCCCTCGACTCCGAGAGGGAGAGGAGCAGATCGACGATCCTGCGCTCCACCGGACGATCGAGCGACGTGGTCGCCTCGTCGGCCACGAGCATCTCCGGCTCGCCGGCGAGGGCCAGGGCGATCGCGACCCGCTGGGCCATCCCCCCCGAGAGTTCGCCGGGGAGGAGGTTCGCCACCCTCCGCGGATTGTGAAGGCCGACCTCCTCCAGAAGGAGGAGCCCCCGCTCCCGCAGATCCGAAACGCCCGGGTGGTGCTCGCGCAGGACCTGGTTCAGCTGACGACCGACGCGCAGGACCGGATTCAGGCTCCCGTGCGGGTCCTGGAAGACGAAGCCGAGCCGCCGACCCCGCACCTGCCGCCGCCGCGACGCCGGCGCACCGACCATCTCGTCGCCCCCCACGCGCAGCGACCCCCGCACGCGAGGGGAGTCGGGGAGGAGTCCGCCGAGGGCGAGGGCGAGCGTCGACTTCCCCGAGCCGGACCGACCGACCAGGGCGATCCGCTCCCCGAAGCCCATCTCGAGAGTCACCCCGTCCAGCGCGGCCGAACCCGTCGAGCCCCCGCCAAAGGCGACGCTCAGCTCCCGCACGTCGATCCCCGCCCCGCTCATCCGACCCTCCGGGGATCGAGCCGTGCACGGAGTCCGTCACCGAGAAGATTGAAGCCGAGCACCAGGAGAACAAGGGCGATCCCGGGCGCCGTCGCGAGCCACCACGCATCCAGGAGGTAGGCGCGACCGTCCGCGATCATTCCGCCCCACGACGGGGTGGGCGCGGGCACGCCGAGTCCCAGGAAGGAGAGACCCGCCTCGAGCAGGACGGCGTACCCGACGCCGAGGGCAGTCGCGACCAGGACGGGGGGGATCGCATTCGGAAGGAGGTGCCGCACGACCACCCTCCCCTCCGGGATGCCGAGGGCGCGCGCCGCCACGATGAACTCCCGTTCGCGCAAGGAGAGGATCTCGCTGCGGACCAGTCGCGCCGTCGTCGGCCACTGCGTCGCCCCCAACACGAGGACGAGGAGGGGAAGGGAGGGCTCGTAGAGGGCGACGACCACCACCACGAGGACGATGCGGGGGAAGGCGAGGACGACGTCGACCATCCGCATGAGGAGCGCATCGACCCACCCACCCCTCCACCCGGCGACCGCGCCGACCGCGGTCCCGATCGTCGCCGCGAGGGCGGCCGCGCCGACGCCGACGGCGAGGGAGATCCGCGCCCCATGGAGGAGGCGGGCCCAGACGTCCCGCCCGAATCGATCGGTGCCGAGGAGGTGGTCGGCCGAGGGGGCGAGGAATCGATCGAGTCGGAGGTCGCCCTGCGCCGTGGGATCCCCGGCCAGCACGGGGGCGAGGAGCGCGAGGAGGGTGATCGCCCCGACGAGGGCACCCCCGGCGAGGAGCTCGCTGCGCCCGGGAGTCCGAACCGTCGACTCAGCCATCCGCCCGGATCCTGGGGTCGGCCCACCGCAGCGCCAGATCGGCGGCCACATTGCCAATGACGACCACCACCGTGGTCACGAATCCGATGCCGAGCACGAGCGGGGCGTCCCGGGCGCCGACCGCGGTCACGAGCGCCCGCCCCATCCCCGGCCACGCGAAGACGGTCTCGACGAAGACAGCCCCTCCGACCGCCAGGGGGAGGAGGATCCCGGCGAGGGTGATCAGCGGGAGGAGCGCCGTCCGGAGGACGTGGCGGAGCACGACGCGCGCCTCGGAGAGCCCGCGGGCGCGCGCGGCTCGGACGTAGTCGGCGGCGGCGGCCTCCGCGACCGAGGTCCGGAGCTGCCGCGAGATCGCCCCGACCATCACCAGGGTGAGCGTCGCGACGGGAAGGAGGAGGTGCCGAACCCGGTCCGCGAACTGCTGTAGGAAGCCCAGATCCTCGTAGCCGACGCCGCGCGTCCCCGAGACCGGGAGGACGATCGGCCAACCCCAGCGGTCCGCCTGCACCGCGAAGAGGAGGACGAGCATTACGGCGAGCCAGTAGGACGGGATCGCGTGGAAGAAGAGCGTCACCCCGTTGAGGATCCCGTCGTCCGCCCTCCCGGCCCGAATCCCCTGCCACGTTCCGATCGCCGTCCCGACGAGGAAGGCGAGTAGGAGCGAGGGGGCGACGAGGAGCAGGGTGCTCGGGAGGAGCTCGGCGATGACCGACGCGACGGGGCGCCCCGCCGAGATCGACCACCCCAAGTCGCCCCGCGCGAGGGCGCCGATCCAGCGCAGGTACTGCTCGGCAATCGGCCGATCGAGTCCGTAGTTCGCCCGAACCTGCGCGACGACCTCCTCGCTGATCCCGGGGGCGAGAAGGAGGCGGGCGGGGTCGCCCGGGGCGAGTTGGAGGAGGAGGAAGAGGAGGGTGCCGACGCCGAAGACGGTGACCGGCAGGCGCAGGAGGAGGAGCGCAATCCCGCGGCCGGACATCCTCAGCGGCGTTCCGCCGGGTCGATCCACCACTCGCGCAGGGAGAGGAGGTCCCCGCGCGCGTCCATCTCCGCTCCGTTCAGCCTCGTACGCACGCCGTTCAGCCGTTCGGGGAAGAAGAGGAAGGTAACGGGCTGCACCTCGAGTACCCGCTGCTGGTAGGAGCGCAGAATCCCGGTGGCCTCCGCGCGGTCGTCGACCTCGGCCACGCCCTCGAGCAGCCGGTCGATCTCGGCGTCGCTCACCCCGGTGAAGGCGTACGGCTGCCCCAAACGCTGCCCGGAGAAGAGGTTGCGGTCGTCGAGCCGGAACTCGGTCACCCAGCCGAAGACGAGGGCGTCGAAGTCGCGCAGCCCGGGATCGAGCACCCGCGCGACGAGGGTCGGGATCTCGAGGACCTCCGGCGTCAACCGTACGCCCACCTCGGCGAGCTGTGCCTGCAGGATCTCGGCGATCTGCTCTCGCAGAAGATTCCCGGCGTTGTAGGTCAGGGTGATCTCGAGAGGGGTTCCATCCGTACCCTCCCGCACGCCGTCACCGTCCCGATCGGTCCAACCCGCCTCGTCCAGGAGGCGGCCGGCGGCGTCCGGATCGAAGGTGTCGGCGCCCTCGAGCGAGGCGTCGTACCCCCAGTGGAAGGGGGGCACCGTCCCGTTCGCGACCCGCCCGTACCCTTCCAGGAGCGCATCCACGAGCGCCCCGCGGTCGGTGGCGAGCGTCAGCGCCCGGCGGACGCGCGCGTCGTCGAGCGGGGGCCGACGGTGGTTCCAGGAGATGAAGTTCACCTCGCGGAAGGGGAAGCCGACGAGCTCGGTGTCGGCGTCCTCCGCGATCCGCGCCGCCTGATCCGGCCGCGCCTTCAGGAAGACGTCGATCCCCCCGGTCAGGAGCTCGGCGAGGAGGGTCGTCTCCTCGGGGATCACCCGGAAGACGTAGCGGTCGAGCCAGGGGCGTCCGCCGAGCGACTCCGGGAAGGCCGGGTTCGCCTGGAAGCTCCACGACTCGTCGAGCCGGTGCTCGCGGAAGACGAAGGGACCATTCCCGACCGGGCACACCCGCATGTATGGATGCTGTCCCAGCTCGGCGGCAGCGACGTCCCCCAGAAGGTGTTCCGGCATGATCGCCACCGTGCGCCACGGGTCGATCCACCCGGCGTGCGGCTCCATGCGAAGGCGGACCGTGAGGGAGTCGACGACCTCGACCCCCTCCGCCCCGCGGACGTACCGATCCCAGAAGGTCGAGTTGGGGAAGGCGGTCTCGGCGTCCGTCACCCGCTCGAAGGTGAAGGCGACGTCGTACGCATCGGTGCGCTCGCCGTCGTGCCAGTAGACGTCCGGGCGGACGCGGAAGGTGACCTCGGAGCCGTCGTCCGAGAGCTCCCACGACTCGGCGAGGTAGGGGCGCGGCGTCACCTCGGCGTCGTACTCCACGAGCGTCATCAGATTCGCGAACTGATGGTGCTGGTTGGAGATGTAGTCGGTGTAGGTGAAGGCGCTCATCCCGTCCAGAAGCTCCTGGATCGAGCCCACGACCGCCGTACCGCCGTACCGCTCCCGGTTGCCTGCCCGCGACGCCGGGGCCTCGAAGGGCCGCGCCGTCTGCCCGGCCATCCACGCGTCCACCCCTGCGAGCGCCTCCGAGCAGAAGCCGGCCGGAGCCGCGTCGGCGATCGGGGTCCAGGCGTGCAGGATCTCGACGGGGGGAGCGACCTCCTCGTCGCCTCCGCAGGCGGCTACACCCGCGAAGAGGGTCAGCGCGAAGAGGGCTCGGCGCCCCTCGGACCGGGGGCGGGATGCACGGCGAATTCGGGGCATCGGGCTCGGCGCCGCCTCGGCGGCGATCAGCGGCGACGCCAGGTCCACTCCGGGGAGCGGTAGTGCCGTCGACGTTCTGTGAGGAGGGACGAGGGGAAGCTGTCGGAGGTGGTGGCCGGGCGCCAGTCGCCCCCCAGGCGCTCCTCGAAGCCTTCGGCCAGCGCGGTGACCAGCGCAGGGATGTCCGGCAGAGGATCCAGCGCCTCGGAAAGGGTGGCCGGTCGATCGGCCGGGTCCGGGTTCTCCCCCCGCAGCTCCGCGAGCCGGAGCTGGTCGTCTCGCAGGAGGATCGAGCCGTGCTGGAGGAGGTGGCGACCGACCCGGACCTGCGCCGACCCCACGAGTTTCCGGCCGTGCAGCACCACCTCGCTCTCCGCCGGTGCCCGGAAGCAGGGCCCCGCATCGACCCCCGTCGGTGCGGAGGAGGAGGAGGCCGTCGCCTCGACGCCCAGCCTCCGGAGTCCCGCGATGAGCGCCTCGTTGATCTCCCGGTACGCCGTTCGCAGGGAGTCGAAGGACGCGATCGGCGCCACCACCGAGTAGGTCAGTTCGCGGTCGTGCAGCACCGCCCGCCCCCCGGTCGGCCGACGAACCACGTCCAGCCCGGCCTGAGCCAGGCGTTCCGGATCTCCGTACGGCGCCGCGGGCTCGTTCCTCCCGAAGGAGAGGGTGGGCCGACCCCAGCGGTAGAAACGAAGGACGCCCTCGCCCGAGCGCTCGGGGGCACCGAGGCTCCGGACGAGGGCGTCGTCGCGCGCCATGTTCTCGGCGCCGTCGGGCGCCTCGGCCCGATCGACCTCTGCCTCCTCGCGCAGGAGACTCCAGCGGAGCGGCGTCCTCACCGGAGTCCGCCGGGTCGTGATCTCCGGCCGGGGGCTCGCGTCGAGGCGGGACTCAGTCGCCGACCACCTCCGCCTCCGTGGCGTACTCCTCCACCGGCGGGCAGGCGCAGACCAGGTTGCGGTCGCCGTACGCGTCGTCGACCCGACCGACCGAGGGCCAGAACTTGTGCGCCTTCGTCCACGGCGCCGGGAAGGCGGCCTGCTCGCGCGTGTACGGGTGCGTCCAATCCTCCGCCGTCACCACCTCCGCGGTGTGCGGAGCGTTGACCAGCGGATTGTCCTCGCGAGCGAGGAGCCCCATCTCGACCTGCTGGATCTCCGCCCGGATCGAGATCATGGCGTTGCAGAAGCGGTCGAGCTCGTCCTTCGGCTCGGACTCGGTCGGCTCGATCATGACCGTGCCGATCACCGGCCACGACATCGTCGGCCCGTGGAAGCCGTAGTCCTGCAGCCGCTTGGCCACGTCCTTCTCGCTGATCCCCGAGTCCTTCTTGAAGGGGCGCAGGTCCAGGATGAACTCGTGCGCGACGCGCCCCTTCTCCCCGCGGAAGAGGATGTCGAAGTGCTCCTCGAGCCGCTTCGCCATGTAGTTCGCGTTCAGTACGGCGATCTCGGTCGCTCGGCGTACGCCGTCCCGCCCCAGCAGCGCGATGTACGCCCACGAGATCAGGAGGATGCTCGAGCTCCCGTACGGCGCGGCCGAAACCGGCCCGATCGCCCTCTCCCCACCAACCTCCTCCACGATCGGGTGGCCGGGCAGGAAGGGCTTCAGCTTGTCGTTGCAGCAGATCGGCCCCATCCCCGGGCCTCCGCCTCCGTGCGGGATGGCGAAGGTCTTGTGGAGGTTGATGTGGCAGACGTCCGCACCGTAGTCCCCCGGGCGCGAGAGCCCGACCTGCGCATTCAGGTTGGCGCCATCCAGGTAGACGAGCCCGCCATTCTCGTGGACGATCTCGCACACCTCCCGGATCTCCGCGTCGAAGACCCCGTGGGTCGACGGGTAGGTGACCATGATCGCCGCGAGGTGATCGGCGTGCTGCGTCGCCTGGGCCCGCAGGTCGTCCATGTCGATCGCGCCGCGCTCGTCGACCTTCACGATCACGACCTTCATCCCGCACATCACCGCCGAGGCCGGGTTGGTGCCGTGCGCGGAGGAGGGAATCAGGCAGACGTTCCGCTCGGTGTCCCCCCGGTCGAGGTGGTACGCCCGGATCACCTGAAGCCCGGTGTACTCGCCCTGGGCGCCCGAGTTGGGCTGGAGCGAGATCCCGGTGAAGCCGGTGATGTCCTTCAGCCAGTCGGCGAGCTCCTGGAAGATGACGCGGTAGCCGGCCGCCTGATCCTTCGGGGCGAAGGGGTGGAGCGCGCCGAACTCCGGCCAGGTCACCGGGACCATCTCCGTGGTCGCGTTGAGCTTCATCGTGCACGACCCCAGCGGGATCATGCTGTAGTTGAGCGAGAGGTCCTTCGACTCGAGCCAGTGCATGTAGCGCAGCATCTCGGTCTCGGAGTGGTACCGATTGAAGACCTCGTGCTCCATGAAGCCCGAGCTGCGGGTCAGCGACCCGAACCCGGCGGCATCGTATGCCTCCGCGACCTGCTCCGCCGTGAAGTCGACCGCCTCGCCGCCGTTGAAGGCCCGGAAGAGGTCGTCCACATCGGCGGGGAGTACGGTTTCGTCGAGGGCGACGCCGACCGTCCCGTCACCGAAGTCCCGCAGGTTGATCCCGAGATCGAGCGCCGCGGCGACCACCTCCGCCGAGGAGCGCCCCTCCGGCCGGACCCGGATCGTGTCGAAGTAGACCTCGTTCAGGACCTCGTGCCCCAGACGCTCGAGTCCGTGGGCGAGGGTCGAGGCGTGGGCGTGGACCCGTCCGGCGATCCGCTTCAGCCCCGCGGGGCCGTGGTAGACGCCGTACATCCCGGCCGTGATCGCCAGCAGGACCTGCGCCGTGCAGATGTTCGAGGTCGCCTTCTCGCGCCGGATGTGCTGCTCCCGGGTCTGGAGCGCCATCCGCAGCGCCCGGTTGCCCTGCGCATCGACGGAGACGCCGATGATCCGCCCCGGCATCCTCCGCTTGAACTCCTCGCGCGCGGCCATGAAGGCGGCGTGGGGGCCGCCGTAGCCGAGCGGCACCCCGAAGCGCTGCGAGTTCCCCACGACCACGTCCGCCCCCCACTCCCCGGGGGGTGTGAGGTGGGTGAGCGCGAGGAGGTCGGTGACCGCCACCATGTAGGCGCCCGCCGACTTCACCTTCTCGGCGAAGGCGGCGTAGTCGTGCAGGGAGCCGTCCGTGGTCGGGTAGGAGACGATCGCCCCGAAGTAGCGCTCGTCCGGCTCGAACTCGCGCCAGTCCCCGACCACCACCTCGATCCCGACCGGCTGCGCCCGCGTCTGGATCACCGCGATCGTCTGCGGGTGGCACTCGTCCGAGACGAAGAAGAGGTCGCGATCGCCCTTCACAGCACCGGCGACCATGCTCATCGCCTCGGCCGCAGCCGTCCCCTCGTCCAGGAGGGAGGCGCCGGCGATGTCCAGACCGCACAGGTCCATTACCATCGTCTGGAAGTTCAGGAGCGCCTCGAGACGGCCCTGCGCGATTTCCGCCTGGTACGGGGTGTACTGGGTGTACCAGCCCGGATTCTCGAAGATGTTGCGCTGGATGACGGTCGGCGTGTGGGTGCCGTGGTACCCCATCCCCAGGTAGGAGCGCATCACCCGGTTCATCCCGGCGAGCTCCTTCAGCCGGTCGAGGAGCCCGGCCTCGGTCATCGCCTCGGGCAGCTGCAGCGGCTCGGTCTGGAGGATCGAGGCCGGGAAGGCCTCCTCGACCAGCTGTTCGATCGACTCGGCGCCGATCGCCTCGAGCATCTCCCGGACCGCGTCGTCGGACGGTCCGATGTGGCGATCCGCGAAGCCCTTCTCAGGGCGAATGGACATCGACATGAAGCTCCCTCTGTAGCGCAGCGGACGTCGGGGCACCCCCGAACGTCGTTCCGAATTCGAACACTCCGGTCACCCCGGAAACACTCGCAGCCCCGAGGGCCTCGCTGGGGCGAGGCCGCTCCGGGGCCGCGTGCGTCACGTCCGGGCGGGGACTCGAGGAACCATGTCCGCGCCCGGGAATCGGCGGATATTGGGTGGGTGGGAGGGGGGTGGGTGGGTCCCCGCGCGGGCGCGCGAGGTGTGAGCACCGCCCTCCCGACGTCACCTACTCCCCGATGTGCCCCTTGTACCCCTCCGCGTCCATGAGTGCCCCCATCTCCCCCTCGTCGCTCGGACGGATCTTGATCATCCAGCCGTCGCCGTAAGGATCGTCGTTGACCTTCGACGGATCGTCGTCGAGCCCTTCGTTGACCTCGACGATCTCCCCGCTGACCGGCATGTAGAGGTCGCTGACCGCCTTGACCGCCTCGATCGTCCCGAAGCTGTCCCCCTTCCCGAAGCTCTCGCCGACCGAGGGGAGCTCGACGAAGACGATGTCGCCGAGTTCACCCTGGGCATAGTCCGTCACGCCAACGGCGTAGACCTCGCCGTCCTTCTTCATGTACTCGTGTTCTTCCGAGTAGTGGAGACCGGCGGGGACGTCGGACATGCGGCTTCCTCTGAGGGGCGTGGGGTCGAGGGGACCGACTCGATTGCGGGCCCGCAAACGCGCCCAACATAGTCGATCTCCAAAGGGGTGAATAGGGCGTCGTGGCTTTTCGCCACAGAGCGTCGTTTCTAGATTTCGGATCCCCCCGGAAGCGCCACATTTCGGCGCTATGCCTGCGGAATCGTCCCCACGCCAACCCGTCTCCAGCGCCATGTCCAGCCTCTCCCTCGACGCTCGCCCCGCCCTCTCGATGCTCTCCGAGGATGAGGTCCTCTTCCGCGACGCCGTCCGGGAGTTCGCCGAGTCGGAGCTCTCCGGGCGAGCGATGAAGATGGACCAGGCGCAGCAGATGGACGCGGACCTGATCCCGATGCTCTTCGAGATGGGGCTGATGGGCATCGAGATTCCGGAGACGTTGGGTGGGGCCGAGTCCACCTTCTTCACCTCGATCCTGATCGTGGAGGAACTCTCCCGCGTCGATCCGGCGGTCGGCGTCCTCGTCGATGTCCAGAACACCCTCGTGATCAACGCCATCAAGCGGTGGGGGACCGCGGAGCAGCAGACGGAGTGGCTCGGGCAGCTCGCCTCCGACACCGTCGGAGCGTACGCCCTCTCGGAGGCGGGGTCCGGATCGGACGCCTTCGCCCTCTCCTGCCGCGCCGAGCGCGACGGGGACGACTGGGTGATCAACGGCCAGAAGCTGTGGATCACGAACGGGAACGAGGCGGGCCTCTTCATCGTCTTCGCCACCATCGACCCCGAGGCCGGCTACCGCGGGATCACCGCCTTCGTGGTGGAGGAGGGTGCGGAGGGCTTCACCGTCGGGAAGAAGGAGGACAAGCTCGGCATCCGGGCCTCCTCCACCACCGAGCTGATCTTCGACAACGTCCGCGTCTCGAACGACGCCGTCCTCGGTGAGGTCGGGAAGGGGTACAAGGTCGCCATCGAAACGCTCAACGAGGGTCGGATCGGGATCGGCGCGCAGATGGTCGGCCTCGCCCAGGGTGCGCTCGACCACACACTGAAGTACGTGCAGGAGCGGGAGCAGTTCGGCCGGCCGATCGGTCACTTCCAGGGCGTCCAGTTCCAGCTCGCGGAGATGGCCACGAAGATCGAGGCCGCCCGACTCCTGGTCTACAACGCCGCCCGGCTGAAGGACGCCGGCGAGGACTTCCTCATGGCCGCGGCTCAGGCCAAGCTGTACGCCTCCGAGATGGCGCAGCAGGTCGCGTCGACGTGCATCGACCTGTACGGTGGCTACGGCTTCACGAAGGAGTACCCGATCGAGAAGTACTACCGCGACGCCAAGATCGGGACGATCTACGAGGGGACGTCGAACATGCAGAAGCAGACCATCGCCAAGATGCTGCTTCAGTAGTCTCCCCGGGCCGGGGGCTCGAACGAGCCCCCGCCGACCTCACAGCGAAGGACGACAGGTGTTCGGACTCGGCATCGGCGAGCTCATTCTGATCGTGGGACTACTCGTCCTCATCTTCGGCGCGAAGCGCATCCCGCTGATCGCCCGGGGGCTCGGCAAGGGGATCCGGAACTTCAAGGGGGAGCTGAAGGACGGCTCTCGCGGGGACGACGCAGGGGAGCGTTGACGGCGCCCCGGACCGGTCTGGACGGCGTGGTCGTCGTCCTGTACCAGCCCCAGAACCTCATCAACGTCGCGGCGGTCATCCGCGCGATGAAGAACATGGGACTCTCCCGTCTGCGCTGCGTGCAGCCCGCGGAGTGGGACCCGTGGCGGATCGAGGGCATCGCCCACCGCTCCCACGACATCGTCGCCTCGACCGAGATGTTCGAGTCGCTCGAGGAGGCCGTCGGCGACTGCGTCCGCGTCGTTGCGGCTTCGGGGCGGTCGAGGATGGGGAACCGGAACTACACCCGCCCCCACGAGGTCGCCCCCCGCCTGCTGCGCGCCACCGAGGACGGGCCGGTCGCCCTCGTCTTCGGGCGGGAGGACCAGGGACTCGCCAACGAACAGCTCGACCTCTGCGATGCCGTGGCGGTCATTCCGACCTCGCCGTCCTACACGAGCCTGAATCTGGCGCAGGCCTTCCTCGTCTTCGCCTACGAACTCTTCCGTGCGGCGCAGGCGTCGGGAGTGACCGAGGCCGAGGCCTTCCCGGTCGGTCGTCGCCCGTCGGAGGCGGCCACGCGCGAAGATCTGGAGCGGGCCTTCGGCGCACTGGAGGAGGCGATGCACCGGATCCGCTTCTTCAAGGGTACGCGCAGCCCCGAGTCGGTGCTGCGGACGCTGCGGACCGTCCTCGCCCGCACCGAGCTCGACCGACGCGAGGCGAATCTCTTCGCGGCGCTCGGCTTCGAGACGCGGCACTTCGTCGATCGCCTGGAGGCGGCCTCGCGCGACGAGGAAACGAAGGAATCCGCACCCGGGTAACTCCACCGGATGTCCAGCAATGGCGCCGGATTCCGGCGTTGTTCGCCCCTCTTCCGGGGCCTATCTTGAGGATTCGTACATTTACGGACCCCGCCCTTCTGCCTCGATGGCCACGCCCGACTCCCACATGCAGCCGTCCGCCGGTCTCTTCGACCGGTACCGACTGTTGATCGACGTGGGTCGGACGCTGACGGGGACGCTCGCACTGGACGAGCTGTACCGCGCGATCTACGAACAGGCCGCGCGGGTCCTGCACGCGGACGGCTTCTACGTCTCGCTCTACGACCCCGAGGAGGATCAGGCGACGATCGTCTTCTTCGTCGACCAGGGGGAGGAGCAGCGGGTCGAAGTCCGGTACGAGGGGCGGAAGTCCACCGTGATCCGGACCGGGGAGCCGGTACGCGTGGACGACCACCTCGAGAAGCGATCGCTGATGCTGCTCGGGGACTCCGAGAAGCCGGTCACGCGTTCCGCGATCTCCGCCCCGATGAAGCTCGACAACCGAATCATCGGTGCGATCTCCGCCCAGAGCTACGAGCCGGCCGCCTTCTCCGACGCCGACCTCGAGCTCCTCGAGGCGATCGCGGACCTCGCGGCCGTTGCGGTGGGGAACGCCCGCCACATTGCCGAGCTCGAGCGACGCACCCGGGAGGCGAACCGCATCGAGGAAATCGGTCGTGCCCTCGCGGCCTCCCTCGACATCCAGGAGGTCCTCGGCAAGGTGATCGACGCCGTGCTGGAGATCATCGAGAGCGACGGGGCGACCGTCTGGCTCCTGGAGGGACACGTCGCCCGGGTCGCGGCCGCCGGGGGGCCGATCGCGCTCGAACTCGGGCTCACCTGGGAGATCACCGGCCGTCTCTGGGACACGATGGTCCTCGCCCAGCAGCCCTTCATCATCAACGATCTGGCCGCGAGCGAACTCGTGCCGGATGGCCTGCGCGGGACGCTCGAGGCGGGATCGGGGATGGCGGTCCCCCTCCTGGTCGGGGACGAGGTCGCGGGCTTTCTCAGCGCCGGGAGCCGGAGCCCGGGGCACTTCGGATCACGCGACATCGCCGTCGTCGAACGGCTCGCCAGCCAGGCCTCGGTCGCGCTGGAGAACGCGCGCCTCCACCAGTCTCTGCAGGCACTCTCGCTGACCGATCCGCTCACCGGGCTGCCGAACCGGCGGCACATGCAGATCCACCTCGAGCGGGAAGTCGCGGCGGCGCGGCGGGGCCGCGAACTCGTCCTCGTCATCTTCGACCTGGACAACTTCAAGATCTACAACGACTCCCAGGGTCACCTCGCCGGGGACGACGCGCTGCGCGCCTTCGCGCAGATCCTGGCCGACGAGAACCGCGCCATGAACCTCGTGGCTCGGTACGGGGGCGACGAGTTCATCTCGATCCTCTCCGAGAGCCGGCTCGACGGAGCCCAGCTGTATCTGGCCCGGGTGCGGGCGCGGATGGACCGTGATCCGATCCTCGGTCCCGGCGGGATCACGGTCAGCTGCGGGCTCGCGCGCTTCGACGGCGAGACGATGCGCACCGGCCCCGATCTCATCCAGGCGGCGGACGACCACCTCTACTCCTTCAAGTCCGCACGCGACCGCGCGACCTCCTGACCCCCCCCCCGCCCTGCGCGGCCTCACCCCCACCCTTTCGGACGCCTTCGGCGGCCCGGACCTCTTCATGAACGACGCCCCGCACGACGAAATCCAGGACATCCTCACCGCCGCCGAGGGCTTCGCCCGCGAGGCCGGGGAAATCACCCTCCGCTACTTCGGGGGGATGGTCGACGCCGACGACAAATCGGACGGCACCCCCGTCACCATCGCGGACCGACAGGCGGAGGAGCACATCCGCGCCCGGATCGAGGAGGTCTTCCCCGACCACGGGATCCTCGGCGAGGAGTACGGAGAGACGAAGCCGGGTGCGCGATGCCGCTGGATCCTCGATCCGATCGACGGGACCCGGTCCTTCATGCACGGCGTGCCGCTCTACGGGGTCCTCATCGGGGTGGAGATCGAGGGCGAGGCCCGCGTCGGCGTCGCGAACTTCCCCGCGCTCGGAGAGCTGATCGCGGCGGGCGAGGGGCTCGGGTGCCGGCTCAACGGGGAGCCGACCTCGGTCTCACCGACGACCGAGCTCCGGAAGTCCCTCGTCCTGACCACGGACGTGGAGCGGATCCTGGCCACCCCGTCCGCCGCGGGTTTCCGGAAGCTCCAGCAGGGCGCGGACTTTGCGCGCACGTGGGGCGACTGCTACGGACACTGCCTGGTCGCCACCGGGCGAGTGGAGATCATGATCGATCCGATCCTCTCGCCCTGGGATGCCGGCCCGCTGCTGACGATCGTGACCGAGGCCGGGGGGCGCTGGACCTCCTTTACCGGAGAGGCGTCGATCCACGCGGGCTCGGGGGTCGCCACGAACGGGCACCTTCACGATCTGGTCCTGGAGACGCTCGCCGGCGGCTGAGGCGGCAAACCCCTACCAGCGTTCCGCCGCGATCCGCATCGTCGCGCCGCCGTACAGCCAGAGCTTGTCACCCTGGATGCGGTAGCTCGTGACCTCCGGAAGGGTCTCGAGCAGCTCCGCCTCGACGCGGGCGCGCACCTCGTCGGCACACGCAACCTCGGTCGTGACGATCTCCGCAAAGGCCAGCTCGCTCCCGGTGGCCCGGTAGCTCGCGGAGAAGCGGTTGCACCCCGTGGCACCGTGGCTGCGCCCGTCGCCCGTGTCGAAGACGAAGTGCGGCGCGAGATCCCTCTGCCCGCCGCGCGGGACGTCGACCCCGTCCACCTGCACGATTCGCCAGGTGGTGGTCTCGAGGGTGTAGCTCTCCTCCTGGTAGGCGAAGAAGCCGCAGCCGACGAGGAGAGTCGCGGCGGAGAGGGTGCACAGGAGGCGAAGGGGGACGTGGAGGCGCATCGGCGGCAGGTCGGTGGAGGGGTTCGTGGTCGGACCCGATGGATCTGCAAGATGAGGGCCGGGCGGACGGGGAGCGAGGGCTGCCTCCCCACTCTCGGCCTCCGGCGCGACGCTCACCGGGCCGCCATCCCCCGGCCGTACTCCGCCCCCCCTTCCAACGAGCAAGGGCCCCGCCGCGCAATGCGCGACGAGGCCCCCACGAGTGCTCCTGCGTCGGGGCGAGTGCCCCGGTCCGCGCGGTCAGGCGCGCTGCACGACCTCCGACTCCGTCATCTCCTCCATCTGCGGCGGCTGCCAGATCTGGACGACGGGGAAGGTGGAGTAGAACCACCGGACGCTCGCCATGAAGGCTCCGAGGAAGCCGATCGCGAGCCCGATGTGGTAGAGCATGTTGGTCGAGGAGTAGCTGTCGATCAGCGACGGCGTGACCAGCATGTAGCGCTCGCACCAGAGCCCGAAGAGGATGATCCCGGTGAGGGTGCGAAGCATCGGGGCGACCATCTTCGGCTTCCGCCCGATCAGCCCGACGAACGGGACGATGAAGCAGAGGACGATGACCGTGGCCGAGTAGGCACCCCAGCCCTCACCCGATCGCGCGATGATGAAGGACTGCTCCCACGGGAGCTTCCCGTACCAGATCACGATGTACTGGGCGAAGAAGAGGTACGTCCAGAACACCGTGAAGCCGAAGGCGAGCTTGCCGATGTCGTGACGCTGCTGCAGACCGATGAACTTGTAGATGTCCGGATCCTGCTTCCGGAGCCACATCCCGGTGAAGGCGGTCACGGCGACCCCGCCCCAGAAGGCCCCCATGAAGTACCAGCCCCCGAAGAGGGTGCTGAACCAATGGGGGTCGAGCGACATCGCGTAGTCGTACGAGATGAACGCCATGATCGTCGCGTACAGGAGCGCCATCGCGGGCGCGAGACGCGACATGCGGGCCCAGGAGTAGTTCTCCTCCTCCTGCTGTCCACGCCACCCCGACATCAGACGATCCCGCCACGCCTTCTGCCCGTCGTCCAGCTTCGACTCGTCGAGCCGGCCCATGTCCGGACGGACCATCAGGTAGGCGAAGTAGAGGCCCACGCCGAAGAGGATCGCCGTCCCGAGCACGTTCCGGGTGATCAGGAACGGGATGTTCAGGTAGGCGGCCTTCTTCTGGACGATGTAGTCGTACTCCATCTTCGCGATCCACGGGAAGAACTCTTCGCCGAGGGTCAGCATCGGAAGGAGGAGGAGGAAGGCGACGGGGAGGAAGGCCGCGAAGCCGATGCTCACCCGGCGGAGCGACCAGTTCCACTTCGCCTTCACGATCGTGGTCACGCCGGCGAACATCACCGCGCCCATCGCCACGCTCGAGAAGAACATCCAGTTGGAGACGTAGCTCGACCACGCCGCAACGCTGTCGTTCTGCAGCTGGATGAAGAAGGCGGCGATCCCGACGACGATCATCGCGCCGAAGATCAGGTTGGCCGTCTTGTTCCGCGGCAGGAACTTCTGCGGAATCGACTCGGGAATGTGGATGTGCGCCATCTCAGCGGTCCTCCCGGTCGGCCTGAGGCTCGGGCGTGTAGGTGCCCGCGTTCTGCTGCAGCTGGCGGACGTAGTTCACGACCGCCCAGCGGTCGAAGTGGGTGATCGCGTAGTCGTACGCCGGCATCGTCCCACGCCCGGCGCGGATCATCCCGTAGATATAGGAGTCCGGGAAGGCCGCGGCGCCTTCGCCCGCCAGGTTGTAGACGACGAGCGCCGGCCACCGGTCGACAATGTACGCGTTCGCCCCGTACCCGTCCTCGCCGTGGCAGGTCGCGCAGACCCGGTTGTAGACCTCCTCACCGCGCGCGAGTGACGACGCGTCGCCCCGCATCGGGTTGTCGAAGGTCGACCACACGTCGGCGTTCGGATTCGCCGTGCCGGTGAGCCCCGTACCGAAGTCGGGCACCACGTACATGGCGTGGCCGGGCTGGTCGTTGAGGACGCGGTCCCCGAACTCGGGCGTGAAGTTGCCCGAGGAGAAGGCCACCGAGTTCTCCGGCGGGAGCATCATGTCCTCGTACGGCTTGAACGAAGGCTGACGCCGCATCGAGCGACCGAAGATTCGCACCAACGCGTCGTCCATCGCCGTGCACGCCGTGGTCGACGTGAGGAGAAGGAGTGCGAGGAGCCGTCCCAGCTTACGCATATGCGCCCTCCCGAATCTCTTCGGGCTCGTGCTTCTGAAGGATCGCCCGAACGGTGTCGAGCTTCTCGCTCTGGACGTAGACGCCGTACATCCCCGCGCTGAACTCCGGGTCGTAGACGACCGGCGGAATCGGGTTGGGGAGGCGCGAGTTGATGAAGAGGCCGATGACCGTCGACAGCGCCCCGAAGAGGATCGTCAGCTCGAAGGCGATGACCACGTACGCCGGGATCGACAGGATCGGCTTCCCGCCGGTGATCAGCGGCCAGTCCATCGAGGTCCAGGAGGTAAAGGCGAAGCCGGTCGCCGTCCCGGTCAGACCCCCGACCAGCGTCCAGACCCGAACCGGGCTCTGCCCGTACCCGAGGGCGTGCTCGAGAGCGTGCTCCGGGTACGACGAGTAGGCGGTGATGTCGGTGTGCCCGGCCTTCCGCAGCTCCTCGATCGCGTCACACGCCGAGTCGAGGTAGTCGAACGAAGCGAGAATTCCCTTTGCCATGACTCAGTCCCCCGCCGGTGCAGGTGCGACGTCGCCCGAGAGCTCGGCATCCGTGGCCGGCGCGGAGCCGGACTTCTTGCCGCGGAGCTTCGGCGGGATGACCTCCTTCAGCTCGGCGATCGCCACCGGCGGAAGGAGACGCGTGAAGAGGAGGAACCAGAAGCCGAACCACGCGAAGGAGCCCAGCAGGATCCCCATCTCGACGATGGAGGGCCGGTAGACGCCCCAGGCGAAGGGCTCGTACTCGTGGGAGAGCGAGGTCACGATGATCACGTAGCGCTCGAACCACATCCCGATGTTGATGAAGATCGTGATGGCGAAGAGCGCCGGGACCGAGTGACGGACCCGCTTGAACCAGAGCATCATCGGGACCATGCCGTTGCAGATCAGCATGATCCAGGTCGCCCACCAGTAGTGACCGAAGAGGCGGTTCCAGAACATCTGGCGCTCGGGCGGCTCACCCGAGTACCAGGCCATGAAGAACTCGGTGAGGTACGCCCAGAAGACGATCATCGACGTGAGCAGGACGAGCTTGGAGAGCGCGTCGAAGTGCTTCGTCGTGAGGTAGGCCTCGAGGCGGAAGATCTTCCGGATCGGCACGACGATGGTGATCACCATCGCCACCCCGGAGAAGATCGCCCCGGCCACGAAGTAGGGCGCGAAGACGGTGGCGTGCCACCCGGGCACGATCCCGACCGCGAAGTCCCACGACACGACCGAGTGCACCGAGAGCACGAGCGGCGTGGCGAGGGCGGCGAGGAAGATGTACGCCTTCGAGAAGTGGTGCCACTGACGATCGGTCCCGCGCCAGCCGAGCGCGATGATCGTGTAGAGCTTCTTCCGGAGCCCCTTCGCCTGGTCCCGCGCGGCGGCCATGTCGGGGATCATCCCGAGGTAGAAGAAGACCGCCGAGACGGTGAAGTAGGTGGTGACCGCGAAAACGTCCCAGACCAGCGGCGACCGGAAGTTCGGCCAGAGGTAGCGCTGGTTCGGGTACGGGATCAGCCAGTACGCGTGCCAGACCCGACCCACGTGGATCAGCGGGAACATCCCGGCGGTCATGACCGCGAAGACCGTCATCGCCTCTGCCACCCGGTACACCGACTGACGCCACGGTGCGCGGAAGAGGAAGAGGATCGCGGAGATCAGCGTTCCCGAGTGGGCGATACCGACCCAGAAGACGAAGGTCGTGATGTACGCGCCCCACCCGACCGGGCTGGTCAGCCCCGAGACACCGATGCCCCGGTAGATCTGCCAGAACCACGAGCCGAAGAAGATGCCGACGCCCAGCACGGCGAGGCCGAAGAGCGCCCACCACCCCTTCCCGGGGGCGCTGAGCATCTTCAGGATGTCGCGATTGACTTCTGCGTGGTCCGTGACGTCGGGGTGCGTGAGCGCCCCCCGCCGCTGGGACTCCGTCAGATTCGCAGTCTCTGCCATTCTCGCTCCGAAGAGTTCAGGTCCGAACCAGGCTGACGCCTAGTGACCGGACTCGACCTCGTGGAAGGTGACCTTCTGCAGGTAGTGGACACCCGGCTGGGTGTTGATGAGCTCGTCGAGCACGCGGTACGTCCGCTCGTTCTCGACCATCTTCGAGACCTCGGACTCCGGGTCGCGCAGGTTGCCGAAGACGATCGCGCTCGCCGGGCAGCTCTGCTGACAGGCGGTGAGGATCTCGCCGTCGTAGGTCGAGCGACCCTCCAGCACGGCGCGGTGCTCGCCCTCGCGGATCCGCTGGACGCACATGGAGCACTTCTCCATGACCCCGGTCACGCGGACCGTGACGTCCGGGTTGTACTGCCAGTTCAGCGGCTCCGGCACGTCCGAGTAGGTGTACCAGTTGTACACGCGGACCTTGTACGGGCAGTTGTTCGCGCAGTAGCGGGTCCCGACGCAGCGGTTGTAGACCTGACCGTTCAGGCCGTCCGGCGTGTGGTACGCCGCGAAGACCGGGCAGACCGGCTCGCACGGCGCGTTGTTGCAGTGCTGGCACATCATCGGCAGGTGCCGGATGTCCAGGTGCCCCGCGTGCGACGCGTCGACGTGCTCGTAGTACCGCTCGAGGCGGATCCAGGCGAGGTCGCGGCCCATGCGGACCTGATCCTCACCCACGAAGGCCACGTTGTTCTCCGACTGACAGGCGACGATGCACGCCGAGCAGCCGGTGCACTTGTCGAGGTCGATCGCGACACCCCAGCGCGGGGTCTCCGGATCGGCGTAGTTGCCCCGCTGTCCCCCCGGGGTCGGGTAGTCGGTCGCCTTGCCGTCGGTCGCGACCGGGACGAAGCCACCGGCGACGTCGAGCTCGTAGCGGCCGTGCTCTTCCTCGCCGTACCCGCCCTCGGAGTGATCCTCGTCTCCGTAGCCGGCCTCGGCGTCGGCGGAGTGGTCGTCCTCCCCGTGGCCGAGCGCGCCGATGTACATCGCCGGAGCGACGTTGCGGTCGGACTGGCTGTCCGAGCCCTCGATGGTGGCGAGGCGGTAGCGCTCACCGGTCGGCTCCACCGAAACGCGCGTGACGAGCTGGACGAAGCCTCCCGACGGCTGCTCGGCGACGGCCGGCAGCAGCGAGATGGCGTTCACGCCCTTGCCCGTGGCGTAGCGGCCCGAGTCGGTGCGGCCGTGCCCCATCTGCAGGGCGATCGCGCCCTCGCGGATCCCCGGGTAGGTGAAGACGGGGGCCTCCACG
>JANQLR010000148.1 GCA_028280525.1 Longimicrobiales bacterium
GGCCGGGTGAGGGGAGGGAGTGGAGCTATGCGGTGGGGGACCCGAGGAGCCTGGCCCGTCACGATCTGCGTCGCCGTCGCGGCGTGCGGCGGCGGGGAACGGGGGCCCGCTGCGGGTCGGGGGGACCGAGTCGCGACCCGGTCCCCCGACCCGCAGCGGGCCCCCGTTCCCCGCCGCCGCACGCCGCGACGGCGACGCAGATCGTGACGGCCCAGACTCCTCGAGTCCCACACCGCATAGCTCCACTCCCTCCGCTCACCCGGCCGGCGCCGGTCTCCCTGACCGGACACCTCGGGTGAGATCCACCCGCGCCGGCCGAGGTTGCCGGCGCGGGGTGGAGCGGGGGAGGGGATCAGACGTGGAAGGCCCCGACGAACTCGTCGAGCTGCCCCGCCACGCCCGCGAGTGACTCCGCCGACTCGCGGAGGGCACCGGCCCCATTGGCGGTATCGCGCGAGGCGTCGGTGACTCCGGCGATCGAGCGGCTCACCTCCTCGGTACCGCGCGCTGCCTCGGTGGCGGACCGCGCGATCTCCGCGACCACGGAGGCCTGCTCCTCGACGGCGCCGGCGATCGTGGTCGAGATCTGGTTGATCTGCTCGATCACGGCCCCGATCGACCGGAGCTGGTCGCCGGCCTGGCCGGCGCTTCCCTGGACCCCGGTGATCTTCTCCGCGATGACCTCGGTGGCCTTCCCGGTCTGCGCGGCGAGCGCCTTGACCTCGCTCGCGACCACCGCGAATCCCTTGCCGGCCTCGCCGGCCCGCGCCGCCTCGATCGTGGCGTTGAGCGCCAGGAGGTTCGTCTGCTCGGCGATCTCGTTGATCACCCCGACCACATCCCCGATCTCCTGGGATGCGGTACCGAGCTCCTCCATGAGGAGACCCGCGGAACGCGATTCCTCGACCGCCTGCCCGGCCACCGCGAGGGCCTCCTGGAGCTGACGGGAGATCTCCTGCACCGCCGAGGCGATCTCCTCGGCCGCGGTGGCGACCACCTGCACGCTCGAGTTGGCCTGCTGCGACGCCGCGGTCACCGCCTGCGCCTGGGCGCTCGTCTCCTCGGCCGCACCCGCCATCGTGTTCGAGTGGGACCGGATGGTGTCCACGTTGTCCCGCACGGAGAAGGCGGCCCGCTGGATCCGTGCGACCGTCTCCGCGAGCTGCCCCGCGGTCCGGTTCACGTCGTCGCGAAGGCGGGCGTGATCCCCCTCGTAGTTGCCCTCGACGCGGGCGGTGAAGTCACCGTCGGCCATCCGTGCGATCGCCGCGCTCCCCTCCTGGATCGGCCCGGTGACGGCGTCGAGCGTGCGGTTGACCCCCGCGATGACCTCGCTCCACGCCCCTGGAATCGATCCGCGTCGCCTCGGGCCGACAGCTGTCCGGAGACCGCGGCCTCCACGAGGCGCTTCTGCTCCTCGATGACGGCGCGGAGGGTCTCGATCGTCTTCCGCATCGGCGGCTGGATCTCGTCGCCCTCGCACACCTCCGCGAACCGGAAGTCGAGGTGACCCTCCGCGATCGCCTCGCTGGCGCCGAGGATGTCCTCCTGCCTTGTTTATCATCGGGTTGAGGAGAGCTGGTACTGGGAACTGGGTCAAATATGCCATTCTGCGCGTGGGGAGTCCTTATGCTTATGTTTATTCGCTAGTGAAAAGCAGGCTTTAAAAATAACACTGCGTGCATTTGGTTCTGTCCTAAACCGAGTCATGAAATTGAGGGTGTTGTTCCAAACAGGGTACGGATTTTAGGATTCTTTTTATCCTAAACAGGGTCACAGTTTCAAACCCT
>JANQLR010000149.1 GCA_028280525.1 Longimicrobiales bacterium
CGACCGGATCCCGGTCGCCGCGCCGGAGGACGGGGGGCCGCGAGCGTGGGAGGTGATCGTGCAGGGCGAGCTCAACCTCCGCGCCGAGGCCTCGACCTCCGCCGAGATTCTCTCCGCCCTCGAGTCCGGCACGATCCTGGACAACCTCGGCTGCGGCGAGGCGGGGGGACGCAGCTGGTGCCGGGTGCAGGAGCTCGGCGGCGGGCCGCAGGGGTTCGTCGCCGCGGACTTCCTGCGACCGGCGCTCTCTCCCGACGGCTCCGCGTGGGCCGGACCGGACCGCTCGGCGCTCCGGGCGGGGGTCGGCGACTTCGACGCACGGGGGTCGATCTCCTGCGGCACGACGACCTCTCCGCTCACCGAGGAGTGCCGGTACGGGGTGGCCCGCGCCGGCGGAGGGTTCGCCACGGTGTGGATCGGGCGACTCGACGGGGGGACGCGCGCCGTCTTCTACCGGATGGGGATCCCGGTCGGGGCGGACCTCGCCGAGGCCGACGGGGCGGCGGACTTCGAGGCGCGCCGCGAGGACGACGCGTACGTGGTCTGGATCGGCGACGCGGTCTACGAGATTCCGGACGCGCTGGTGTGGGGCGGCTGAGAAGCTCCGGCGCGGGCGTTAACCCGTGAACCAGCGCCGGCTCTCATCATCGAGCGGGAAGACGGTCTCCACTCGCCAGTCGGTCCGGTTCCCCCCCTCGTCGCTGCCCGGCGACGCCTCGATGGAGGAGAGTCGGAGCCGCACCCCATCCAGCCGGATCGCGGTCTCCAGAACCGGGTCCGGCTCGTCGGGAATCGAGCGGGGCTCGAGTCGCGCCAGGTCGGGCGCGAGCCGGGAGAGGCGGTCGAGCACCCTCATCGCCTCCGGATCGCCGAGCGAGAGCAGGTCCCGCCGGATCCGTGCGAAGAGCGGAGGCGCGACCCTGGGCTCGTCTTCGACGATGGAGCGGAAGCCCCACGGCGCGAAGTAGAACTCGAAGAGGTTCGAGGTCTCGTGCTCGCCCCGCACCCCGTCCAGCATTCGGACCATCCCGGCGTTGGCGTAGTGCACGGTGCCGATCGAGTCCACGATCAGTGCGGGCCAGGGGGAGTGCGTGTCGACCGCGCGGCGGAGCGCGTCCCGGACCTTCGGGCTGGGGAGGGGAGGTCGACCCCCCAGCCCGGCGCGGCTCCGCTTCAGGCAGGTGGTGTCGGCGGGGGAGAGCCGGAGTGCGTCGGAGATCCGCTCCAGCGTCTCCTCGGACGCGGTGGACCGTCCCGTTTCGAGGAAGCTGAGGTGCCGGGACGAGACCCCGGTCTCCAGCGAGAGCTGCAGCTGGCTGAGCCCCCGCAGTCTGCGCCAGTAGCGCAGCTGCACACCGAGCCCGTTCGTGTGCGCGGCGCTCGGCGCGCTCAACCTGTGCGCCGCCGCCGGCGTCGCATCCGCCGGTCGTGGAGGGAGTTCGTTCGGGTCATTACCTGACGCGTAATTGCCGGCCTCGGTCCGCCGTCGTGATCGTCCGCCTCCCACGGAGTCCTCGAGGAGGCGAGATGGCAAGGACGACCTACGAGAAGCTGGTGAGGGCAACCGGCTGGTACGATGCGATACTGATGGTCCCCTTCCTCTTCCCGGGCGTCGTCGCCTGGACCCTCTCGGTCATCCAGCGGGTCGACGCGTCGCTGGGCCTCCCCGGAGGGGTCGGGGACTTCCCTCCGCTCGCTCTCTTCTTCGTCAACATGATGGCGGTGATCACCGCCGTGTGGGCGGTCGCGCGCGCCCGGAACCCGCTCCTGGAGTACGGCTTCTGGGACGGGGTGACGCGACTCCTCCTCTCTCTCCTGATGGTCGCCTACGTCGTCTTCCTCGACGCGACGGCGGTGCTGCTCCTCTTCGCCGTCGTGGAAGCGGGGCTCGGCGCGGTCCAGGTGTGGGGATACGCGCGGGCCTCCGACGCGGGACGCCAGTGACGGGTCGCTAGAACTTCAGCGCCACTCGGGCACCCCACATCCTCTGGTCGCCATCGACCCGGTAGTCCGCCACCGCCTCGAGCATGAGGAAGCTGATCCCCACCTCGGGTGCGAAGCCGACCCCGTTGTCGACGTCGCCGAGGTAGTAGTTCGCATTCGCGCCCACGAAGAGGAGCCCCAGCCCGACGCGACCGCCGACTCCGGCGTGGAAGATGGTCGCGTCGTCGTTCCCGTTCGCGCCGGGGAGCTGCGTTGCCCCGACCTGGGCGTGGAGTCCGGCGAGGAGGAGGTCGAGCGCGGCCTGTCCGCGAACCGTCCACCCCTGGTCGAACTGGTCGCCCCAGTCTCCCGTCCCCTGCGCGAGCCCGGCGCCGATCGAGGTCGCGAGCTGCGCCTCCATGCCGCGGGCGGGGAGGAGCGTCAGGGCGAGGACGGTGAGGAGGAGGGCGAGACGACGCACGGTGCGGCTCCTGGCGGGGGGGGGGACAGCGCCCCGAAGGCGGACGGGGACGCCCGGTCACGGTATCCCGGTCCGCCCGGGACCGCCACGCCGGGCGTGGATCGGGGCGAGGCCGTGACCCGCACCGCGCTTCGCGACCGGGTGGGGGGGCGCCGAGGCACCTGACTCGATCGATCAGATTCCGGAACCGCCCCGCCTCGCGCTATCTTCGGCGAGCGGCGGACGGTCCGTCGTCTTTGGTGTGCAGAGGTGAATCGATGATCTCCAGGCGAACCTTCGTGGCGACGCTTCCGGCGTCGGTTACGGCCGCTCTCGCGGCGGTGCGCCCTCGGGCGCTCGGAGCGCGCGCCGCGCATGGCGCGCACGGGGAGTGCTCGGGATGCTCCGACTCCGACTGCCCCCACGCGCATGCGATGCATGCGTACGAGGGTGAGCTCTCGCACCCCGAGCCGCGCGAGGGGATCTCCGCCGCGGACGTCCTCTCCGCCGAGCAGCTCCGTGAGGAGGGGGTCGACGAGGAGATCATCGCTCTCTACGACGGGATCCGCGCGATCCCGGAGATCGCGGACGGGCTCGCCTGCTACTGCGGGTGCATGCTTCCGCCGATGAACCGCCGCTCCCTCCTCACCTGCTTCCATCACGACGGGATGGCGCGTGGGTGTGCGATCTGCCAGGGGACGGCTCGCCTGGTCATCCGCCGGCACGCCGAGGGGCAGACCCTGGATCGGATCCGGGCAGCGGTCGACGCGCGCTACGCGATGTAGCCGGGCCTGAAGCCGCACCACGGCGGCCCGGGCTTCCGCCCCTTCCCCTGGGGCCCCTCAGGTCGCGGCCCGCTCAGCGCGCCCGGTCCAGCTCCAGCTCGAGCTCCGGCTCCGACCGACCCACGACGATCCGGTCCACGAAGGGCTCCGACTCGGAGACGACGTCGAGATCGCCCTCCTGAACGAAGACCACGCGGTGCTGAACGAGCGCGGCGTACAGCCGTCGCAGATTCCGGCCGCGGATCTTCACGCGGTGATCCTGGAACTCCAGCGAGATGCCCGAGACCGGCTGGAAGTCGATGCTCAGCAGGCGGGCGTAGGGCAGGGCGAGCGAGTGCCCGTCGTGTCCGCGAAAGTCGACCATCGGCGTCGGGGTCTCCCCGTCGGCCAGCACGGCGAAGGAGGCGGCCGGGTCCCCCAGGTCCAGATCGAAATCCTCGTGCTCCATCCCCTCATCCTCTCCACACGGTCCACGCATCACGACTGCATCTCATCGCTCCCTACCCCCGGAGGGCGGGATCCGATCGCACGGCGGGATGAGGGCGACAGGATGTGAGCCACCGACTTGGTCAGAGCAGTCCCCGCTGGCGAGCGATTGCCACGGCGTGCGTCCGCGACTCGGCGCCCAGACGGCGGAGGATCTCACGGACGTGGGTCTTCAGCGTGGCCTCCGATACCCCGAGGGCGGCGGCGGCGGCGCGGTTGCGCTCGCCCAGCGCCAGACGTTCGAGCACCTGGCCCTGCCGAGGGGTGAGGGCTCGGGTCGCCGATTCCTCGTGCGGCCGCCCGGCGGCGGCGGCGATCTCCTTCGCGAGTTCGACGGTCTCCGGCCGCTGCACCGCACGGCGCTGAAGCCGAAGCCGGAGCTCCGAACCGTCGTAGAAGCTCCGCACGTAGCCCCGCGGCACCCCGATGGACAGCGCCGTGGACCAGGCGTCGTCTGCCTCGGCGCTTCGCCCCAGCCCCTCGAGCGCGACGGCGCGCGCGGTCGCCGCGTGGAGCTGGAACCCGACCCGCACGGGGCCCACGCGGTCCAGCACCAGGCCAGCCAGCGCCAGGGCGCCGGTCCACTGTCGCGTGAGCTCCAGGAGCGTCAGCGCGTTCGACAGCTCGTGGAGGCGTGAGCGGAGGTGTTCGACGGACCAGCCCACCACGTCGTCCACCTCGTACGCCCAGCTCCGACGCCACCTCTCGATCTCCCGCAGAACCGGGCCTCGAGGGGGCGCGGCTCCGGATCGTCGCAGGAGCACCGCCCGGGTCAGGCGAACGGCGGCGAGCCACTCCCGGTTGCGAAGGGTCATGGGCTCCCGGACGAGAGCCTCCAGCTCCTCCATCCATCGATCCGACTCCTCCGCTCGCCCTTCCGCGGCGGTCAGCGTGGCCATCACGCGGGCGACCCCGCTGCGGACGCCGGCCTCCCGCTCCGTCGTCCGTTCCCACGCGCGCCGCAGCTCCATCTCGGCCTCCTCCGCACGACCCCACTCCCAGAGGAGGTATCCGCGGAACTGGTGCGCCAGTGCGGCCTCGGCCCCATCTGCCCGCCCCCGGGTGGCCGCCAGCTCGAGGGCGGCGTCTGCGCGCTCCATGGCGGCGTCCAGCCGTCCGGCCATCATATGGACCGAGGCGAGGAGGGCCCTGCCCACGATGGCCGCGTTCGGGGCGTCGACGCGGTCGCCGACCCGGGTGCACGACGTGATCGCCGCGTCGAGCACCTCGGGGTCGGCGGTGAAGCGGAAGGCGGCCTGCATCAGGCTCGCCGCACGCAGCTGAAGCCAGGGATGGGCGTCCTCCACCGCCGCATCGACGGCGCAGGCGCCCTCCACCAGCTCCGCAACGCGCCCCTCGCGCAGCGCCCGGGAGGCCGAGTCGATCACGCCGACCAGGTGGGCCAGAGACCCTGGAACCGGCGTGGGAGACCGGGGCGCCTGCTCCACCCCGAGGAGCCGGAGGATCGCCCCGGCCGCCGTCCTGGCGTCGCGGCCCGCCGCGGGGGCCGGGGAACTGGATCCGTTCGCGGCGTCCCCGCCGACCGCGATCGCCTGAAGCATTGCGACCGCCTCTTCGCGGTTCCGCGCCAGCAGGAGATCGAGTGCGGCTTCGCAGGACAACGGATCCTCCGGTTCAGGTGCGACCGATGGAAGCTCGGGTCGACCCCTCGTCCCGCGCCTCATCCCTTCGGACGATATGGCGGGTCGTGCGTCTCCCCGAAACTCCTCGGGTCAGGCGCCGGTTCGCGGCGCGCACCGCTCGAACCAAGAGGGGATCGGGATGCAGATGACGGGTGGGGTGGCACCTCGGTGGGGACGGACGTTCATGCTCGTCGGGCTTCTCGCGGCGGCGCTGCACCCCGGTCTGCTCGAGGCGCAGGACGAGGCACCGGACACGGCGCGCGAGCGGGTCGCACGGGCGATGGCGCTGATGGGCGGCGAGGCGAGACTGCGGGCACTCGAGACCGTCCGGTTCGACTTCATGACCCAGTGGCAGCAGACCGGATTCCGCGCCCTGCCGGCGACCGACCGGCCCTCCTTCGAACGTCACGTCGACGTGCGCGACTACCGGATCCCCGCGTGGAGGAACACTCGGGAGTTCGGTGCTCGATCGATCGTGAACGTCGTTCGCGACTCGGTCGCGACCACCGACCTGGGGAGGGGAGCCCAGCCGCTCAGCATTGCCTACGTGGACGAACGCCGGGAGCTCTTCCTCTACACCCCGGACCGTCTCCTCGTGGGCCTGGCCGACGCGCGGGACCTGCACAGTGCACCGGACACCGTTCTGGCTGGAGAACTCCACCACCGGGTGCGGGCTACCGTCGACGGCTTCGAGGTCGAGGTGATGCTTCAGGAGGCGAGCGGTGCTCCCGTCCTGCTGCGGTTCGCCGCGTCGCACGGGAACGACTTCGGGCTCGTGCCGTGGGGCACGATGGACGTCGACGTCTGGTACGCCGGGTGGCGGGACTTCGGGGAGATCTCGATCCCGACGCAGTGGGACGTGCACAGAGTCGGCGTGCCCTACCGGCGGATGACGGTCCGCGACGCCGTCTTCGGCTTGGAGATTGCTGCCGACTCCTTCCACGTCTCGCCCGAGCTCCGTGCGGCCTACCTCGCGACGGCCACGCGACCGATGCACGAGTCGCGGCCACTCCGTCCGTTCGAGATCGCCGCGGACGGTCTGGCGGAGGGCGGGGGGTTCGGCTATCCACTGGGCGCGGTCCCCACCTCGGAGGGTTGGGTGGTCATCGGAGCGGGGCAGGCGGAATTCAACCTGGAGTCGGCGCTGTCCTCCCTCGAGTCCGCCGGCGTGGAGCCCGTGATCGGGGTCGTGGCCGCCGTTGCGGCGACGGGGAATGGCGGCGTAGTGGCGGCCGCACGACGCGGACTCCCGATCTGGACCTCGGGGTCGGCCCGGCCCTATCTGGAGCGAATGCTCCACGCGGCCGGCGTGTCGGGGGACCTTCGGACGGTATCCGGAGACACGGAGGTCGGTGCCGGCGAACTCCGACTCCACCTCGCGCCCTTCTCGCTCCCCGACGCCCCGGAGTCGCTGATCGCATGGCACCCGTCGAGCGGGTGGCTCTACGCTCCCGACGTCACCCGCGCCTTCGGGCAGCGCGTCGTGCGGGACGCCGCCGAAGCGCGGGGGTGGTCGGTCCGGAACCTGGGTACGAGGCGCGCATTCCGGTCGGACGGGGAGGCGCGCTGACGGGGCGCCCGGGGACCCCCGGAGACCCGGGCCGGCGGGGCCCTCAGCGGAGACCGTCTCTCCGGAAGAGCCGGAGGACCCCGGCCGCGCAGGCGAGGGCGAGGGTGAGCGCCGCCGCTCCGGCGCCCCACGCCCCGTAGACCAGGTAGCCGACGCCGAAGAGCGCCGCGTAGATCGCGATGCAGGCGAGGAGCCAGGAGAGGGCCGCCGCGGAGAGCGAGCCGTCCCCGGGCACCTCCTCGATCCGCTCGCCGCCGCGCACCATCTCGTCCTGGACGATCCCCCACCCCGGTCCCTGCGGTCGGATCTTCCGCACGAAGCGCTGCAGCGTCTTCATCTCGGCGGGCGGCGTGAGCAGGGTGACGGTGACCCAGCCGACGGTGGTGACCGCCACAGCCGCCACGAGTCGTCCGCTCGCGTTCCACTCGGGGGTCCACCACTCCAGCCCCCACAGCCCGCCGGTGAGCCAGATCGCGAGGGCGAAGGAGAGGACCATGGCGGCGATTTCGGTCCACGCGTTGATGCGCCACCAGAACCAGCGGAGGATGAAGACGAGCCCCGTCCCCGCCCCGATCTGCAGCAGGATCTGGAAGGCCTGCAGCGCGTTCTGCAGGGCGAGGGCGACGACCGCCATGAGGACCGTCAGCCCCGCCGTCGTCCAGCGCGCGACCCGGACGTAGTGCGCATCGTCGCGGTCGCTCGCGACGAAGCGCCGGTAGACGTCCTGGACGACGTACGACGCACCCCAGTTGAGGTGCGTGCTGATCGTCGACATGTACGCCGCCGCGAGGGAGGCGACGACGAGGCCGAGGAGCCCGCTCGGCAGGAAGACGAGCATCGCCGGGTAGGCGAGGTCGTTCTGCAGGATCGAGGGGTCGAGGGCGGGGAAGGCCGCCTGGATCGAGTCGACGGTCGGGTAGACGACGAGCGAGGCGAGCCCCACCACGATCCACGGCCACGGCCGGAGTCCGTAGTGGGCGACGTTGAACCAGAGCACCGCTCGGAGGGAGTCCTCTTCGGTGCGGGCGGCGAGCATCCGCTGCGCGGCGTACCCCCCGCCTCCCGGCTCGGAGCCGGGGTACCAGGTGCTCCACCACTGCACGGCCAGCGGCACGATGAAGATCGCGAGCGCGGTCGAGGTATCGGAGAAGTCGGGGAGGAAGCCGAGTCTGCCGTCGACGGCGGGGTGGGTGAGGAGGCCCTCGAGGCCCCCCACCTGGGGGTGGCGCACCGCGTAGACCGCCGCCGCGACGGACCCGAACATCGCGAGCACGAAGAGGAGCAGGTCGGTCGCGACCACGCCCCAGAGCCCGGAGGTCGCGGAGTAGAGGAGGGTGACCAGCCCGGCCACGACCACCACCTGAAGCGGCGTCACCCCCAGGAGGACGCCCCCGATCTTGATCGCGGCCAGCGTGACGGAGGCCATGACCATGACGTTGAAGACGACGCCCAGGTAGATCGCGCGGAAACCCCGCAGGAAGGCGGCCGGTCGCCCCGAGTAGCGGAGCTCGTAGAACTCCAGGTCGGTGACGACTTCGGAGCGCCGCCAGAGCTTCGCGTAGAAGAAGACGGTGAGCATCCCGGTGAGCGCCATCGCCCACCACACCCAGTTCCCCGCGACGCCGTCCGTGCGGACGATGTCGGCGACGAGGTTGGGGGTGTCGGTCGAGAAGGTCGTCGCGACCATCGAGGTGCCGAGCACCCACCACGGGAGGGAGCGGCCCGCCAGGAAGTAGCTCTCGGTGTCGCGCCCGGCACGGCGCGCAAACCAGAGACCGACGCCGAGCACCACGACGCCGTAGGCGGCCATGACCGCCCAGTCGAGCCCGCTCAGCCGCACGGAGGAGACCTTCTCAGCCCTCCGCCGGGGCGCACACCCGGTTCCGTCCGTCCGCCTTGGCGCGAAGGAGGGCCCGGTCCGCCACCTGGAAGAGCTCGTCGGGGCGGCGACCGTCCATCGGCGCGCTGGCGAAGCCGGCCGACATCGTGACCACCAGATCGAAGCGGACCGGAGGGCGCGCATTCGCCACGACCTGCACGAGTCGCTCGGCCGCGTTCTCGGTGACCTGTCCGGCCGACGAGGGGCAGAGGACGGCGAACTCCTCCCCCCCGATGCGGAAGGCCGAGTCGGCGGAGCGGGTGTGCTCCGAGAGGAGGCGTCCCACCCAGGCGAGGATCGCGTCGCCGATGTCGTGGCCGAAGCTGTCGTTGATCGACTTGAACTTGTCGAGGTCGATCAGGATGAGGGAGAAGGGCTCCCCGTAGCGGCGGGTCCGATCGCACTCCTCGTTGATGCGGTCGTTGAAGGCGCGCCGGTTCAGGAGGCCGGTGAGGGGGTCCTTCATCGCCTTGTCGGAGAGGCCGCTGATCTGCTCGTCGGCGTTGCGGATCCGGGTCGACAGGGTGGAGAGGAGCGCGACGGCCACCGAGGGCGTCCGCAGGAGCTGCTCCTGAAACGCACTCTTCTCCAGCGTCAGCGTGTGAACCTCCTCGAGCGCGCGCACGGTGGCCGAGCGCGGCATCTCGTTCAGCAGCGCCATCTCCCCGAAGCACTCGCCCGTCCCCAGCCGCGCGAGTTCGTACTCGGACGAGCGCGCCGGGTAGACCACCTGCACCTCGCCCTCCAGGACGATGTAGAGGGCGTGCCCCGGATCGCCGATCGTGACGATGTCGTCCCCGGACTCGAATCGCTCCTCCGTGCAGAGCTCGCCGAGTTGCTGCAGCTCGGCGTCGCTGAGTTCCCGGAACATCGGGACCTTGCGGAGGAGATCGGTCGGGCGGAGGTCGGTCACGAGGCGTCGGGGGTGGCGGGTCGGTCGACGCGACAGAATACCCCTTCGCCCCGCTCGGACGCCATCGGCCGGGCCGTCCTCCTAGCCGTTCGCGAAGAGCGCCGGATGTCCGCCCGTGTGGAGGAAGACGATCCGATCGCCGGCCAGGAAGCGACCGGAGCGGATCGCCGCGACGAGCCCCGCCGCCGCCTTCGACGTGTAGGTCGGGTCCACGAGGAGGCCTTCGGAACGCGCGAACAGCTCCGTCGCCTCCCGCGAGGCCGGGGTCGGGATCCCGTAGCCGTCTCCGACCTGCGCGTCGGACGCATCGGTCCGAGCCAGCTGGTCGGCGATGACCTTCGGGTCGGCGCCCAGCCGCTCCACGGCTCCACCGGCCAGGTCGGCCGCGGTGCGGAGCAGCTCGTCCCGCGGGGTGTCGGAGCTGATGGCGTAGAGGTGGATGTCCGGTCGCTCCACGAGGGCGAAGCCCGCGATGAGCCCCGCGAGGGTCCCTCCCGAGGAGGAGGCGAGGACGATGTGGACGTCCCGGTCGCGCGTCTCGTCGATCTGCTCGTGGAGTTCCAGGGCGGCCCTCACGTAGCCGAGCGCCCCGAGGGTGGTGGAGGCGCCCAGCGGGATGATCAGCGCCCTCCCCCCGGCCTCCGCGATCCGCGCCGCCTCCTCCTGCATGGCGGGCTCGCGCTCGGCCCGGCTCCCCACCCAGCGGAACTTGGCTCCCAGGAGGCGGTGCAGGAGGGCGTTCCCGGTCGGGTGGGCCGGCTCGGTGCCGTTCAGCACGAGGAGGCACCCGAGGCCGAGGCGTGCCGCGGCGGCGGCGGTGACCCGAGCGTGGTTCGACTGCGCTCCACCGGTCGTGATCAGGTGGGTGACGCCGTCGAGGCGGGTGGGCGCGAGTTCGTGCTCGAGCTTCCGCACCTTGTTCCCGCCCAGACCGAACCCGGTCTCCTCATCGAGCTTGATCCACAGCTCGGGCGTCTCCGGACCCAGCGTGCCTCGGAGGCGAGGGGCGGTGACGAGGGGGGTGACGCCCGCGACGAGGTGGGTGCGAGGGTGCTGGTCGAGGGCCGCGCGGAGAGCTTCAGCGTTCACCGGAGAGCGAGGGCGCAGGTCGGGTTCGGGTCAGCCGGGACCCCCCACCCGCACCATCTCGGCCCGCCGGGCGGCGGAGCGGACGGTGTGGGCGTGGATCCGGACGATGTCGTCGATTTCGGGAGCGTAGCCCCCGGACATCACCACCGCCACCGGCACCCCGAGGGACTCGGCGAGCCGCCAGACCCGGTGGTCGCGTTCGGCGAGCCCCTCCTCGCTGACCGAGAGCCGCCCCAGGCGGTCGCCGACGTACGGGTCCGCTCCGGCGACGTAGAGGATCAGCTCGGGTCGAAAGCGCGCCGTCACCCCGAGACCGTGGTCGACCGCCTCCAGATACGTCTCATCCGAGGCGCCGTCGGGAAGGGCGATGTCCAGGTCGCCCTCCTCCTTCCGGAAGGGGTAGTTCGCGGCGCCGTGCACGGAGAGGGTGAAGACGCTGGGGTCGCCGGCGAAGATCGCCGCGGTGCCATTCCCCTGGTGCACGTCCAGATCGACGACCGCCACCCGCTCCACGCGGCCCCCGGCCTGGGCGTTCCGCGCCGCGACCGCGACGTCGTTGAAGACGCAGAAGCCCTCCCCGTGCCCCGGGAAGGCGTGGTGCGTGCCGCCCGCGAGGTTCGCCGCGAAGCCGTCCTCGAGCGCGGCATCGACGGCCGCCAGCGTCCCGCCGACCGAGCGCCGGGAACGTTCGACCAGCTCCGGGGACCAGGGGAAGCCGATCCGGCGCACATCGTCCCGCTCCAGCGATCCATCGACCACCCGCTGGAGGTAGTCGGCGTCGTGAACGCGAAGCAGCTGCGCATCGGTTGCCGCCGCGGGAACCTGAAGATCGAGATTAGAGTAGGTCTCCAAATCTGCACGCAGCCGCGCGTACTTCTCCATCGGAAACCGGTGACCCTCGGGGAGAGGGAGCACGAATTGATCGCAATAGAAGGCCTTCATGACGGCGAGTGTAACCCGTCGGCGCGAAGGCGATCCACGGCGGCGCAGCTGTTCGCCGCGGCGTGCGCGCTCCTCCTCTTCGCGGGAGGGGTTTCGGCTCAGGAGGCGACGCTCGCGGGTGTGGTGATCCTGGGTGAGGGCCCGGGCGCCGGAGGCCCGGTGGAGGGCGCGGTCGTCGGGCTCATGCGCGGCGATGTGCAGGCGGCCTCGGCGCTTACCGACGCCGACGGCCGCTTTCGCATGACGGTGGCCCCCGGGGCCTATCGCCTCCGCATCCTCCGCATCGGGTTCCGGCCCTTCGACGACGAGGTCACCCTCGCGCCCGGGCTG
>JANQLR010000202.1 GCA_028280525.1 Longimicrobiales bacterium
CCTTCTGGATCACCGAGATGCAGGCGGTGCTGCCCATCGCACAGACGACGCGGGCGGCCTCCTTCGACCCGCCCCTGAGGGAGGTCGATCTCCTGGGACGAAGCCTCGAGTGGAACGTCGGGCACATGTGGAACACCCGGGGAGGCGGATGGGCCTTCGGGGCGACCCTCACCGCCGCGACCCATGCGAAGGGGCTCTTCTCCGGCGCACGACTCCGCGGCCGACGGTGGCTCAACCCGGCGCTTTCGCTGGAGTCGTCCGTCGGGTACACCCGGACCGAGGCCAACCCCGCGCGCATGGAGAACGACCACGGCGTTTCCTGGGACCTGCGGCTGAACTCCCGAGATCTGATCGGCGTCTTCCTTCGCTGGGATCGCTACTGGGTCGAGGAGTCCGCCGGGGAGATCTTCGACGCGGGTGGAGAGCAGGACGCCCTCGTCGCCGGCGCGAGCGTGGGAAGCATACCGGGGCTGGTGGGATCCGGGATCTTCGCGGTGGGGTTCGGCGTTGCGGTCCTCGCCTTCGCGTTCCTCGTCACCACCTGACCCTCGGCCCCGACCGCTTGCGGACGCGTCGGTGACGCTGCCGATTCGGAACCTCGGACGACCCTCCTGAGACCCTGCCGATGAACCGCCACGCCCACCTCACCGCCTTCGCCACCGTCCTCCTCTTCGGCGCCGCCTGCGGCGGCGCGGACGAGGCTGCGGAGACCTCCGCCCCCGCAACGGACACGCCGGCCGTCGCACCCGCCTCCGACATCGCCCGCCTCCTCTCGGAGGGCCGCGCCGTCTTCGGTCGCTTCGCAGGCCCCAAGTCGCGTGAGGGTGGGATCGAGTGGATGGGCGTCGAACGCGCGGACTTCCAGCTCTACTCCATGGAGTCGGGCCCCTGGGACATCGCCACGATGACCGAGTACATGTCGGGGATGGTCGAGGCGGGCGGGGAGTCCGCCCTCGCCGACTTCCCCGTCATCGTCCGCACCCCCGCGATTCACGCCGATGAGGAGGCGATCGCGGGGAAGGTGGAGGAGGCGATGGCCGCGGGGGCGGCCGGGATCACCTTCCCGCATGTGACCACGGGCGAGGAGGCGGCGCGGTCCGTCGATCTGCTCGGCGCCCCCTGGCCTGCCGACCCCACGTCGGAGACGATCAACATCCTCATCGTGGAGGACCAGGAGGGGATCGCGAACGTTCGGGAGATCATGGCCACGCCAGGACTCTCAGTCGTCTTCGCCGGCCCCGGTGACCTGCGCCGCGCCTACGAGGGGGACATGGAGCAGGTCGAGGCGGCGATCCAGGCCGTCCTCGCCGCCTGCCTCGAGTTCGAGGTGGCGTGCGGGGTAACCGCAGGCGTCGACGACATCGCCGAGCGGCTCGACCAGGGCTTCCGGGTGATCATCGTGACCGAGCCCGAGGCGATCGAGGTCGGGATGGAGCACGCGGGACGGATGCCGACGCTGACGCGCTGAGGAGAGCGCCTAGAGTCCGAGCGCCTCGGCGTGTTCGGAGACCAGGCGCTTCGGTGAGCTCATCCTCCACGCCTCGCGAAGCAGGACCTCGAGGTGGTCCCAGTCGGTCGAGCCATCCAGGACGACCCCGACCCACCCCTTGGGCCCCGTGTACGGTGGCACGAAGAAGAGCTCCGGGTCCTTCGACACGAGGAAGTCCTGGTCCCCGGGAGGAGCCTTCACCCAGACGTCCTCCCGCTCGGGGTGGTTGGGGCTGAGCGGGCCGGAGTACATCGCGAAGATGGTCTTCACGCGGAACGTCGGGGCGCCCCACGCCTCGACTTCACGCGCCTCGGGGAGGGCGAGGCAGAGGGCGCGAAGGCGGGCCAGCTCGGGCCCGGTCCCCTGCACCTACTCGCAGCTCCGGCAGTTGTGGTTGTTCTTGGCACCCATCGACTCGAGGAGCGCGATCGTCTCCGGGTACGGCTCGACGCGCTGGATCGGTCCGTTCGCCATGTCGACCGTGGTCCGGCCGTTTCGCGCGACTGCGAGCGGGTCTCCCCCCTGCTCGACGAGGTAGAGGATCAGCTCGTTGTCGCCGCGCGCCGCCGCGTGATGGATGGCGTTGTAGCCGAACTGGTCCCGGGCGTTCACGTCGGCGCCGAGCTCCTCGACCAGGTAGCGGACGGCGGGCAGCCAGGCGTCCGGGGCATGCTCGTGCGAGTTGGCGGCGTAGTCCTGGCCATACCCCGCCCCGGAGGCCGCGTGGATCGGGTAGACGCCGGGGCCACCCACCGGTACGGGCGGAAGGCCGGAGTGATCCTCCGGCGGATCCCCGCGACGCGCCCGCTCCGGCGGCTTCCGCGTCGGCAGGTGCGGATCGGCGCCGTACGACTCCAGCAGTCGCATCGCCGGAATGTCGAGCGCGTAGGCGGCCCGCCAGAAGGGGGACGAACCGCGGACGTTCACACCGAGCAGGTCGAAGTTGTACGACATGAACCAGACGTTCCGGTTCACCTGCGCGTTCGGATCCACCCCGGACTCGAGGAGTCGCTCCACGAAGCCGAGGTAGTCGACCGACTGGCGCTGGTGGTTCTTCGGCTGGGGGTAGAGCGCCTTCGGGGCCCACTGCACGTTGATGGCCGCCCAGAGCGGAGTGATGTTCGCGTGATTCCCCTGCGACGGATCGGCCCCGGCCTCCATCAGTGCGAGGGCGAGATCGAAGTGCCCGTTGATCGTCGCGAGGAGGATCGGGGTGCTCCCGTCGCCACCGCTCACCGAGTTCGGGTCCGCCCCGCCGGCCAGGAGCGCCATCGCGGCTTCCGCGTGCCCCTCCCGGGCGGCGTGGTGCAGGGCGGTCATCCCGCCCGTCCCCCCGACGAGGTCGCCGTAGCCGAGCGGTTGCTCCGCGGGCTCCGCCTCCTCCTCGTCGTCGTCCGCGGCCTCGTCGTCGTCCTCCTCCTCCGCCGCCTCCTGCGCGACATCGCGATCCGCCGGCCCGTCCTCGGCCGCCGTCTCCGCCGTCGTCTCGGCATTCGACCCGCGCAGGTCCTCGGTCTGGAGCGCCGCGTCCGCGGCC